>DASWUD010000070.1:0-28771 GCA_036401755.1 Gammaproteobacteria bacterium
GGTCAACTCTCCTGGCAGGTGCTGCTGGTGGGCAGCTTGGGCATTGCGCTGGCGGCTGCCTCCGCCGCCGCCTTCAACCATGTGGCCGACCGCCGTATCGACGCTGTCATGGCGCGCACCCGTCAGCGGCCGCTACCCAGCGGCACCATCGCGGTCTCTGCCGCGTTTGCCTTTGCCACGCTGCTGGGGGTGGATGCGCTGCTGCTGCTCTGGTTCGCGGTCAACCCGCTGACCGCGCTGCTCACTTTCTTTACACTGATTGGCTATGCCGTGGTCTACACCCGCTACCTGAAGTGGCTCGGCCCGCAGAACATCGTGCTGGGCGGCGCCTCCGGTGCGGCCCCGGCACTGCTCGGCTGGTGCGCGGTGACGGGCACACTGTCGTGGCCAGCCTTCGCCCTGTTCCTGATCATCTTCGTCTGGACCCCGCCGCACTTCTGGGCGCTCGCCATCGCGCGTCGTGATGAATACGCCCAAGCCGGCGTGCCGATGCTGCCGGTCACCCACGGGGTGGCGCACACCAAGCGCACCATCCTGCGCTATACCCTGGCACTGCTGCCGGTGAGCCTGTTGCCTGGCGCACTGCAGCTGAGCGGTTTGCCCTACCTGCTCGGTGCTGCGCTGCTCGGTGTGGTGTTCATCGTGCGTGCCATACGGCTGTTGCACAGCGATAGTGATCGCGATGCGCTGAGGTTGTTCCGCTACTCCATTACCTATCTCAGCGCACTCTTCGTGCTGCTGCTGGTGGACCATTTCATGGTGTTATGAGCAGCTGGCGCAGATCCTGGGCAATCGCGGCGGCGCCGAGCCTCTCTTCCAGCAACAACCTGGTGTGGCCGCGAGCGTCGAAGACGAAGATCGCGCTGCTGTGATAGACCTGATAGGCACCGTCGGCACCCGGCGCGCCATAGCCGTAGGCGACCCGGTAGCGCTTGGCCAACGCCTGCAACTGCGCCTCGCTGCCACTCAAGCCGACCAACTGCGGTGAGAAGTGGCGGCTGTGGTGGCGCAACACCTCGGGGGTGTCGCGGCGCGGATCGACCGAGACGAACAGAATGCGCACCCGATCGGCCTCGTTGCCCAGACTGTGCACGGCATGCGCCAGCGTGGTCAGCGTGGTGGGGCAGACATCGTCACAGTGCGCGTAGCCGAAGTAGAGCAGTACCACCTTGCCGGCGTAATCCGCTGCAGTGATCTGGCGATCGTTACCATCGTGCAGGGTGAAGGCGAGGTCCGGCATCAGAGTGTGCAGGTTGCGGCCGTGCCACGTCGTCGTCTCACTGCCGCAGCCGGACAAGAGGAGCAGCAGCGCGATCAGGTGAGCTCGCGACATCTCGCGCCTCCCGCCGTTGCCAACCCCTGTTCGCGCAACCAGCGTTGCAGTAGCAGCAGTGCTCCGGCAACGCTCATCATCGCCGCGGGGATCCAGGTGATGAGACCACCGAGCTGTTGATCGACATGCGCACTCAGCGGCCATACCCGGCCACACACGGCATAGACCTCGAACAGCTCCTGCCCGCTCAGGGCGATGGCGGCGCCGATGACGATCTGCGGGATCATCACCAGAAACAGCAGCAGGATGCGGCCGCCGAAGTGGTACGCGGCGCTGCTGCCTTCCCGGCGCATGTTGAACACCATCCACCAGAACAGCAGACCATCGATCGCCATCCCCCAGTTCATCGCGTTGTAGAGCGGCAGGTTGAGCATGGCGATGAAGTGCAGGTCGGGGATGAGCCAGAAATAGATGAGACCGAAGAACAGCACGCCGGCCATCACCGGTTGCTGGATGAGCGTCATGGTGCTGTGCAGCAGGCGGCTGTGCAGTAGCGGGTCGATGAGATGCTTGCGCAGGAGGGGCGGGGCACCCGCTCGCAACCGCTCGCCCGGCTGTGCCAGCACGATGAGCAGTGGCGCCAGGTGGTGCAGGAGCAGATGTTGCAGGCGGTGCAGAAAGAACATGTGCTGGGCGTAGAAGTCGTAGTGCGTCTGCAATACGCCATAGATGAGCAGCAGCCCCACCCAGAACAGTGTGGCACGATACAGGGCGCGCTCCACACGCCGCCCGCGATGATAGAACCAGGCTGCGCCGGCGCACGTCACCAGTACCGCAGGTGAGAATTCATCGGGTGCCAGAAATGCGAGTGTCTTGGCCAGCAGCTCCATGGGCCACACCTTTTGCCGATATCCCCTTCAGCATAGCCCGCCGGTGGTAATCAATAATTATTCTGTTGTTTCATAAAGGTTGTTCGCGGCAGGCAGCAATTAGACGACTTCTCGCTTATGGCGCAGAGAGTATCAAACATTAGGTGTGCAACTGACTTTGGCAACGTAGACATGGAACGGCTTCGTTTCTCTTCCTTGTAGAACTGCAGGGCGTCTTCTATATCTCTTTGCTTACTGTGACACCTTTCCTTTACGGTAATCAAAGTACTCAAGGCAATGATTTAAGATGGACGGGAAGAGATGCATCTCGTCTTTTTATACCCAACGGAGAGCGCAGATGATTCAGCTCAATGTGAATGGTAAGCCATACCAGGTCGATGTGGCGGAGGATATGCCGCTGTTGTGGGTGCTGCGCGATACCCTGCAGATGACGGGTACCAAATTTGGCTGTGGCAAAGGGCTTTGCGGAGCCTGTACCGTGCATCTGGATGGCGACTTGATTCGCTCCTGTCAAACCCCGGTTTCTGCTGCCGTCGGGAAAAAGATCTCCACCATCGAAGCGGTCGATAGCGATCGTATCGGCAGGGCCGTACAGGAGGCCTGGCGCAAACTGGAGGTGGTGCAGTGCGGCTACTGCCAGTCCGGTCAGATGATGAGTGCCGTGGCACTGCTCAACCACAACCGCAAGCCAACCGATGCCGATATCGACAAGGCCATGTCCGGCAACATCTGCCGCTGTGCCACCTATGTGCGTATTCGCGCCGCCATCCACGCAGCCGCCAAGGCGCTGGCTTAGGAGTGCAATCATGAACGACCCCGCCATCGCGAATCTCAGTCGCCGCCGTTTCCTGCAAGCGGGGGCTGCGCTGACTATCGGCTTCTATCTGCCGGCGTTCGCCACTTCTGCGGCGGAGCCTGGCAAGGCTGGTAAATTCGCTGCCGCATCAGACACCTTTGTCCCTAATGCCTTTTTGCGTATCGGCGAAGACAACAGTGTGACCATCATCTCCAAGCATCTGGAGATGGGGCAGGGTACCTACACGGGTCTGGCAACCATTCTCGCAGATGAGCTGGATGCGGACTGGAATCTGGTGCGTGTCGAAGGCGCGCCTGCCGATGCCAGCCGCTACAACAACCTGATCTGGGGACGGGCCCAGGGAACAGGCGGCAGCACGGCGATCGCCAACTCGTGGGAGCAGTTACGCACGGCGGGTGCCACAGGACGGGCCATGCTGGTGGCTGCAGCTTCGCAGCGGTGGAAGGTGAGTGCCGCTGAACTACAGGTGCGTGACAATGTGGTCAGCCATTCTGGGAGTGGTCGCAGTGCCACCTTTGGTGAACTGGCTGCCGATGCTGCCAAAGAACCCGTACCGGCTGTAGTCAAACTCAAGGACCCGAAGGATTTCCGGTTGATCGGCAAGGAGTCCAAACGCAAGGACAGCTTTGCCAAGACCAACGGCACGGCCCAATTCACCCAGGATGTGCACTTGCCCGGCATGCTGGTAGCTGTGGTCGCACACCCGCCGCGCTTCGGGGCTACCGTCAAATCGTTCGACGCCAGTCGCGCCAAGGCGGTGCAGGGGGTTGTCGATGTGGTGCAGATCCCGCAGGGTGTGGCGGTGCTTGCACACGATACCTGGAGTGCCAAGAAAGGGCGTGATGCACTCGCGGTGACCTGGGATGAGAGCAATGCCTTCAAACTGGGCAGCGAGGAGATCTTCACACGCTACAGAGAAATGGCGAAAACTCCCGGTATTCCTGTCACTCATCCAGGCAATACTGATGAGGCCTTTGCCCAAGCGGCCAAAGTATTGCGCGCCAGTTACGAATTCCCCTACCTGGCCCACGCGCCGATGGAACCGCTGAATTGCGTCATCAAACTCGATGCGGATGGTTGTGAGGTCTGGAACGGCGAGCAGATGCACACGGGTGATCAGTTCAGTCTGGCGAATCTGTTCGGCATCAAGCCCGATCACGTGAAGATCAACATGCTCTATGCCGGTGGCAGTTTCGGGCGGCGTGCCTCCAAAGATTCGGATTACGTGCTGGAAGTGGCGCAGATCGTCAAGGCCATCAAGGGCAGGGCACCGGTCAAGCTGGTATGGATGCGCGAAGATGATATGCGTGCTGGCTACTATCGGCCGCTCTTCTATCCCCAATTGGAGGCGGCCATCGACAGCAATAACAAATTGATCGGTTGGCGGCATCGGCTGGTCGGTCAATCCATCGCCATGGGTTCGCCCATGGAGCAGATGCTGGTGAAAGATGGCATCGACCGTGTATCGGTCGAAGGTGCTGACAATCTGCCCTATGCCATTCCCAACATGATGGTTGATCTGCATACCCCGACGGAGATCCGTGTACCGGTATTGTGGTGGCGCTCGGTGGGTTCTACCCACACCGCCTTTTCCACCGAGACATTCATCGACGAAGTTGCGACTGCGACCGGCAAGGACCCGGTGGCGCTGCGCCTGGAGCTGCTCACCGAGGAGCCGCGCCACGTCGGCGTGCTCAAACTGGCAACGGAAAAGGCGGGCTGGGGAAAGCCCCTCAAGCAGGCGTCCGGTGTGCGGCGCGGCCGCGGTGTGGCGGTACACAAATCCTTCAATACCTATGTGGCACAGGTGGCTGAAGTCAGTATCAAAAATGATGGTGCGTTGAAGGTGGACCGTATTGTTGCTGCAGTGGATTGTGGCACGGCGGTCAACCCCGATGTGATTCGTGCCCAGATGGAAGGGGCCATCGGCTTTGCGCTCAGTGCCGCACTACATGGCGAGATCACGCTGAAGGAGGGGCGCGTCGAACAGAGCAATTTCGATGGCTACCCACCAATACGCATCAATGAAATGCCGATGGTGGAGGTCCACATCGTCCCCTCAACGGCGGCCCCGACCGGTATCGGCGAACCGGGGGTGCCCCCGCTGGCGCCGGCGGTCGCCAACGCCATCGCAGCCGCTACCGGCAAGCGCCTCTATCGCATGCCCTTCAACACAGCAGAGTTGGCGAGCTGATGGACAATCAGGACAAGCAGGTGCTCGATGCCGTGCGTCGCTGGGGCGCGCAGGGGCACCACTTCATCCTGACCACCGTGGCACGCACCTGGGGTTCGGCGCCACGTCCACCTGGTGCCTGGATGGCGTTGCGCGACGATGGTCTGGTGCAGGGTTCGGTATCGGGTGGCTGTATCGAAGCCGATCTGATCGAAAGGACATTGCGCGGCGATTTTGCCGACACGCGGCCTTTTGTTGTGAAGTATGGTGTTACCCAGGAGGAGGCCAGCTACTACGGCCTGCCGTGCGGCGGCATGATGGAGCTGGTGATCGAGCCATCGCCCGATCTCTATTTACTGTCATTGATGAGCGAGCACATCGTCGCAGGAAATCTGGTGCGGCGCAGTGTGGAGATTGGCCAGCCGGGGATCACCCTGGCGCCTGCTTCACCGGCCGATCGCTTTGGCTGGGATGGGCGCGTGCTGACCACGGTGCACGGTCCTGCATGGCGGTTGCTTATCATCGGTGCCGGACAGATCTCCACCTATCTGGCGCAGATGGCGTGTGCACTCGACTATCAGGTATTCGTCTGCGATCCACGCAGTGAATATGCCGATGCCTGGAGTGTGCCGGGCACGACGCTGGTGGCGGGCATGCCGGACGATGCGGTGATCACGCTCGGCCTCGATCCACACAGCGCGGTGGTCGCGCTCACCCACGACCCCAAGCTCGATGATATGGTACTGCTCGATGCATTGAAGTCACCCGCGTTCTATGTGGGTGCGCTGGGCTCGCGCCTCAACAACGAACGCCGCCGTGAGCGGCTGTTGCGCCATTTCGACCTGACGCCGGAGCAGATCGCGCGACTGCACGGTCCGGTCGGCCTGCCCATAGGGAGTCACACCCCGCCGGAGATCGCCGTTTCCATCTTGGCCGAGCTGACTGCTGTCAAGAACGGGGTGGCGGCGAAGGGCGCCAGTCAGCAGATAACAGACATGACTCGGGCACGCTGCACTTCTGCTGAGGCGGTACCGTGACCGGCGAGATCGTCGGCATTCTTCTTGCGGCCGGGCAGGGCAGCCGTTTCGGCAGCGACAAACTGCGCCATCCGCTGCCGGACGGCACGCCGATGGCGCTCGCCGCCGCACTCAATCTTCTGCCCGCCGTCGATAGAGTGATTGCGGTGGTGCGCCCCGGTAGCCCTCGGCTGGCAACGCTGCTTGCCGCAGCGGGCTGCGAGACGGTGATTGCCGCGGCGGCACAGGGCGGAATGGGCCACACTCTCGCCGCCGGTGTGCGTGCCAGCGCCGCAGCTGCCGGGTGGGTGGTGACGCTGGCCGACATGCCGTTTATTGCCCCTGACAGCCATCTCATGGTGGCAACGCGCTTGCGTAGCGGCGCGAGTCTGCTGGCTTGTGAATTCAACGGGCGACGAGGCCATCCGGTGGGCTTTGCCCGGGAGTGGTTCTCTCAGCTGGTGGCGCTCCGGGGTGACCACGGCGGCAAACCGATTCTGAGCGCGCATCGGCAGGCGCTGATGCTCTGTCCTGTCGATGATCCCGGTGTGGTGTGGGACATCGATCGGCCCGAAGATTTGAAAGCGGCAGTCTTCGGGGCGTTTTAACAAGCACCTACTGACTCTGGACAGCACACTATAATCCGGAACTGGCCAACTACTCTGGGCGAGGCCACAATGAGAGGGGCCTCCTACGTTGGAGCTCTTATGTCACGCCCCTCACGCCTCCTGCTCGCCCTGCTGCTGGCCGGCGCACTCACTCTCGCCGCGGGCGTTCACGGCATGGAGTTGCCCACCGATCCGCATGATGCCTATCTGGCGGGAGCACTGACCACCTGGCTGGAGCAAAGTCTGGGGTGGTCTCCCGGCAGCTACCGGCTGAGGGTGCAGGACGGCCTGGTGAGCATCACGCTGCCAGAAGGTGATAGCGAGCGACGCGCCACGTTGGAGAGGTCCGCACCGCCCATCGAAGGTATCGAAGGGATCAATATCATCTTCGGCGATACGGCACCGCCGATGTCGAGTGCGCGCCAGCAGGTCTACAGCGTTCTTGGGCTGGTGCCCGACACCATTCCCTTTCCCACCGGTGATATCTTCTGGCCGCTGCTGGCTGATCCCAAGCAGCCAGAGTTTTCGGTGAGTGCGCGCCGTTACAAGATCGAAGCGCAATACTTCACCACTGCCGCCGTGGTCTATGGCGAAACCTTTGGCCTTTATCGCCGGGCCGGCGAGCGCCCCGAGGAGGGGTTGCAGATCAGTCTGGCTGGCGGGTTGTTTGCCCAGTTCGATCTCGGCGCCCCCTCGTGGGATCTGGTCAACGCCGACTACACCATCGGCATTCCCGTGACCTATCGCAACGGCGACCACTCGATGCGCTTGCGTCTCTATCATCAAAGCTCCCATTTGGGGGATGAGTTTCTGCTGCGTGTCAATCCGGAACGGGTCAATCTCAGTTTCGAATCGCTCGAATTCATCTACTCATACGATTTCTACCGGTTGCGGCTCTACAGCGGTGGTGAGTATATGGTCCACCGCGATCCGGGTGACCTCAAGCCGCTCAGTTTCCACGGCGGCAGCGAATATCGCGGCCGCAACGTCCTGTGGAACGGCGGGCGCTGGCTGGCGGCGGTCGACATCAAGAGCTGGGAGCAGCACGATTGGACCCCCGATATCAGTGTCGCTATCGGTCCCGAGTTCGGCCCACCCCAGCCAGGCCGGCGCCGCATGCGCGTGGTGCTGGAGGGGTTTCGCGGCCACAATCCCCATGGCCAGTTTTACGATTCACGCATCTACTATGCAGGTCTTGGCATCTATCTGGGCTTTTGACTCCCCCCGAAACTGTGGCGAAAAATACCAAAAATCCTTACAGATTAACCCCCCACGGGGATGTTAGATTCGCTCAAGTAACGCAAGGAACTGATTGGAGCGAGAACATGGAGTATGTGGAGCACTGTCGAATTTGCAGCTTGAACCATCCCGGCTCGGAGAGCTCTCCATTCTGCTCCACCTGCCGTGACAATGAAAAACGGCGCCGCTACTGCCTCGCCTTTGCCGAGCACGAGACCCTCACCCCCTTTCTCGCCGCAGATGACATAAAGAGCATGCGCGGCTGCTCGCGCCGCTTGGCAGATCGCGGGCACTCCTGCGTTGTACTGGAATGGAGTGATGAACTTGCCCACTACCGAGTGGTCTGAGCGCGGCGAAACACTCCTGCTGGAGAGAGTATTGGGCTATCCTCACCCCAGGAGGCTCTCATGATCTTCATTGAACTTATCATTCTTGCCGTCATCGTCGCCCTGGTGGTTTTTTTTATTCGGCCGCCCAAGGGGCCAAAACAGTAAAAACAGCTCTACGGGCTTGGTGGCTGGGCCATGGCTGAGCGACAATAGCGCTTTTCCGGCTTCATCCCCGAGGTTTGTTCCGTTGCACACTGCCACCCCGCGCCTGCGCGAATATTTACGCCTGACCCGTCTCGACCGGCCCATCGGCATCTATTTGCTGCTCTGGCCGATGCTGTGGGCGCTGTGGCTGGCCGGGGAGGGGAGTCCCGGGCCGCTAGTGCTGGTGGTGTTCCTGCTCGGCTCGGTGTTGATGCGCTCGGCCGGCTGCGTCATCAATGACTACGCCGATCGCCACATCGATCCGCATGTTGAGCGCACCAAACAGCGCCCGCTGGCGGCAGGCACCGTCACCCCGAAGGAGGCGCTGCTGCTGTTCGCGGTGCTGAGCCTGCTCGCCTTCGGGCTGGTGCTGCTGATGAATAACCTCACCATCCTGCTGGCCATCCCGGCGGTAGTGCTGGCGGCGAGCTACCCCTTCATGAAGCGCTACACCTATCTGCCGCAGGCCTACCTGGGGATCGCCTTTGGTTGGGCGGTGCCGATGGCGTTCGCCGCGCAGACCGGCACCGTGCCGCAGGCCGGCTGGCTGGTCTTCTTCGTCGCAGTGGTGTGGGCACTGGTCTACGACACCATGTATGCCATCACCGATCGCGAACACGATCTGAAGATCGGCGTAAAGTCCTCGGCGATCCTGTTCGGCCGCTATGACCGCCTCATCATCGGCCTGCTGCAGCTGCTGGTGCTGGGGCTGCTGATCCTGGTCGGTCTCAGCTTCGAACTCGGGCTCTACTACTACCTCGGCCTGGCGGCGGCATCTATCTTCTCGATCTATGAGCAGTACCTGATCCGCGATCGCGATCCGCAATTGAGCTTCCGCGCCTTCCTCAACAACCACTATTTCGGCCTGACCGTCTTCATCGGCATCGTCGTGGACTACCTGCTCCAATGAACAACAGCGATCTGATCAGGCGCGACCTCTCGGTGGTGTGGCACCCCTGCACCCAGATGAAGGATCACGAGCAGCTGCCGCTCATTCCCATCAAGCGCGGCCAGGGGGTGTGGCTGGAGGATTTCGACGGTAACCGCTATCTCGACGCCATCAGCTCCTGGTGGGTCAACCTGTTCGGCCACGCCAATCCTTATATCAACGCTGCTGTGCGCGAGCAGTTGGAAAACCTGGAGCATGTGATCCTCGCCGGCTTCACCCACGAGCCGGTGCTCACGCTCTCCGAGCGGCTGGTGGCGCTCACCCCGCCGGGTCTCGACCACTGCTTCTACGCCGATAACGGCTCCTCGGCGGTGGAGGTGGCACTGAAGATGAGCTTCCACTACTGGCAGAACCGCGGCCAGTCCACCAAGACGCGCTTCGTCACCCTGAAGAACAGCTACCACGGCGAGACCATCGGCACCCTGGCGGTGGGCGATGTGGCCCTGTTCAAGGAGACGTACAAACCATTATTGATGGAGAGCATCACCGTGCCCTCGCCCGACTGCTATCAACGTGAAGCAGGGGAGAGCTGCGCCGAGGTGGCGCGCCGTCAGTTCGTGCACATGGAGCAGGTGCTCGCCGAGCAGCACGCCACCATCAGCGCGGTGATCGTCGAGCCGCTGGTGCAGTGCGCCGGCGGCATGCGCATGTACGACCCGCTCTACCTGCAGCTGCTGCGCGCGGCGTGCGATCAGTACGGCGTGCACCTCATCGCCGACGAGATCGCGGTCGGTTTCGGCCGCACCGGCACGATGTTCGCCTGCGAGCAGGCCGCCATCACCCCCGATTTCATGTGCCTCTCCAAGGGGCTCACCGGCGGCTACCTGCCCATGTCGGTGGTACTCGCCACCAATGAGGTGTACGGCGCCTTCTACGACGACTACACAAAATTAAACGCCTTCCTCCACTCCCACTCCTACACCGGCAATCCGCTCGCCTGCCGCGCCGCGCTCGCCACCCTCGACCTGTTCGAGCAGCACAATACGCTGCAGAATAACAAGCAGTTGAGCGCCGAGATGACGCGCGCCTTCGCCCATCTCAATGATCACCCGAATGTGGCGGAGGTGCGCCAGCGCGGCATGATCCTCGCTGTGGAGATCGTGCAGGACAAACAGAGCCGCCAACCCTTCCCCTGGCAGGAGCGTCGTGGCGTGCGCCTCTACCAACACGCCTTGTCGCGCGGTGCACTGCTGCGCCCGTTGGGAAACGTCAGTTATATTCTGCCACCCTATGTGATCACGCCCGACGAGATCGATTTTCTGGCGAAGGTGATGACCGAGAGTATTGATGCTGCCGTGGCCGGAAGGGGCAACACCAAACAGGCTGTCGCTAGCAGTCAGCCCTTTGATGTGTGAAATATATTTTAGAAATATACTTCGCGTGAAAACATCACAGATAATTTTTGACTGAAAAGCATGCAGTGGAAACTCATTCCAAGCTTCGCCCCAGAGTGGCAAGGTAAAAAAGGAAAAATGGCCGCCCGATACGGATAGATGAATTCTCCGTGCCCCAAAAGTCCCTGACTTCCATCGCGCTCAAAAAGTCATTTAGCACAGCACCAACTCAATCAGAAACGGCTGCAGCTATTTTTTCGTGATTTCACAGCTGTCATTTCCCTTCCGGAAGTCCGCCGCATATTTCCCATCGTTATAACGTCACTGCCCGCGCGTGGCTGCATGGTGATTTATCGCTTTGTTCCCAAAGCAGAAATGGCAGTATCGGTGTCTTATAAGTGGCGAATGACTTTGCGGGCCAATCACTTTCGTCCAATTATTCATATCGTCGACAAATGAATCACCACTGATCGATTTTTTGTATATGAGAATATTAGTAATAAGTATAAGTTTGGCAGGGGATTGTTTGAATCTATTCTCACGTCAATCGCCGCATATCAGGTATGCGAGAAACTTGAAACCGTGAATCCATAGTTCCTTGCAACTCTCCATCACCGAAAGTTACACTCGTCAAGTCGTATCTCAACAAAAGACGCATTGTTGTCTCAGTCAAAGCGCTAGCAGGCACAAGAGGGAGTTTGGCCATTGAATGCTTATACGGAAAGTAGAATCACAACGGCATTCTCGAATTTCGATCAATATTCTTCAGGCTCATTGAAACCGCCTGTTTGGCTTCCCCGCAAAATCGAAACAAACAATTCAGCTTTTATGCGTGTACGGGAGCGCCGCCGTTCCGCGCACGGAGGTGCCCGCTTGGTTACGGAGCGGGTGTGTAGTAATCAGGCGGCATAACAACAATCACATCTGTTTTACCAGAGGAGAAGCAAAATCATGTCAATGAGTCTGAGGGTCAAAAAAACGTTACTCACCGGCGCAATGCTGGCGGCCACTCTTACATTTGGAAGCGCCAATGCAGGTCAGTATGGGGCTCCACCCCAACCCTTGAGTGGGGTCGACACTATGCTGACCTCAATAGTCAGCAAGTCATATATTTCAGGTGGCCTTGAAAAGGACGCTAATGGCAATCTTTCCATGGATGCCAACGGCAATTTTAAATTCAACTTCACCGGGAGTGTCCACTCCCCGATGATCAACCCGCAGAGCGGCCAATTGATGGGGACTCATGATTCAATCGGTACGGTCTCTGGCCAAGCGGCATTTCCTCCGTCCTTTGCCATGCTTGCCATGCAAGTGTATGGCTGGTTGATGAACGGCGCAGATCCTTCACAAATGCCCGCCAGTCCCTCCAAGATTGACTGGACCATGAATGATCTGACACTCGTTGTTGACGGGACTACCTATCGCCCCATCGCCAATCCAGATTATTCCCTAGATGGCCGAGCCTTCACTGGTTTTGGACCGGTGGAGATCGGTCAAATCCTTAATGGCGCCAATGGGCTGAGCATGAGCGTTCGCATGGGCGGATGCATGGCGATGCAGGGAGTCGCTGGGCCGAATAGCGGCAAGATAGGTACACAATGTTTGAACGGCACCTTCACCTTCGACCTCTCCGGGATTGACCTGAACAATCCGATGGCCTCCACGCTCAACGGCACTGCCACATCCAACTGTTGGCTAGTTCTACAACAACCGATGATGTGAGTTGAATTTGCAGCAAAAGCTAAGGTAATCTTTACAACTGTCGGCCGGAGCCGGCTTAGCGCCTGGCTCCGGCTTTTTTTGACTGTGAGTTCAACAATAAACACAACAATATAAGAATTTTGATCTTTATGCCGATAGCACACTTCTCCCGCGCGCCCCTCTCCCTGGCTCTATTCATGATGTTTATCTCGCAGTACGCCACTGCGAAAAATTACACTACTCATCACGCAACCCAACACACTACCCACAACGAAACTATGGAGATCCGGCTCAATGGTGGTTATCTCACCGGTCAGTCGGGTGAGTATGTTTACGATGCCGATGGTGCCGTCACCGGGATCGCTGGCTACAAAATGAGTCAGCTGGACTGGAAGATTGATACTGCCTACCTGGTTGGTGTCGGAGCCTCACTCAAGCTGGGGCGTCGCACGCGCTTTAATCTCGACTATTGGCAAAATGCGGCTGATGGCGAGGCTACCATGGATGATTACGACTGGTTTTATGTCGGCGCGGACTGGAGCGACTGGTCACATCATGAAAATACCACCGCCACCGAAATCAGTAATGTGGACATTAATGGCGAATTCACCTTCCTGAAATTTGACAATGAACAGGCGTCTATCACCGGAATAGTGGGATATCGGCAGGATCACCTGAAGTGGGTAGCGGTCGGCGGAACGGCCATCTATTCAATCGACAGTTACCGCGATTCAAAGGTGATTTTTCCAGAGACAAAAGGGATTACCTACGAACAGAACTTCAAAACCCCCTATATTGGACTTGGCCTTCACTCCGCGGGCGAATCGAATGAGCTGCCTATCGTATTGAATGCAAGTGTCCAATATAGCGGCTGGGCGCAAGGCGATGACTCTGATACCCATCACCTGCGAAACCTGCTTTTCGAGGAGAGTGGCGATGGTGGCAAATGGCTGGGCATGAATGTCAGCCTGGAGTTTTTTCTGAGTCAGGTGATGTCGTTAAATGTTGCCTATGCCTACCAGAGGTATCAGGAAATTAAAGCTTCGACCACCATGACCGATCTGACCACGGGTGATGTAACGTATTTCG
Source organism: Gammaproteobacteria bacterium (assembly GCA_036401755.1). Lineage (GTDB taxonomy): Bacteria > Pseudomonadota > Gammaproteobacteria > Thiohalomonadales > Thiohalomonadaceae > DASWUD01. The sequence goes on from DASWUD010000070.1 coordinate 13,623, forward strand.
GAGGAGCATCCGCTGGTCTTGAGCACTCTTCACGAAGAACGTCAGTTCAGTTCAGCTATCATTTCTGACGCAATGGTTGAGCCTGGCTGAGAACGGTGCCTTGTACTGAACGCAATCATGCGTCTATCGCGATTTTTACGCGGAAGGTTCCTGCCGTTCAATTACTTCATCGATGCTGCTTATCCTCGCGGCACCAGCCTTCGTATCAGTGGGTTGATGCGCTGCGATGTCAGTTTCTTGTGGCCCTTGGCTGATGGGTGCGTTTCGTCACACCAGTCGCCGTCGATACGCTAATAGTCAGGCGTTACCACTTCGAACATAGGCGTGTATCTACGACGTGAAATTTTTTTTTCGCGCAGCCACGCTTGGCTCCTTGGCAGTTGTTGAGAAAGTCCCTGTTAGCAGTATCGCCCCAGACTACGGGCACCCTAAAGGCGGCTACAGGTTTCGTCCATGAACTTTGCCAATCTCGGGCTATCCTTTCAACACCCTTTGCTTCGGCTCATGTTACGGAGGTTATCATGCCACGTGTCGTCCATTTCGAGCTCCATGCTGATGTCCCTGAGCGTGCCATTGCCTTCTATAGTCACTGCTTTGGCTGGGAGTTTCACAAATGGGAAGGGCCGTTCGATTACTGGCTCATCACTACCGGTCCCAAGGAGCAGGTAGGTATCGACGGCGGGATGATGAAGCGTATGGTGCCCATCGACAGCAAGGCGGTCATAGCCTATGTGGGCATTCTGGGCGTGGAGGACCTGGACAGCACCATTGCGACCGTGGTGAAACGCGGCGGTACGGTTGAGGTGCCAATGGAACCGATTCCCGGAGTCGGTTGGCTGGCCTATTTCAAGGACACCGAGGGAAACATCTTCGGAGCACTCCAGCCAGATATGGAGACCAAGTGACAAGAGACTCGCGCTATCGACTGACGAGTGAGGGAGAGGTGGGCGCTGGAGCTATCTCATCGATACATTGCCTTTGGAGTGCCTCAGGAAGATGGATGAGGTCGACGGTGTGTCGCTGTCGGATTGCGTTCGGGTAACCACCGTCAGGTCGAGGGGGGTGATGCGGCCAGTGTTGAGATAGGCGATTACCTGTTCGATGGTCTGCGCTGACATCTCTTCAGACCGTTTTGGTCCAGCCCCCACATGTCAATGGAGGCACGACAGGTTATACCGATAACCGAAGTGTCTTGGTTATCCCTCGGGTTAATAGGGGAAAGGTGTTGCTTTGCAGACGGGAAGGGTGGCGAGCATCTCTGGGGTTTTGCCGTTAACGTACTTCACAAGCGCGAATCATGGCCGAGGCTGCTGTTTCTCTTCCCTGGTGATGCACTGTTTTTAGTGCGCTTCCATGAAGGTGACAGCACTGTCAACCACCTCATCGATGTAGAGGTCGCGGAAGAAGTGATCTGCGCCACTGATTTCCACGAGTTGCACCCGCTTGCCATCGGCGATCGGCTGCATTTTGCCGATCAGATCGGCCACCACGTTATCTTCGCTGCCGGCGATCACCAGCACCGGCTTGTTCAGCCGCTGCAGCAGATAGGGGGTGTCCATGCGTTGATCATCGTTGTAATAGGAGAGAAAGGTGCGGGCGGTGGCGGAGGTATTTTCGCAGTAGATGAGATCAATTCCCTTCATCATCTGCTCGGCCTTGCCACTCTTGACCAGCCTCGCGGCCTCGGCGAGCCGCGGCGCCAAGGCTTTGTGGAAGCGTTTTTTGTAGTCGGCCGCTGCATAATGCTCGCTCCAGGTTTGTGGTGCCACGAGAATGAGCGAGCGGATGATCGCATCGTCGTGTTCTGCGGCAAACCAGGCGGTCTGGTTGCCACCGCGGGAGTGGCCGAGCAGTACCACCGACGTAACACCCTGGTCCTTGAGCCAGTCGAGCCAGCGGCCGATTTCGTCAATGGCATCGGTATGGCGATGGGTATGAGGTATCGCGCAGTCATACATCCCCTTGCGTTCACTCAAGCCGAGACTCAGGTTGATGGCCAACGAGCTATAGCCCCGCTCCTTGAAGGTGTTTTGCAGTGCCTGAATGATCTCCATACGGTTGTGGGCGAGGGTGCCATGGGTTATCAGCACTAACGGCTTTTGACGCCACGCCTGGCCCACCGTCTCAAGGTTGGCGGAAATGATCAAACCCTGGTGTTTAAGCGATACCTCCTCGGCATGGCAGGTCAAGGCGGCCATCAGCAAGACGAGGGCAGTGAGGGAGGCTACGTGGCGCATCTGTACGTGATCTCCAATTGTGAGGGAATTCCGCCCAACAAGCATTACACTTATTAATAAATGCACACCTGATGTCAAGCACAGCCGTTGCATGTGGACTTTGCCTGGAGCTGTCTGGGTCTGCCACGCAGAAAACCTATCAACCGTAGGTCTTGGGCTGATCATCCGAACAGCTGCAAGTGGGTTAATTTCCAGATAATCAAACAGATAGATAATGCCCTTGCCTATGGAGGCCGGCTAGATGTTTACCTGGGCTTGACGTAAAATGCCCAGTTTTCAGGCCATCTTTCGTCCAAAACACTGGATGAAAGGGCATGAACCTTGAATCGGTTCAACCATGGACCCATTGTCTAGACAGGTGAAGTCCGGCATTGGGTGTCGTTTCGGCGCGGTTCGTGCTTGAAATTAACTTAATGAAGTGTGTTGAGGAGTGGCAATGCAGGTTTCAGTAGAAGCTACCAGCGGTCTTGAGCGGCGGATGACGGTTCAGGTTCCCGAGGAGCGCGTCGAGAAAGAGGTCGAGGGCCGTCTGCAGCGGCTGGCGCGTACTGCCAAGCTCAAGGGATTCCGTCCCGGCAAGGTTCCGATGAAGGTGGTGAAGAGCCATTATGGCACCCAGGTCCGCCAGGAGGTGGTGGGCGACGTCATCCAGTCGAGCTTTTATGAAGCGGTCGTCAAGGAGAATCTGCGCCCGGCCGGCCAGCCTATGATCGAGCCCAAGTCCCTCGATGCCGGCAAGAGCCTCGAATACACCGCCACCTTCGAAGTGATGCCGGAGATCGAACCCGCCAGCCTCAAGGGTACCACGCTGGAGAAGGTCTCCGCCGAGGTGACCGAGGCCGATGTGGATGCGATGTTGGAGACCCTGCGCAAGCAGCGCACCCGCTGGGAGGCGGTGGAGCGCGGTGCGAAGGAGGGTGACCGCCTGGTCATCGACTTTACGGGCACCATCGACGGCGCCGCTTTCCAGGGCAATGAAGGCAAGCAGGTGCCGGTAGTGATCGGCGCCAAGCGCATGATTAACGGCTTCGAAGAGGGGCTGGTGGGCGCCAAGGCTGCCGACAAACTGACCCTCGACCTCAAGTTCCCCGAGGAGTACGCCTATAAAGAGGTGGCGGGCAAGCCGGTACAGTTCGCGGTCACCGTGCACCGTGTCGAAGAGCCCCATCTGCCCGAACTGGACGACGCATTCGCCAAGAGCTTCGCGGTCACCGAAGGCGGCGTCGCAGCGCTGCGCAAGGAGGTCCGCCAGAACATGGAGCGCGAGCTGACACAGGCGATCATCGGTCGTGTCAAACAGACGGTGATGGACAAGCTGATCGAGATCAACAAGATCGAGCTGCCGAAGGCACTAATCAAGCAGGAGGCCGAACAGTTGGCGGCGCAGATGCGCCAGAACATGCATATTCCGGCCGGTAAGTCAGGTGTCAATCTCGATAGCGCCATGTTCGAGGCACAGGCGCGGCGCCGTGTCGGCCTTGGCCTGCTACTCTCCGAGATCATCAAGCGCAATCAGATGAAGGCCGATCCCGCCAAGGTGCGTGAACAGGTAGAGACAGTGGCTTCTACCTATGAGCGCCCGGACGATGTGATCAACTGGTACTACGCTGATCGCAACCGTCTGGCCGAGGTGGAGTCGCTGGTACTGGAAAATCAGGTGGTAGAGTGGGCACTCGGCGAGGCCGACGTCACCGAAACCAAGTCGAGCTTCAACGAACTGATGAACCGCGGTCAATAAGACCGAAACTCAGCAAAGGGGCTGTTATGTACGAGATGAATAACCTGAAGGGAGCACAGCCCATCACCAACCTCGGCCTGGTGCCGATGGTGGTGGAGCAGACGTCTCGCGGCGAGCGTGCCTACGACATCTACTCACGGCTGCTCAAGGAGCGCGTCATTTTCTGTGTCGGTCCCATCGAGGATCACATGGCCAACCTGATCGTTGCGCAGCTGTTGTTCCTGGAGTCGGAGAATCCCGACAAGGATATTCATCTCTACATCAACTCCCCGGGCGGTTCGGTGAGTGCCGGTTTGGCCATCTACGACACCATGCAGTTCATCAAGCCCAGCGTCAGCACCATGTGCATCGGGTTGGCGGCGAGCATGGGGGCGGTGTTGCTGGCGGGCGGGGCGGCGGGCAAGCGTTACTGCCTGCCCCACGGCCGGGTGATGATTCACCAGCCTCTGGGTGGTTATCAGGGCCAGGCCACCGATATCGAGATCCATGCCCGCGAAATCATCAAGATCCGCGAGCAGCTGAACCTGATCCTGGCCAGTCACAGTGGCCAGAGTCTGGAGCAGATCAGTCTCGACACCGATCGTGACAAGTTCATGAGTGGTGAGGAGGCAAAGGCCTACGGACTCATCGATGCCGTGATGGATCGCCGTACCGACGTCAAATAAGGTGGGTGAGTAACCCGACAGGGGTATTTACCCTAGATATAGCAGTACAATTGTGTGCGTGACTTGAAAATTGCGCCAATCCTGTTCATGGTTAACAAGAACAGGCGGACATAGCAGAGGAAAGGGCATGAGCGGAGATACCACCAATTCGGGCGATAGCGGAAAGCTGCTCTATTGCTCCTTTTGCGGCAAGAGCCAGCACGAAGTTCGCAAGCTGATCGCCGGCCCCTCGGTATTCATCTGCGATGAGTGCGTGGAGCTGTGCAATGACATCATCCGCGAGGAGGTCCAGGAGGATTCCGCCGCGGCGGGGCGCAGCAAGCTACCTACACCCCACGAGATCAAGAAGATCCTCGACGATTACGTCATCGGCCAGTCAAAGGCCAAGAAAGTTCTTTCAGTGGCGGTCTATAACCACTACAAGCGACTCGATTCCCGGCTGAAAAAGGACGAGGTGGAGATTGCCAAGAGTAACATCCTGCTCATCGGTCCCACCGGCAGCGGCAAGACCCTGCTGGCTGAAACCCTGGCACGGTTGTTGAACGTCCCCTTCACCATCGCCGATGCCACCACCCTCACCGAAGCAGGTTATGTGGGCGAGGATGTGGAGAACATCATTCAGAAACTGCTGCAGAAGTGCGACTATGATGTGGAGAAGGCCCAGACCGGCATTGTCTATATCGACGAGATCGACAAGATCTCCCGCAAGTCTGACAACCCCTCCATCACCCGTGACGTTTCCGGCGAAGGGGTACAGCAGGCACTGCTCAAGCTGATCGAAGGGACCATTGCCTCGGTGCCCCCCCAGGGAGGACGCAAGCACCCCCAGCAGGAGTTCCTGCAGGTGGATACCTCAAATATCCTGTTCATCTGTGGCGGCGCCTTCGCCGGCCTGGAGCGTGTGCTGCGCGATCGCTCCGAGAAGGGCGGGATAGGTTTCTCCGCGGAGGTAAAGGGCAAGGCCGAGAAGAAGAGCTCCAACGAATTGCTCAAAATGGTGGAGCCTGAGGATTTGGTGCGCTATGGCCTGATTCCGGAGTTCGTGGGGCGCCTACCGGTACATGCGGTACTCGAGGAGCTGGATGAAGAGGCACTCATGAGCATCCTGACCGAACCCAAGAATGCCCTGGTCAAGCAGTACTCCAAACTGTTCGAGATGGAAGATGTGGAGTTGGAGTTTCGTGATGAAGCCCTGCGTGCCGTCGCCCGCAAGGCAATGGAGCGCAAAACCGGCGCGCGTGGACTGCGTTCCATTCTCGAAAATACCTTGCTCGATATCATGTACGATCTTCCCTCGCTCTCTAGTGTGAGCAAAGTCGTGATCGACGAAGGGGTCATCAAAGGCGACTCGGAGCCGTTGATGATCTACGAAAATGCTGAGCCGCAGGTGGCGGCAGAGCATTCCTGAACAACTGGGCCGCGCGTGTCGCGGCCTCTGTTTTTCCTTGCAGTTCGTGGGAGTTTCATTGAATTCGTAAGCTGTGATCCCGATATCCTGACAGAGGGACTAACGTCCCACGCATGAGATGGTTGAATGGCCACTTCATGCTCTTTAGGCGAATCAGCGAGGTAATCTGCCATGGAGCAGAAAAACAAGATTTCCGAAGTGACCGAATCACTGCGTGCGGTGCCGGTGCTGCCATTGCGCGATGTGGTCGTCTATCCACACATGGTGATCCCGCTCTTTGTCGGGCGAGAGAAATCGATTCAGGCTCTGGAATCGGCCATGGCAACGGACAAGGAGATCCTGCTCGTCGCCCAGAAGAGCGCTACCGAAGACGATCCCGGCCCAGATGATCTTTACCGGATTGGCACGCTCTCTACCATATTACAACTGCTCAAACTCCCTGACGGTACAGTCAAGGTGCTGGTGGAGGGGGTAAGACGTGCCAAGATCATCCATTTCTTGCCCAATGAGGAGTGTTTTACCGCGCAAATATCCGCTCTGGAAAGCGCTGTGTTGCCTGAGCGCGAGGCAGAGGTGCTGGCACGTTCGGTACAAAATCAGTTCGATCAGTATGTGAAGCTCAATAAAAAAGTTCCACCCGAGGTGATGACCTCGCTGTCGGGGATCGAAGATCCCAACCGCCTCGTGGATACCATCGCCGCACATCTTTCCTTGAAGATTGAAGACAAGCAGAAGATTCTCGAAATTGTGGACCTGCGCGAGCGCTTTGAGCATCTGATCGCCCTGCTGGAGACCGAGCTGGATCTGCTGCAAGTGGAAAAGCGGATCCGCAGCCGCGTCAAGCGCCAGATGGAGAAGAGTCAGCGCGAGTACTATCTCAATGAGCAGATGAAGGCGATCCAGAAAGAACTGGGTGAGCTCGACGAGACTCCCAACGAACTCGAAGAGATGGAGCGCCGGATCGACAAGGCTGGTATGAGCAAGGAAGCAAAGAGCAAGGCCACTGCCGAACTCAACAAACTGAAGATGATGTCGCCCATGTCAGCCGAAGCGACGGTGGTGCGTAATTATCTTGATTGGCTGATCAATGTGCCGTGGAAAAAACGCTCCAAGGTGCGTCACGATTTGGCTCTCGCCGAGCAGGTGCTCGAAGAGGATCACTACGGTCTCGAAGAGGTGAAGGCGCGGATCCTCGAATATCTCGCGGTGCAGCAGCGTGTCGCCAAATTGAAAGGACCGATCCTCTGCCTGGTCGGTCCTCCCGGGGTGGGCAAGACCTCATTGGGCAAGTCGATCGCACGGGCCACAAATCGCCTCTTTGTACGCATGTCACTCGGCGGGGTGCGCGACGAGGCAGAGATTCGCGGACATCGCCGCACCTATATCGGTTCGATGCCGGGCAAGATCGTGCAGAATCTTTCCAAGATCGGTACGCGCAATCCGCTCTTCCTGCTCGATGAGATCGACAAGATGTCGATGGATTTTCGTGGCGATCCGGCATCGGCCTTGCTGGAAGTTCTTGATCCAGAGCAGAACCACAACTTCAACGATCACTACCTCGAGGTCGATTATGATCTCTCCGATGTGATGTTCGTCGCCACTTCCAACTCGATGAATATCCCCGGGCCACTGCTTGATCGCATGGAAGTGATCCGCATTCCCGGTTATACCGAGGATGAGAAGCTGAATATTGCTCAGCGCTACCTTGTTCCCAAGGAGTTGGGAGCCAATGGGCTGAAGGAGGGCGAACTGGAGATCACCGAAAAGGGTTTGCGTGGCGTGATTCGCTTTTATACGCGTGAAGCGGGCGTGCGCAGTCTGCAGCGTGAGATCGCCAAACTCTGTCGCAAGGTGGTAAAGGATATTCTGCTCGGCAAGGCCAAGGCGCCAGTGATTATCAATGAAGATCAACTCGATAATTATCTCGGTGTGCAGCGTTTCCGGTATGGCCGCGCCGAAGAAAAGGATCAGGTCGGTCAGGTGACGGGCCTGGCCTGGACTGAGGTGGGCGGTGAGCTGCTCAGTATCGAAACAGCCGTCGTTCCAGGTAAGGGTAAACACATCGTTACCGGTCAATTGGGTGATGTGATGAAGGAGTCGATCCAGGCTGCGATGAGTGTGGTGCGCAGCCGTGCCAAGATGCTGGGGATCACACCTGACTTCTACGAAAACCGGGATATCCACATTCACGTTCCTGAGGGGGCGATCCCCAAGGATGGTCCGAGCGCGGGTATCGGTATGTGCACTGCGATTGTCTCGGCGCTCACCGGGATTCCGGTGCGTGCTGATGTGGCGATGACCGGCGAGATCACTCTGCGCGGGGAGGTGCTACCCATCGGTGGCCTGAAGGAGAAATTACTTGCCGCGCATCGTGGGGGTATCAAGACCGTACTGATTCCGGAAGATAACCGCCGCAATCTCGAAGATGTTCCCGAGACCATCAAGCAGAGCCTCGATATCAGGCCTGTGAAGTGGATCGATGAGGTGCTGCAGATTGCCTTGACGCATATGCCGACACCATTGACCGATGACAAAGGTACTGATCTGGTCAAGGAGAGTGGCAGCGAAACAGCTACCAAGAGCAGCACGATTCAAACTCATTAACCCAATATGCGGAAGCGGGTATTGTTATCTCGCTTCCGCTTTATTACGGAAATCTTATTTTCTAATGAGTTTGAAAATGTGTATTCATCTGCGTTTTCTCGATGGATCATGTACTCTTGCTTGACACGCCTTCGAGGCAGTTGGTATAAAGCCAGCCTCGAATGGAAACCGCTGTGGATTACGGCGGTGTTTTTTTTAAATGGAACGAAATAAATTGAAGAGGGGAGTAGTCGGTGAACAAATCTGAACTTATTGATGCCGTAGCTGCTGGTGCAGACATTTCCAAGGCGGCGGCAGGCCGTGCTCTCGACGCGATGATCGATGCTGTTACCAAGGCTCTTAAGGATGGTGATCAGGTCACTCTGGTTGGTTTCGGGACTTTTCTGGTGCGTGAGCGCGCTGAACGCACCGGCCGCAATCCGCAGACGGGCAAGGAGATCACCATCAAGGCAGCAAAAAATCCCAGTTTCAGGGCTGGCAAGGCTCTGAAGGATGCAGTAAACTAGCGCGCCTTTAGTGACTGGGTGCTTAGCTCAGCTGGTAGAGCATCGCCCTTACAAGGCGAGGGTCGGGGGTTCGAACCCCTCAGCACCCACCAAATACTTGAAGTTTCAGGAGTGGTAGTTCAGTCGGTTAGAATACCGGCCTGTCACGCCGGGGGTCGCGGGTTCGAGTCCCGTCCACTCCGCCATTTAAATCGAAGGGCGCATATATTGCGCCCTTTTTTGTTTTAAAATCTTCACATCCTCAAAGAACAGGGTCGTTAGCACTATGCTCGAATTTATCCGTTCCAAGGCTCAAGGCTGGTTTGCGTGGATCATCGTCGGTGCGATCATCGCCACTTTTGCCCTGTTCGGCATCGAACAGTACATCAGGAGTGGCAGCAAATCGAATGTGGCAACGGTCAACGGAGAGGAGATCAGTCAAGCCCGCCTGCAAGAGGCCTATCAGGCTCAACGTCAACGCCTTCAACAGATGTTCGGTGAGAACTTCAATCCCGAGATGTTCCCCGAAGCGCGCATGAAGGAGCAGATCCTGGATGAGCTGATAAAGCAGGAGCTTCTCATTCAGGCCGCTGCCGATAATGGTTTGCGTATTGGTGACGAGCAGCTCGCAGGCATGATTCGGGAGGTCCCTCAATTCCAGCGCGATGGGAAATTCTCCCAGGCTGCCTATGAGCAGGCGGTTCGTTCCTTGGGGCAGAGTGTTGCGTTTTTCGAAGAGCGGGCACGGCGTGAACTACTTGCCCAGCAGCTCCAGGCCGCAGTGATGGGTAGTGAATTCGCTACTGCGGGGGAGGAGCTGGGACTCATGCAGCTGCGAAAGCAGACGCGCGATGTGGGATTCATGGCGTTGCCGGCCAGCAACTACGAAAAAGATGTCACCGTGTCAGAAGATGAGATAGGTCGTTACTATCAGGAGAACGCCTCCCGCTATGTCGTCCCTGAACAGATAGCGGTCGATTACATCGAATTGAATGCGCAAACCATGGCGACGGGGATCACTGTTTCTGAGCAAGAGATTGCTGAGCGCTACGAAAGTCAGAAAATCAATTATCGCACACCTGATGAACGTAAGGCGCGCCACATCCTGATTCGGGTTGCCAAGGATGCTGATGAAAAGAGCGTTGCCGAAGCCAAGAACAAGATTGAGGCGCTGGCCCAACGTATTGCCAAGGGCGAATCGTTTGCTGAAGTGGCCAAGGCCAATTCACAAGATCCCGGTTCGGCACAGCAAGGGGGCGACCTGGGTTTCTTTGGGCGTGGGGTGATGGATCCAGCCTTCGAAAGCGCCGTCTTCGCGCTCAAGAAGGGGGAAATCAGTCAGCCGGTACGCAGTGCGTTTGGTTTTCACCTGATTCAACTGGATGATATCCGCGGTGGTGATACCAAGCCGCTTTCGGAAGTGCACAACCAGATTGCCGCAGAGATTCGCCAGGAGCAGGCCGAGCAGAAGTTCTTTGAGCTGGCCGGCAAGCTGGGCAATATTGTCTATGAGCACCCGGACACCCTGGAAGAGGCGAGCAACCAACTGGGATTGCCGCTGCAACAGAGTCCGGTCTTTGCTCGTAGCGGAGGCCCCGGCATCGCTGCCAATCCGAAGGTAGTCACGGCCGCTTTTAGCGACAAGGTGCTGAAAGATGGGGAAAACAGTGAAGTCATTGAGGTAAACGACAAACATCTGGTGGTGGTACATCTGCGCGAACACACTCCTGAGAAGAGCCGTGCACTGGAGGAGGTTAAAGCAGAGATCACTGCCCAGCTGAAGAAGAATAAGGCCAAGGTTCGTGCCGAAGAGGTGGCGGACACACTGCTATCGCGCCTGGGCCAGGGCGAGGATCCGCAGGTGCTGGCCAAAGAGGCAGGGGTAGAGTGGCGGCGCGTGGAACATGTTACGCGTGATGGCGCAGAGGTACCTCCGGCTGTGGTTGCGCAGGTTTTTCGTATGGCACATCCAGCGAATGCGACGTCGCCAGTCACCGCCAAGGCCACCATGCCCGATGGCGGACAGGCACTTATCGCTCTGTATGGTGTCGCCACTCCTTCCCAGCCTGACAGTGGCGAGTCAGACATGCTGAAACGCCAGGTGCAGCAGGCGCATGCCGAGGCTGCATTCAATGCGATGCTGGCCAGTCTCAAGGCCAAGGCAACCATCAAACAATAATAGTAGTGGCCAGGTGGCCACACTTGTGTGAAAAAGACAGGCCCGGCTACTCTCCAGAGTACCGGGCCTTTCTCTTTGTGCTAGCTGTGCTATGCATTGCGAAGTTAACCGTCCATTGATGACCCTGCACCAAGCACCTCCGTGCGGAGGCGGTTTGGTCTCAAGGCGGCTGAATCATTCATGGAAAGTGTTGTCTAGATATCACTCACGATATTGCACGGCCGCCACCACGCTCTATTCACGCAGGGAAATTCGACGTTTAACTCCAGTTGTCCTCTAGCCCAATGACCGATATGCTCTGCCAAAGGCCCTAGGACAAAGTGGTACAGGTTGATTAGAGAGATCCGGCCCGCAGTGCTGGATTAGTAACAGGACAGCGACGCCACAGGCGGATTGTTCAATGACAATAAATACAATTCGGGCCATCCTTGGCACACTGCTGCTGTTGATGGTCTCCCCGTACCTTGCCGCCGCCGGGGCGGCTCAGGCGCTTGGCTATGCCCCGAAATATCCACCCACATTTCAACACTTCGATTATGTCAATCCCGACGCTCCCAGGGGTGGAGCCATCACCTTGCCGGCATTCGGCAGTTTCGATTCGCTCAATCCGTTCACGTTGAAGGGCATTTCGGCGGATGCGCTTGATTTGCTGATGTTCGAGCCATTGATGGAATCGAGCCTCGATGAACCCTTCAGTCAATATGGTCTATTGGCGGATGATGTGCAGCTGGCGGAGGACCGCCTCTCGGTTACCTATCATCTGCGTGACAAGGCGCACTTTCACGATGGAACACCGGTGACTGCAGAGGATGTGAAATTCTCCTTTGATATGCTGAGGAGCAAGGAAGCGCATCCACGATTTCGCTTCTACTGGTCAGACATCAAAAGCGCCACGGTAGTGAATGAACAGACCATCCGTTTCGATTTCGTGAGGGTCAATCCCGAGCTGCATATGATTGTTGCAGGGATACCGATCTTTTCGCGACGCTGGGTAGGTGATAGAGCATTTGACAAGGTAGTGTTGGAGGAGCCGCTCACCAGCGGCCCGTACCGTATTGCCCGTTACGAACTGGGAAAATATATCACCTTCGAACGCAATCCCGCCTACTGGGGGCGCGATCTGCCCGTGCGCCGCGGCATGTACAATTTTGATCGCATTACCTTCAAATATTATCGCGACACCAATGTGGCGCTGGAGGCGTTCAAGGCGGGCGAGTTCGATTTCATGGCGGTCTACAATTCCAAGGAGTGGGCGCGTGATTATACCGGGCCAAAATTCGAGCAGGGATTGATCGTCAAGCAGTTGTTCCGCCACAGCAATGATGCGGGCATGCAGGGGTTTGTATTCAATCTGCGCCGCCCTTTGTTCAAGGATATCCATGTCAGACGGGCAATTTCGCTGGCGCTCGATTTCGAGTGGTCCAACCACAAACTCTTTTATGACCAGTATGAACGCTGCGACAGCTATTTCAGCAACAGCGAGATGGCCGCCCGTGGCATTCCCCAAGGCGAGGAACTGGCACTGCTCGAACCCTATCGTGCACAATTGCCCGCGCAGCTTTTCACCGAGGAGTGGCGACCGCCCTCGACAAAACCACCGGGAAGCCTGCGCGCCAACCTACGCCAGGCGAAACAGTTGTTGCAGGAGGCTGGCTGGAGCTACCGCGACGGTGCCCTGCGCGATACCACAGGCACGCCCTTTCGCTTTGAGGTGATGCTCGACCAGAAAGGATTCGAACGCATTGTGGCACCGTTCGCACGCAACCTGGCTAAGCTCGGCATCGAGGTCAGTTACCGCACCGTGGATGCCGCTCTTTACCAGCGACGCAGCGACACCTTTGATTTCGATATGATGGTGCAGAGCTTTCCCGAATCGCAGTCGCCCGGCAATGAATTGATCGACAAGTTCCATTCGAGTACCGCCGGTCAGGAGGGATCAAGCAATGTGATGGGGCTTGCCAATCCGGTGGTGGATGCGATGATCGAAAAGATTATCTACGCCAAGAATCGACAGCAGTTGGTGATTGCCGCGCGGGCTCTCGATCGGGTGCTGCTCTGGGGTGAATATCTGGTGCCCAACTGGTACATCAACACCCACCGTGCTGCCTACTGGAACAGATTTTCCTATCCTGAAACACTGCCGCTCTATTATCAGCTCAATAGCTGGATGCTCTCCACCTGGTGGCTGGATGAGCATCGGCTGTCTGGAGGCAAGTGAGCATGGCTGCCTATATCCTGAAGCGTCTGATGCTGATGATTCCGACCCTGTTCGGCGTGATGTTGATGACTTTTGTCATCACGCAATTTGTGCCGGGCGGTCCGGTGGAGCAGCTGGTCAGTCAACTGAAGCATCAGGGGCACGTGGCGGGTGAGGCGAGCAGCGGCAGCGTGGGACTCTATCGCGGCGCCTCCGGTCTCGATGACGAACGTCTCAAGGAGCTGCGTCGGCTTTATGATTTTGACAAACCGGCACATGAACGCTTTCTGTCGATGATGGGCCATTATCTCAGCTTCGATTTTGGTACCAGCTATTTCCACCACATGTCGGTCATGGAGTTGGTGGTTTCGAAACTGCCGGTCTCCATCAGCATCGGCCTATGGACCTTTTTTATCACCTACCTTACCTGCATTCCCCTGGGCATCGCCAAGGCGGTGCGTGACGGTAGCACCTTCGATGTGGCCACCAGCACGCTGATCCTGATCGGTTACGCCATACCCGGTTTTGTGCTCGGCATCGCCCTGCTGGTGCTGTTTGGCGGAGGCAGCTTCCTCGATATTTTTCCGCTGCGCGGGTTGGTTTCAGACAACTGGCATGAGCTCCCCTGGTATGGCAAGGTGCTCGACTATCTCTGGCATATGGTGTTGCCCATCACTGCCTCGGTAGTGGGCAGTTTCGCGGTGATGACCATGCTCACCAAGAACAGTTTTCTTGAAGAGATCCGCAAGCAATACGTGCTCACGGCGCGTGCCAAGGGGGTCAGCGAGCGCACTGTGCTCTACAAGCATGTGTTTCGTAATGCCATGATCCCCCTCATCACAGGCTTCCCGTCGGCCTTTATCGGTGCCTTCTTTACCGGCAGCTTGCTGATCGAAACGATCTTCTCCCTCGATGGTCTTGGCCTGCTCTCCTACGAATCGGTGCTAAAACGCGATTATCCTGTAGTGCTCGGCACCCTCTATCTGTTCACACTGTTGGGGCTGGTGGCGAAACTGATCACCGACCTCTGCTATGTACTGATCGACCCACGCATCAAGTTCGAATCGTTGGAGGGACAGCGATGAGTACCACTCCGATCGGCCTCCCGATGAGGAGCCGGGCGTGGCGGCGGTTTCGCGCCAACCGCCGCGGTTACTACAGCCTGTGGCTCTTCGCGATACTGTTCATTCTCAGCCTGTTTGCAGAGGTGCTCTCCAACAATAAGCCGCTAATGGTACGTTACGAAGGAAACTGGTATTTCCCGGTGATGGTGCGATACGCCGAGACCACCTTCGGTGGCGATTTTGACAGCGAGGCTGACTACCTCGATCCCTATGTGCGCGACAAGATCACGAGCGGTGACAACTGGGCGCTCTATCCCCTCAATCCCTACTCCTATGACACGATCAATTACTTTGCCGAGGCGCCGAATCCGGCCGCCCCATCGCAACAGAACTACCTGGGGACCGATGACCGGGGGCGCGATGTTCTGGCCCGTCTGATTTATGGCTTTCGTATTTCGGTGCTGTTCGCCTTTCTCCTCACGACGGTGACAACTCTGCTGGGCTTGCTGGCCGGGGCGATCCAGGGTTATTTCGGCGGCCGTACCGATCTCATCGGCCAACGCGTCAGCGAG
>DASWUD010000071.1:0-2584 GCA_036401755.1 Gammaproteobacteria bacterium
TGGCGAAATACTCCGCCAGGTCATCGGAACCACCGATGTGGTCGCCGTTGATGAAGACCTGCGGCACCATTTCACTGGCGGTGATGGCGCGCAGCGAGCGCAACGTCACATCGCGGCCCAGCACGATCTCTTCATAGGGCATGTGGTGGTGCTCGAGCATCTGCTTGGCACGGGCGCAGAAGGGGCAGCCGGGGCGGGTGATGATGGTCACTGCCGCCGGTGGCTGTGCCTGGGGATTGATATGGCGCAGCATGGTGTCGGCATCGGAGACCTCGAACGGGTCACCCGCCACCTCCGGCTCGATGAACTGCTTTTCGATCACCCCATCCTTCACCAGCATCGAGTAGCGCCAGGAGCGCTTGCCAAAGCCGAGCTGCGACTTGTCGACCAGCATGCCCATGCCTGCGGCGAATTCGCCGTTGCCGTCCGGGATCAGCGTGACGTTCTCCGCCTCTTGATCCTTCTTCCAGGCCTCCATGACGAAGGCATCGTTTACGGAGAGGCAGACGATCTCGTCGACGCCGTTGGCCTTCAGCACCGGCGCCAGCTCGTTGTAGCGCGGCAGGTGGGCGGAGGAACAGGTGGGGGTAAACGCGCCAGGCAGGGCGAACACCACCACCGTCTTGCCCTTGAAGATCTGGTCAGTGGTCACATCGACGAACTCGTCGTTCTGGCGGGTCTTGAAGGTGACGTTGGGGACTCGCTGCCCTTCGCGGTTCGGTAACATCTCTCTCTCCTAATGTTTGCTATTGATGTGGGCATTGTTAATGCCGGACGAGACCAGTATCAGCCTCATGGAATGATAGGAAAAATCGTTTTTACAGATTATATTGATAGGCAATATCAATCTTGCTGGTGCCATCGTGCCACTCCCGTTCAACCTGCGTGACCTTGAGTATTTAGTCCTCCTTGATGAAGAGCGCCACTTCCGTCGTGCCGCGGAGCGGGGATTCGTCAGCCAGCCCACCCTCAGCGGGCAGCTGAAAAAACTGGAGGAGCAGTTGGGGGTGGTGCTGGTGGAGCGCACCAGCCGCCAGGTGACGATGACCGAGGCAGGTCGTGCCGTGGCCGCCCAGGCACGGCGTGTGCTGGCTGAGGCCAAGGCGATCCGCGACGTGGCCCAGGCCTTTCAGGACCCGCTCGCCGGTGAGCTGCACCTGGGCCTCATCCCCACCATCGCCCCCTACCTGCTACCGCTCTGCATGCCGCTCATCCGGGCGCGCCATCCGCAACTGCGCCTGATGTTGCACGAACAGCAGACCGCACCCGCCCTGGAGCAGTTGCGCAACGCCACCCTCGACCTGCTGCTGCTGGCGCTGCCGGTCGAGACCGATGAGTTCGCCGAGCTGGAGCTCTATACCGAGCCGTTCCTGCTCGCCGCTCCCCAAAACGATCCCCTCGCCCATAAGCAGCAGGCAACGCTCGCCGATCTGCAGGGGCGCTCAGTGCTATTGCTGGAGGAGGGTCACTGCCTGCGCGGCCAGGCGCTGGACGTCTGCTTCACGGCCGGCGCCAGCGAGTATGCCGGCTTCCACGCCACCAGCCTGGAGACGCTGCGTCACATGGTGGGCGAGGGGATCGGCATTACCCTGATCCCCGAACTGGCTGTGCCACAACAGCGCAGCGCCAGCGATCCAATCCGCTATCTGCCGTTTGCCGATCCGCCACCGAGCCGGCGCATCGGCCTGTTGTGGCGCCGGGGGAGTTATCGTGAGTCGGCCTTTCGTGCCATCGCCGCAACCGTCCGCGATGCGGTGGCGCAATGGCGCGCATCCCGGTAAGCTAATCTCATGTCCTTGAACTTCACCAAGATGCACGGCCTGGGCAACGATTTTGTTGTCATCGACGCCATCCACCAGCAGGTTTCACTCACTCCCGAACAGGTACGCTTCCTCGCCGATCGCCGTTTCGGCATTGGCTGCGATCAGCTGTTGCTGGTGGAGCGCGCCAGCCAGCCCGCAGTCGATTTCCGTTACCGCATCTTCAATGCCGACGGCGGGGAGGTACAGCAGTGCGGCAACGGCGCACGCTGCTTCGCCCGCTTTGTGCGCGACAAGGGGCTGACCCGCAAGGACGTCATCGCTGTCGAAACCGCCGCCGGCAACATCACCCTCTACATCGAGCCCTCCGGCGAGGTGCGCGTCAACATGGGCCGGCCCCGCTTTGCTCCGGCTGCCCTGCCGTTTCTTGCCGAACGGGAGGAAGATCGCTACCCCATCGAGGTCAACAACATCGCCCACACCATCGGTGCGGTTTCGATGGGCAACCCCCATGCCGTGCTGCAGGTCAGCGATATCGACAGCGCCCCTGTCGCCACCTTGGGACCGCAGCTGGAGTCCCATGCGCGCTTTCCCGAACGGGTCAACGTCGGCTTCATGCAGGTGGTGTCGCGCGATCACATCCGACTGCGCGTCTACGAACGGGGCGCAGGCGAAACGCTCGCCTGCGGTACCGGTGCCTGCGCCGCGGTGGCGGTGGGGATCCGCTGGAAATTACTCGATGAGACGGTCGCGGTAGAGCTGCCCGGCGGTCGTCTCACCATTCGCTGGGCCGGCGGTGACGCCCCGTTGTGGATGACCGGCCC
>DASWUD010000072.1:0-8516 GCA_036401755.1 Gammaproteobacteria bacterium
CAGCCGTTGTCGCGAGGTGAGCGGTAATTCCTGCGGCACGGCTGGTTGTTGCCACGCGAGGTTGACCCCCGCCGCCTCGGCGCGCTCTGCGACCTCAACGCGCCATTCCGCGAGCACCATATCCAGCGCCAATTGGCGTGGGTCGCTCAGCATGTAGATCGATTCGCGCAGCGTCTGCATCGCTGCCCGGGCGCGCTCGGCATTCTCCTCACTCTCTGCGGAGTGAGCCAGGGTGAGCAACTGGGGGGCGACATCATCGTGCAGATCGCGTGCGATGCGTTCGCGCTCCACGGCGGCGCCTCGCTCCTGCGCCTTGGCGTAGGTGGCGGCCCGTTCACTCGCCTGTGCGGCGCGGAACAGCCCTGCCACCGCGCGCCAACTGAGCAGCAATAGCGCCATGGCACCGATGGTTACCCACAGCAGGCGCGAGCGCACCGCCCCGCGCACTTGTTCGAAGAAGGTGTTGCTGGAGTGGAACGTGGCGACCCCCAGCAGCTCACCGCCCACGGGGTTGTAGAGGGGAATTTGCGTGACGAAACAGTGCTCGCAGGGCGTCCCGCGTTGCAGATCGAGGCTCTGTGCGGGCGCGGCGACCGTTTTGTAATCCACGCTCACCTCCAGCCTGGCCACGAACGGCAGTTCGGTGCTGGGATCGGTGAGGACCAGGATCTCGTCCATGGCGTCCTGCACCAGCGCGGGTTCCTGGTTGTCGATGGCTTGGCTAAGGGCGTTGGCCAGATTGCGTGACTGCGATTGAGCCAGTGCCCCGGCGCTCGCCTTGGCGTCGGCGAGCAGGCGTGGCTCCAGCGAGATAAACCAGTAACTGCTCACCAGAGCGGTGAGCCCGGCCCCCATCAGCAAAAACAGCAAGGTCAGGCGAAATTGCAGGTTGCCGGAAAATTGCTGAGTGTGGTTATTCATGGGTCTTGGCCACATCGAGCAGGAAGGGATGCAACCGAATGCCGGCGGCGTCGAGGGTTTTCAGGTTGAGCAGCGGCAGCATTCGATCGCTGATGAAGATCCCTGCCGATGCACCCGCGCTCACGTCACCCTTGAACGGCGAGAAGACGATGCGCTGGTGTGCGATGCCGAAACGCACCACCTTGGCCAGCTCGTCGGGCGACCACTCAACGAGAAACAGTGCCGCTGGTGGCTTGCTATTTAACGCGGCAAGACGCGCATAGGGAAGCGTGGTGATCTGCAGCGGCAGGTTCTTGATGCGTTGGGTGGCGAGGCGTCTGGCCGCGTTGCTGGCGGCAACGGCATCCTCACGATAGAGCAGTACGATCGGGAGCTGGCCCTCTTCTGTACGCTTTTGTTCCAAATCCTGGTCGGCGGCCACCAGTGCCGGAAAGAGCTTGAGTCCCATCAGTACGCGCCGGTCGTTTTGCTCATCGGCCAGCACCGCAGAGGCGGACAAGAGCAACCACAGCACGCCGAACAATCCCGCAGCGACGTGCCACCTTGGCTTACAGGGAGCGCAGGATGGAATGGGCCATTTTCCTCTCGGCATTACACAGACTTCCATGTGAGGCAACGGCATCGTGCGCTGTTCAGAAGCGGTAGCTGAGTTGGGCCCACCCACTCCGACCTGCGCGCGGCAGGTCGTCGCGATAGGAGTTGTAGGCGGCGGGATAGCGCACATCGGCATCGAACAGGTTCTTGATGCCGAACCGCACACTCAGGCCCCGCGTCAGCAGATGGTAGAAGCTGCTGGTGAGATCGACGGTGGTGTAGCCATGCAGGGTGGGGCGGGGGTCGTGCGCCTCGCGATAATAGCCGCTGACGTAATGGGCCTGCAGTGTCACCGCGGCGTCGCCCCGTTCGTAGGCGGGGCCGAGATTGGCGATCCATTGGCTCGCCCCCGGGAATGGCTCGCCGCTCTCTTTATCGCGGGTATCAACGTAGGAAACATTGCCGTCCCACAGCCAGTGGGGGGCGGGGCGCAAAATCTGCTCCCACTCCAGGCCGGTCGCAGTGGCCCCTTCGTTGCCGTAGGCGGCGTGCGACTCATGGCTGAACACGACCAGATCATCCAGCTCGGAGTAGAAGGTGGTAAGGCGGGTCTCGGCCCTCATCCCCTTGAAGATATAACCAAGCTCCGAGGTTTTAATCTTGGCAGGTTTGAGGTCGCTATCGAAATAGGCAATGTTGCTCAATTCGTAGAGCGTGGGAGGGCGAAAGGCCTGTGCGTACTGCGCCTTGAGGATGTGCTGTTCGTTGAGGCGCCACACGCCGGCGATACGGGGCGAATAGTTGACTCCGACGTCGCTGTAGTTGTCGTAGCGCACGCCGGTGGTTAGGGTGAACAGATCACTGTGGCGATACTCGTCTTGCAGCGTTACCGACGTGATGGAGCGCGTGGTCCCTTCGGGAATGGTGATGGCTTCGCCGATGGGCTCGCTGAAGGTGATCCAGCTCTTGTCCACACGTACGCTGTTGCCGCTGGCGGCCAGCAATGCGGTGTGGTTGCTCCAGCCGCGGTAGGTAAAATCGGTGCCGAATTTGAGGCTGGTTTCCTGGTAATTCGAGTCGAGATAGACGTCTGGATTATGAGGTGTTGCGAAATCTCCGGGGTTGACGTACAGGTCGTCGCGGCTGCGCACCTGCTCCTTCCAGCCCATCTGGAGCCCGGCGGTGAGAGCGGTGGTGAGCGGGAGCTCCTGGCGCATATTTACGGTACGGTGACGCCAGCGCTCCACGATCCGATCGGCGTCGGGCGGCAGAAACTCGTTGATGCCGAAATGGTCTCCCAGGCCATCCTGACTCTGTTGGGCGAGAAAGGAGAATCGCTGGTAGTCGAGCTTGAATACCGCGGTGCCGGCATCGACCTCCTCATTGGCAGGGCCCGGGGCATAGGAATAATCCTGGTAGCCGTAATAGTGAAGGGTATCGGTTTCCATCTCGACATCCGCCCCGCTGCTGCGCCATCCCGCCAGATTGAGGCTGGCCTTGAGCGGCGAGTCGGCTGAGGCATACGCCAGCGTGGCACCGCCACCGGCGGTAGCGAAGCTGCCGCCGAAGGCGAAGAGGCGCGACGCGTCGGCGCGGGTAACCACGTTGATCACACCCATATAGCCGTATTCGCCATAAAGTGCCGAACCTGGGCCGCGGATCACCTCGATGCGTTCAACCTGTTCGATGGCGATGTTGAAGACGGGATCGGCAAGGCCCAGCTCCGCCGAGTTCATGCAGATGTCGTTGAGCAGCAGCTTGACATTGCCGGAGGCCCAGGTGTTGCCGAGGCCACGTACTAGGACCTTGCGGCGGCCGGTTTTTTCGATGGCCATCTCCATGCCGGGGACCAGCGCGAGTGCCTCCCACACCGTGCGCACGCCGCGCGCCTCCAGATCGTCGCCACGCAGCACGGTCACCATGCCAGGGACGTAATCGGCGTTCATGCGGGTGCGGGTAGCGATTGCAGTCTGCTCGTCGAGCAGCGCGAGCAGCTGATCCTTGTCCGCGTTTTCCGCGGCCGCGTTTGGAGCGAAGGGCTCATCCTGTGCCTGCGCCGCCTGCGCTAGCGTGGCCAGCAGGGCGAGGGAAATGTATCGGTGTTTCAAGCGCTCTCCCAAGGTCGCTCTTCTAGGGGAACGACCTTTTGACTAATCGGTGTCGGGCAAAAATCCGGTTATTCGTGCGCAGTTTACATGGAGAGCGAGTGTCTCGGGAGTGGCCTAGGAAGGTGTCGACTGGTAGCGGGAGCGGATCGGCCATCGCTCTCTTGGCGGCCAAAGGGCTACATCGGCAGGGAGACGATGATCCGTGCCCCGCCGTGTTGCGAATGGATGATCTCGAGTTTGCCGTCATAGGCTTCGACGATGTCGCGCACCATCGGCAGGCCGATGCCATGGCCGGGGACGCTTTCGTCAAGGCGCACACCGCGCTTCAACACCCGCTCGGCCTGGTGCGGCGCGATGCCGGGGCCGTCGTCTTCGACGTTGAGCCGCAGCGTTCCCTTCTCCTGGCGGACCTCCAGCCATACGCCGGCCACCGCCCATTTGCAGGCGTTATCCAGCAGATTACCGAGCAACTCCATCAGGTCGCCCTCGTCGCCGCGAAAGTAGGCGCGCGGATCCAGAGAGAGATGAATGTTGAGCTCCTTGTCGCGGTAAACCTTCTGCAGCGAGGCGAGCAGCCGTTCGGCGACCGGTGCCACTGGCAACGGGCTGGCCAGCACCGAACGGCCCGCGGTGGCCGCCCGCTGCAGCTGGTATTGCACGATCTTGTCCATGCGCGTGACCTGCTCGTTGATGGTCTGCGCCTGTTCCCCGGATAGGGCAAGGCTGCGCAATACCGCGAGAGGTGTCTTCAGGCTGTGGGCGAGGTCCGCCATGGCGTTGCGGTAGCGTGCCTGCTGCGCCCGTTCGTGATGGAGCAGCGCGTTAATGTTGTCGGTGAGGCGATTGATCTCGCGGGGATAGTCGCGGGTCAGCCGCTCCTGCTTGCCGCTCTCGATGGCGCGCACCTCGCGCGCCACAGTGCCGAGCGGCCGCAGCCCCCAGGCGAGGGCGGCGAGCAGGGCCAGCAGCAACAGCAGGGCCATCACCCCGAGCATGCCCCACAGGTTGTTGCGGTAGCGTTGCATCTGCGCGAGGAACGGGGCGGTATCCTCGGTTACGCTGAACAGCAGCGGGATCGTTCTGCCCGACTCTTCCCAATCGACGGCAAGGGCCGCGAGAAAATAGCTCTTTCCGTTGAGTTCGCGCTGGGCAAAGAGCTCGGCTCCCGCGCTTTTCAGTGGCGGGGAGGGGAGGGGCAGGCCCACCGCGGAGGGGGACTGCCACACGGGTTTACCCGCGCTGTCGCCGATGCGCGCGTAGAGACCGGAGCCGGGGAGGTTGAGACGCGCCTCACCGAGCCGCTCCGGCATCTTCAGTGTGCCCGATGCGTCCACTTCGGCAGCGGCCATTACCAGGTAGAGCTGGGCGAAGAGCCGCTCGCGCATCGCCGCGCGGGCGCTCTCGGCAAAGGCGCGCTCCAGGGCCAGGGCGGTCAGGGCCACGAACACCGTCAGCACCACGGCGGCGGCGAGGGTGACGCGGGCGCGCAGCGAGATCATGAACTCTCCAGGGTGAAGCGATAGCCGCGACCGCGCAGCGTCTCGATGGGATTGAGGCGGTTGTCGGCGTCGAGTTTGCGGCGTAAACGGCCGATCAACACCTCGATGACGTTGGAGTCACGCTCTTCGTCGTGGGGATAGAGGTAGTCGGCCAGCTCGTGCTTGGCGATCACCTTGCCCGGATGGCGCGCCAGGTATTCGAGCAGGCGGTATTCGTAGGCGGTCAGCTCCACCGGGGTACCGTTCAGCCTCACCTGCTGTTGGCTGGTATCGAGGGTGAGCGGACCGAAGCCGAGTTCGTTGCGGACGCCACCGCTGGCGCGGCGCAGCAGCGCCTTGACGCGGGCCAGCAGCTCCTCCATGACGAAGGGCTTGACCAGGTAGTCGTCGGCCCCTGCCTCCAGCCCGGTCACCTTCTCCTCCCACTTGCCGCGCGCGGTGAGGATCAGGATCGGCAGGTCGCGCCCCTCGGCGCGCAGGGTGCGGATGATCTCCAGTCCCGGCAGGCCGGGCAGGCCGAGGTCGACCAGCGCCAGGTCGACCGGGTATTCGCTGGCCAGATAGAGCCCCTCCTTGCCGTCGCCACACGCATCGACCGTATAGCCCTCGCCCTGCAGCCGTTGCCGCACCTGCTCGCGCAGCACCGGTTCGTCTTCGATGAGCAGTAGGCGCATGATGGCTTAGCGGCCGCTGGCGTTGATCTCGCGAATCACTACCTTGTGGTCGGGGGTCAGCACCTTGATGCGGTGCACCCGCTCTCCGTTTTTATCGACGGTTTCGGCCGAAAGGATGCGCCCTCCGGTCTGCTGGCGCACCCGTTCGGCGGCCTGGTCGAGGCTGATGCCCGAGGCGTTACTGGCCAGCCGTTGTCCACCGCCCTGCCAGGTGGGCGCGGCGGTAGCGGCACCGGCGCCCAGGGCCAGAAGAATCAACAGTACGGTGGTCAGTCGTTTCATGCAGGTTACCGCGGTCCCGGCGGGACGGTTAGTTACTCACTACGAATAGCAAACAGTATCGAAGAATATCCATCTTACTCCATCAGCGAAACCTGTACCCGCACCGGGACGAACTTGCCCGGATGGTGGTCCATTTCGGTGACGAAGGTCTCGCCGTGGTAACGATAGGTCACCTGGTAGGCACGCAGCCGCTCCTCGCGCACGTAGTCGGTGCGTACCTGACAGTGGCGCTCGCTGGTGGTGTAGGGTTCGCGACGCGCCTGACGGTCGGCATCGGCACCCACTGCGGCACCGATCACAGTGCCCGCCACGGTGGCGAGCTTGCGCCCATCGCCACGGCCGACCTGGTGACCTACCACCCCGCCGATAATGCTGCCGACCACCATCCCGGCGCCGGAACTACCGCTGCGTGTCCCGTGTACCTCTTCGGTCCAGCAGTCGCGACTTTCGCGGGGTACCTCCACCACCTCATACAGCGGGATGACCTCCACCACGCGTGCCTTGTCCTGAAAGCCGCCATGGCGGTGGTACTCTCCGGCGTAGAGCGGCGCCGAGGCCAGGCCCATCATCAAAGGGATAAACAGCAGACGTTTGTTCATGATGTTCTCCTGTATGTTCATGTTGCACTGTCAGGATAGGGGCGGCCGGCTGAACGGCGGCTGAACCGTCAGCCGGCCTTTACTCACAGATGCAGGTCGTAGGAGATCCGTACGCGAATATCGTCACTGGGGCGGGAGTCGTAGCGTTCCACCACGCGGGGCTCGTAGCGCTCCACCGAACGGTACTCATACCGGGGCTCGTAACGCACTACCGGGCGATACTCATAACGCTGGGCATGCCGGTGGTGATGACCGTGGTGGTAACCGCGATCGTGCTGATAGCGCGACTGTGCCCAGCGCGGATGGCCATGGGCGGGTGCATCGCTGTAACGGTGCTCGATGTAATGGACCGGGCGCGCATAGGTTTCGCGTGGCTGATCGCCACGCAGCACCGTGGCCTCTTCGTGCGAGAGGCGGGCGGCCGAGGCAGTGGCCGGCAGCGACAGACTGGCCGCGGCGACTGCAGCAATGGCCAGGGCAGAGAGCAGTGTTGGCTTTTTCATGACGTCTCCTTCTCAGATCGGGCGGGATTGCCCGTGTTCAGAGTCAGGTTACGCAACGCTCGCTGAACGGACGCTGAACAAAGAGGAGGAGCCGGCAAGGCGCCAAGGGTGGCTGGGTCACCATTGCAGCAGCAGGTCACCGTCGCTGGCGACCACGCCGGTGCCGAGCGCCTCTCCCTCACGATTCAAGGTCGCGGCGAGCCAGGCGGTATCGGAGGCATTCGCGCGCTGCAGGCGAAAATGGCGGATCTGCATCGGCACCAGGCGCAGCTCTAACAGCCGCCCGTCGCGCGGGTCGAGGGTAGGGAAGTACATCAGCGTGAGATCGTCGCGAAACTCCTCGTAGCCGCCGATCCCTTCGTAGTCGTTGAGGAAGTCACCGCAGCCGTAGAGGATTAGTTTGTCTTTGTAGACCTCGATCCCCTTCACATGGTGCGAGGAGTGACCATGAATGAGGTCGACGCCCGCCTCGATCAGGCGGTGGGCAAAAGCTCGCTGCTCGGCAGGGATCCGATACCCCCAATTGCCACCCCAGTGCAGGGAGACCACCACCCGATCCCCGGGCCGGCGCGTCGCGCGACAGAGCGCGGTGACATGACGGAGCGACTCTTCCGAGAGGTCGGGCAGATACGCTACCCCAGGCTGTTCGGCGGTCGCTGCCCACTCGGCGGGTACGCCGCTGCTCGGCAGCCCGAAGGCGAAGATGAGCAGCCGGCTCCCTTCCGCGAGCTCGATTACCGCAGGCGCCTCGGCCGCGGCCTGGTTGTGGCCCGCCCCTGCGGTGCGCACGCCGGCCGCGGTGAGCACTTCCAAGGTCTCCACCAGCCCCTCATACCCCCAATCCAGTAGGTGGTTGTTGGCGAGGAGGCAGACGTCGGGCCTGGCCGCGGTAAGCGCCGGCAGATTGGCCGGAGACATGCGGTAGTTGATCCCCTTTGGCCAGGCCTGCGGTGAGGTGGTGATGGCGGTTTCGAGATTGAGGATGCGTGCATCGGGCTTGGTCTGCTGCCACTCAGCGAGGGCATCACCCCAGATCGCGGCGAACTCCAGCGGCCGTTGAAAGGAACCGTTGGCACGCTCGGCGAGCTTCACATAATCGCGGGCGCTGGAGGCGTAGAACTCGTAGATGCGTGGCTCGACCGGGTATGGCAGAGCCTGATCGATACCGCGGCCGGTCATTACGTCGCCGCACAAAAAGAGCGTTATCGGATGGGGGCGTGCCGGCATGACGGTATCTCTCGGTGGGAAGCAGCATAAGTCTGGGCTTCCACGGAATGTTATTGAAGTGTAGGAGGGACTTTAGCGCGTGCCCTGCGCGATTACGCGCGCTAATCGCACTTACGCACGTTTAGTCGTCTTGTTTAACGTACGAGGAGGAGAGAAACAAACATCCCGT
>DASWUD010000073.1:0-5484 GCA_036401755.1 Gammaproteobacteria bacterium
TACCTGCTGGGTTCGCACTCCGGCTGCTGCGGTATCTGGGTCTCCGGTCCGGACGACCTCGGTGCCCCCACTGACGAGGCCCTGCCGGGCGCTCCTGCTCACCTGCCGAAGGGCTGGAACTGGGGCTACCGCTCCATGACCACCGTCAAGGGTCTGTTCACCGCCGGTGACGGCGTGGGCGCCTCCGGCCACAAGTTCTCCTCCGGTTCGCACGCCGAAGGCCGTATGGCTGCCAAGGCCATGGTCAAGTTCGCACTCGACAACAAGGACTGGAAGCCGGAGCTCGATACCCCGGTTGCCCAGCTGGTCGATGAGATCTACAAGCCGGTGCGTACCTTCCTGGAGCACAAGAACTACACCACTGCCATCGACGTCAACCCCAACTACATCACCCCCAAGATGCTGCAGTTCCGTCTGCAGAAGATCATGGACGAGTACGTTGCGGGCGTCGCCACCTACTACACCACCAACGCACACATGCTGAAGGTGGCTGAAGAGAAGCTGGAGATGCTGAAGGAAGACGCCGAGAAGATGCGTGCCAAGGACCTCCACGAACTGCTGCGTGCGTGGGAAAACTACCACCGCATCCTGACCGCGGAAGCCCACATGAAGCACATCCAGTTCCGTGAAGAATCCCGTTACCCGGGCTTCTACTACCGCATGGACAAGAACTTTGTCGATGAGACGAACTGGCACTGCTTCGTCAACTCCGTTTACGACAAGACCACCAAGAAGTGGACCGTGTTCAAGCGCGCCCACGTCGACCTGGTCGACAAGTCGAAGCTGTTCAAACCCGCCGCACACTAAGGCTGGTTTGCAGTAACGGAACAGGAACCGGGCGCCGCAGGGCGCCCGGTTTCTTTTTGGGGGGGGCCGTCTCAAGGTTCCTGCTGACTTGCCCCCTCTCTCACCGCGGGATTTATGCCCCTTGTGGGTAGAGTGTTGGGGAGAGGGATCAATCCATGCCGGCTCAACTCTCAGGTGAATGTTGGTCATTGGCCTTTCGCATCAGCCACAGCCCCCAAGGGGATTCTGGAGTCAATGGTGGCTATTGGGTATCCTTGCCGCCTTCAAACTGAAACAGTGGCGTGACATGAAAATACTGGTTGTCGGCGGCGCCGGCTATATCGGCTCCCACATGGTATGGATGCTGGCCCAGCAGGGGCATCGGGTGACCACCCTCGATGACCTCTCCGGCGGCTATCGCGATGCCGTCCTTGCCGGTGACTTCGTCTACGGCTCGCTGGCCGATCAAACGCTGCTCGACCAGCTCTTCGCCAGCCACCCCTTCGACGCGGTGATGCACTTCGCCAGCTTCATTCAGGTGGGGGAGTCGGTCAGCGATCCAGCCAAGTACTACCGCAACAACGTCATCAACACCCAGAATCTGCTCGATGCCATGGTGCACCACGGCGTGCAGCGCTTCATCTTCTCCTCCACCGCCGCCATCTTCGGTGAGCCGCGCTACACCCCCATCGACGAGGCCCATCCCCGCGAGCCGATCAACCCCTACGGCCGCAGCAAGTGGATGGTGGAGCAGATGCTGGCCGACTACGACCACGCCTATGGCCTTAAATCGGTCTGCCTGCGCTACTTCAATGCCGCCGGCGCCCACCCCGACGGGCTGCTCGGTGAGCGCCATGTGCCCGAGACCCACCTGATCCCGCTGATCCTGCAGGCCGCCTCGGGACGGCGCGATGCCATCACTGTCTTCGGCCGTGACTACGCCACCCCCGACGGTACCTGCATCCGTGACTACATCCATATCATGGACCTGTGCGACGCCCACCTGCGGGCCATCAATTACCTGGCCGACGGGGCCGCCACGGGTGCCTTCAACCTCGGCAACGGTAACGGCTTCTCGGTTCAAGAGGTGATCGACACCGCCCACCGCGTCACCGGCTGCACCATCCCGGTCATCGACGGCCAGCGTCGCGCGGGCGATCCCGCAGTGCTGGTGGCCGATGCCACCCAGGCCCGCCGCATCCTGGGCTGGCAACCCGCCTATCCCGAGCTCGACACCCTCATCGCCCACGCCTGGCGCTGGGAAAGTCGATTTGGAAAACGGTAATCAACTCCCGGGAAGCCAGCGGCGTGCGCTCAGCGTTATCTGAGCACATCGCCCTCCCATGAACCCGTTCCCCTCTCGGCCGTCATGATCCTGTAGAATGGCGCCATTCCTACACGGCGAGAGCAAAGTAACTCCTGCCATCGAAGCGATCCGAGGTAACTATCCATGAGCGGCATCAACATCGACATCAGCCAGTCCCCCTTTCCCAACAGCCCGGTGGTTCCCGAACTGGTGGAGGGCAGCAAGAGCATCAGCTTCCGCTGCTACAAGGGGATCAAGTGCTTCAATGCCTGCTGCTCCAACATCGACATCAGCCTCACCCCCTACGACATCGTGCGCCTCAAGAACCGCCTCGACATGGTCTCCGGCGAATTCCTGCTCAAGTACACCTATCCCTACGAGCTGGAGAAGGAGGGCATCGCCGGGGTCAAGCTCAAGCCGGTGGAGAACGGCACCGCCTGCCAGTTCATGACCCCCGAAGGGTGCAGCGTCTATGAAGACCGCCCCACCGCCTGCCGCTACTACCCGGTCGGCCTGGTCTCCATCCGCAAGCAGGACGAGTACGTCGATCGCAGCGCCTACGCCATCGTCAAGGAGCCCCACTGCCTCGGCCACCACGAAGCGCGTACCATCACCATCGATGAATACCGCAAGGAGCAGGGCGCCGATCAATACGACGAGAAGGACCGTGCCTGGCGCCAGCTGATCCTCAAAAAGAAATCCTCCGGCCCCACCGTCGGCAAGCCCACCAAGCGCAGCCTGCAACTCTTCTTCATGGCCTGCTACGACCTCGACCGCTTCCGTGAGTTCGTCATCAGCGACGGCTTCACCCAATCATTTGAGATTGACGAAGAACTCCTCGCTAAGATGGTGATGGACGAAGAGCAACTGATGCAGTTCGCCCTGCGCTTCCTCAAGCAGGTGATGTTCGGCGAAATGACCATCCCGGTAAAGGAAGACGCCGTACAGGCACGCATCGCGCGCATGCAAGCAATGCAGCAGAGCAACGAGCCAATACTGGATGCCAAAGAGTACGACCCGGCGATGGAGCCGCAGGAGATCGGTTGAGTTTATAGCGAGCTGAGGTCAGCGACTGACGCTCATTGATCGGCAGCAGCTGTAACGTAAAGGTCGAGAAGCCCGCGCCACATACACATGTCCAGCCATCCAAATACACCGGGGCTAACCTCCCGGTGCCATTCACCATACTGATCGTCCGCCTGTATTGAGCATGCCTGCCGCATCCTTGTCTTCACGCCTGTTGGCCCTCTGGCGTGGCTCCGCCCTGCTCAAGACCGCGGCAGGCAGTATGGCCCTGAAGATCCTCGGAGCGGCCTTCGGCTTGCTGAACGGTATCTTGTTTGCTCGCTTGCTGGGGCCGACGGAATTTGGAGTCTATTCCATCGTTATGGCGGCAGTAACCCTGCTGTCTACGCTGGCTGTACTAGGTTTGCCATCGCTGGTTACCCGTGAGGTGGCAGTTCACCATTCGAAAGCGCAATGGAGCCTGCTAAAGGGAGTGCTGGTAACCAGTCATCGTTGGGTAATAGTGGCCTCGCTGTTATTGATGCTGGCGGTTGCAGGCATTGCCACTGGATTTATGAGCCGTTACCCACTCACTGTCGTGGGATGGGCCTCGGCCCTGTTGCTGATACCGCTCATGGCATTCAATCAGCTTCGTGCCGCGCTACTGCGTGGCCTGCATTGGGTTGTGGCTGCCGACATCCCTGAATTGGTTGTGCGCCCCATGCTGGTGACATTGGGCGTAACGATAGTCTATGCCCTATCGATTACCGCTGATAGCAATGCAGCGTTGAGCGTGCAGGCGGCCTCGGTGTTAGTGGCCTTACTGGTGGGGAGCTGGCTGCTGGCGAGGCGAGTTCCTGGGCAAATTAAAAATGTGCACTCAGAACACAGGCGAGAAAGCTGGCTCCGAGGCTCGGGCGTTTTCTTGACGATTACCATAGTTGGAATGCTTGAGAGCCAGCTGCCACTGTATATGCTCGGGGCTCTTTCAAAGTCAGAAGATGCCGCCCTATTTCAGGTGGCAAGTCAAATCGTAGGTGTGGTGGTGTTGGGACTGACAGCAGTAAATTTGCCACTACAGCCGAAACTTGCAGCTGCATGGGGCCAGGGGAAAAAAGTTCAAGCTCAGCAGCTGGTGAGTGAGTCTGCAAAAATGGCCTCGGTATTAGCAATAGCGGCCGCGGTAATTATCATGCCGTTCGCTGAGCAACTGTTAAGTATCTACGGTGAGCAATACACCGGCTCGGCATGGGCCTTACGTATTTTGGTTATGGGGCAGATATTCAACGCGCTGTCGGGTTCATGCGGCGTAGTGCTGGCAATGACTGGGCATCAGAAACTGCAGTTGATGGGGCTGATTTTGGCACTTTTAGTTAACCTAGTGGTGGCTATTTTCGCAATTCCCATGTTCGGGGTAGTAGGCGCAGCAATGGCGACCACATTTAGCTTGCTGTTGTGGAATATGCTGCTGATGTTCTTTGCATGGAAGAAGACTGGATTACGCTCATTTGTTGATTTTAGTCGGAAGGAATGCTGAAGTAACAGCTCACATAGTGTTCACGTGCCACCGACTAACAGGTGCGCAATGATCAGGCCAAATTATGATATTTAAGAAAACAATTAAGGCACTCCTTAGGTGGGTGCTCTTCAGAAATGAAGAAAAAATAGTGGTTGCCAGCAATGGGCGAGCTGGCTCAACGATGCTGTTCGAGGCGATTACGCGAAGCTATATTCAGCACAGGTTTCATTTGAACAGCACTAGCTATATTGGAGATAAGCTGGCAAAACTGGCAAGCAATTATTGCGACAGATTGGCGGATATAAGGAAAACAAATGCCGCTGTAATCAAGACGCATGCATTATGGGATGGGTGCGCGGAGCCAGGAGTAAAATATCTTTTTGTACATGGAGACCCGTTGGATTCTGCGCTATCCGTTGCTGGCATGGTAGATAAACTCGGAGAAGATTGGTTCAAGGAGCATCTCTATCATCTAGAGTCTAAGGGTGGTGAATTAGTCGATCTTTTTCAAAGCGATGTGTTGAATTATGAGAACGAAATCGTCTCATGGTCAGGCGCTAAGGATGATGCAGTCTTATGCGTTGCATATGAACAATTGTGGGAGATGGTGTCGAAAATAAGTGAACACGTGGGGTTTGATGTGCGGCTGCCTGAGTTTATACCGCGACCAGTAAAGGCATCGAAAGTCGCTGTGAACCAACCGCTGTTTGATGAACTCCGAAGAATTCGGAAAGCTGTATTCAATATGGAATTATGACTTCAAGATCGGAAAGGAAATATCTGGTCGATATCACTGCTGGATATTGTATGGATATGGTGGTGCCATGCGAATGATGATTCTGGGTATGACAGAATCGTATTTTGGAAG
>DASWUD010000074.1:0-14165 GCA_036401755.1 Gammaproteobacteria bacterium
GCGCGCGATGGTGTTCACCTGGGCGGCGTAATCGTGCTGTTGCAGGTAACGCGCGAGGATGCGCTGGTTCAGTCCGCTGGTGTGCAGATCAGCCGCCTGTTTGGCGATCACCAGCCGCTGCATCAGCCACGATGGCGCCACCAGCCAGCCGATGCGCAGCGACGGTGCGACGGTCTTGGAGAAGGAACCGAGCAGCACGGTCTGTTCGGGGAGCAGCTGTTTGAAGGAGCGGGGCTCCACCCCGGTAAAGCGCAGGTCGCCGTAAGGGTCATCTTCGATGAGCAGCGTCTCGCGCTCTGCCAGCAGCTGTGCCACTTCACAGCGCCGTGCATCGCTGTAGCTAAGGCCGGTGGGATTTTGAAAGTTGGGAGTGGTGTAGAACAGTTTGGGGCGCGCGGTGAGCTGCTGCGCCAGGCGTTCCAGATCGGGCCCCTCACCTTGCAGCGGTACCGGCAGAATGCGTGGCTGGTAGAGTGACAAAGCCTGCAGCGCGCCCAGGTAGCCGGGCTCTTCCATGAGCACGCCATCGCCGGTGTCGAGGAGCACCTTGCCGAGCAGGTCGAGCGCCTGTTGCGCGCCGTTGGTGATGAGGATCTCGGCCGGGCTGATCGTAAGTTGCTTTTGCGCGTAGCGCGCGGCGATCCATTCGCGTAACGCCATATCCCCCTCGCTGGGGCCATATTGCAGCGCCGTTTCTCCCTCTTCGTCGAACACGGCCAGGGTGGCCGCCTTGAGCTGCGCCACGGGAAAGTGGTGCGGGTCGGGCAGACCGCCGGCAAAAGAGATGATGTCGGGCTGTTGCACCACCTTGAGGATTTCGCGAATGAACGAGGGGGCGAGCGCAGCCATGCGTTGCGCCAGCAGGTCTTCGGGCGAGGTCGTGTTCACTGCATCCCCCACGCAGTGCCATCGAGCGAGATGGTTCCGGCCAGATAGGGCACGGCCGTGCCGCTCATCAATACCCGCTCCCAGCGCAGTTCGCAAAAGAGTTCACCACCGCGTTGCGACAACTGGTGCGCGTGCAGCTTGAGTTTGCCTAGCTGGTCTGACCAGTAGGGCACCAGCTTGGTGTGGGCCGAGCCGGTGACCGGGTCCTCATCGATCCCTACCTTGGGTGCAAAAAAGCGCGAGACGAAATCACAGTCGTCGCCACGGGCGGTGACCGCCAACCCCCGGCAGTCGAGTTGTCTGATCGCTTCGAATCGCGGTTGCAGCGTTCTTACCGTCGCAGCACTATCGACCACCACCAGCCAATCCTCACCCGCGCTACGGCACTCCAGCGGGGTGATCCCGAGCGCGTCGACAAGGTTCACGGGCGTGGGTAAGGGTGCGGAGATCTGCGCGGGAAAATCGAGGGTGAGCCGTTCGCCTGCGCGGGTCACCTTGAGCAGCCCGCTCAGCGAATCGAAGACGACTTCAGTTGCCTGCGGCTCGATATGGCGAAACCAGACCCACGCGGCGGCGAGGGTGGCGTGGCCGCACAGCTTCACCTCGCAGCGCGGCGTGAACCAGCGGATGCGTACGCCATTACCCTCGCGCACGAAGAAGGCGGTCTCCGAGAGATTGTTCTCGGCGGCGATGGCCTGCATCGTTGCTTCGGGTAACCACGCATCGAGCGGACAGACCGCCGCCGGATTGCCGCCGAACAGGCGCGTGGTGAAGGCGTCGATTTGATAGATGGGCAGTTCCATGTGTTCTCGGAGTCCTCTGATGCGGTACTTATCTGTCTCTTGTGCAGCCTGGTTGCTTGAGCTTAGGCTTGGCCTTAATGAGATAACAGATACAGAAATTGGCAGATCGGACCATAACAGATGAGTGACACCGAGTTTCTCTATCGGCGCGTGGCAGGTGAGTTGGGTGAGCTGTTGCGCAGCGGCGCATTCGCCGCCGGGGCGCGGCTCCCTTCGTTGCGTGCCATTGCCGCTCGCTATGGCGTGAGTCTCGCCACGGCGATGCAGGCCTATGAGGCGCTGGAACGCGAGGGGCTGATCGAGGCGCGCGAGCGCTCCGGCTACTTTGTGCGCCCGCCGGTGTGCGGTGTCGAATGCGAACCCGACATGAGCCAGCCGGCGCAGACCCCGGGCGAGGTGACGGTGGCGCGCCTCGCCCTCGACATTCTCGAAGAGGTGCGCCGTCCCGGCGTGCTCAACCTGGGGGCCGCCGTGCCCGGCGTAGAGCAGCTGCCGTTGCGGCCGCTGCTGCGCGAGATGAACAGCGTGGTGCGCGAAATTCCCGCCATCCTCGGCCGTTACGAGGTGCCGGCGGGCAACCCCGAACTGCGTGAGCAGATCGCCCGCCACCTGCTGCGCGCCGGTTGCCGCTACCGGCCCGACGAGATCATCGTCACCAACGGCTGCATGGAGGCGATCACTTTGTCGCTGCGCGCGGTGGCGAAAAGCGGCGACACCATCGCCATCGAGTCGCCCACCTTCTACGGCATCCTGCAGGCGATCGAGGCGTTGGGGATGCGCGCGCTGGAGCTGCCCACCCACCCGCGCGACGGCCTCGACCTCGATGCGCTCGAAGCGGCGCTCACCACGCAGCGCATCGCCGCCATCCTGCTGGTGCCGAGTTTCAACAATCCGCTCGGCTCGATGATGCCGCTGGCCAATCGGCAACAGTTGGCAAAGCTGGTGGCGCGCTTCGATGTGCCGCTTATCGAAGACGATATCTACGGCGACCTCGGCTACCAGAGCCCACGCCTGCCCGCGGTCAAATCATTCGATCGCAGCGGCAACGTACTGCTCTGCTCCTCCTTCTCCAAAACCCTCGCCCCCGGTTATCGCATCGGCTATGTGGTGGCCGGCAAACACCACGGTCGTGTTGAACATCTCAAACTGCTCGGCAACGTCGCCACCGCCGGCCTGCCGCAACTCACCATCGCCCGCTACCTCAAAAGCAATCGCTACGAAACGATGATCCGCTCTGCCGCGCGCACCTACGCCCAACGCAGCGAACACCTGCGCCGCCTCATCCTCGAACACTTCCCCGAAGGAACACGCGTCACCCAACCGCAAGGCGGCTTCGTGTTGTGGGTCGAACTCCCCGAACACATCGACGCCGTGCAACTGCACGAAGCCGCCCTGCGCCAAGGCATCGCCATCACCCCCGGCGTCATCTTCTCGCCGCGCGGCGACTACAGACATCACCTCCGCATGAGCTGTGGGCAGGTGGAGGGGGAGACGATGCGGAGTGGTGTGGTGCGGCTGGGAGAGATTGCGCACAGGGTGTGAGAGATGCTTCATAGGGTTAGTTCTTAAGGATGGATTGAGCATTATTGTTAACTGAAGGGTCCCCTCTCCCTCAGGGAGAGGGACAGGGAGAGGGGAGTAAATTGCTGAAAATTTACTGCTTATGATCCCCTCACCCAACCCTCTCCCTGTGGGAGAGGGACTAAAGCTTAAGAACTAACCTATGAGTGATGCTTAATATCGGGTATCCAAAGCAATTGTTCTTTACGGTGGATTCTTGCCTGGGAATCATCTCTGGCAAACAGGTATACTGTCCCTGATGCCGTGCTTCATTCAACTAATTGATCTGGCAGGATTATTTGTGGGGATTCCTCAGGGCCTGTCCCCGGTTGTTTACGTTCGTGTCCAAATACGAACTCGGTGAACGGCGCAGAGATATGGCGGAGTTTTACTGGATTTGTACAGCCTGCGGTGCGAATCCGGAAACTGATGCGCGAAAGATTATGAAAGCTTTCGCCAGCGTCCACCAATGAAACAGTCCGCGTAGCTCGCAGGTTGGGCTGAGGTACGAAGCCAAAAGATATGCGGTTGAGGGATCTTTACGGTCAGATGAAAAATTTCCAGCGCAGCTAATCGTATGAGTCCGTAAGTAGTTGTTCCACCGTTTTGAGACAACTCGCCAGCAACACATCAACCGTCTTGTCATCACCGACGGCGCGCCCCAAGGCCACACCACCGATCAACAGTGCTGAAATACCGTAAGCTCGCTGCTCGCGCTCTTTTTTACTGTCGCAAGGAACATGTTCTGCAACATGTGCGACCAGCTGCTGGTAGACATGGGTATAGGCACGTCGTCCTTCAGGTTCACGATTAACAATGTCTGTGACCAGAAAGCTTAACGGGCAGGGTTCGCTGGGTCCGTCAATGTGATCACGACTGAGGTAGGTATTCACCAGTTGCTGCAGTTTTTCAAGGCTCCCGCCGCCGTCCATAAATGCACGTACCCGTGAATTGTGCGCAGGAGTGCTGGTAATCGATTCAGCATACAGTGCCGCCTTGGTTTCAAAGTGCGCGTAAAAGGCGCCACGCGTCATACCGGCTGCAGCCATGATTTCGTCGATAGTGACATTGTCAAATCCACGTGATGCAAACAGATGGCTTGCCGCTTTGAGGATTTTGGTCCGGCTTTGCTCTTTGTGCGCGGGTGTGTAGGGCATAAATGACGCTGCTCTAAATATGTTGTTGAACATATATAACAGATTCGTAAAGTGGTGAACAGGCAACGCTTGGGGCAGCGCCCCTGGCGCGGTCAAGGCAGCCTGCACAACTAAAAGGAGATTTCCATGTACATTGCGACTGTGTCACCCCAGCAAGCCAATGGCGCGCTTGCACAAACTTACCAGAAGATCCAGGCCGCTATGGGCCGCGTGCCCACAGGATTCCAGCTTTATAGCCAGAGTCCGGAGCTGTTGCGCCAACAATGGGAGTTCATCGGATATTATTTTAACCATCCCACATTGAGTGGTCCGCTGCTCGCTTTCATGCGGCTGTCTGTTTCGAATGAGATCCGTTGCGCTTTTTGCATCGGCCTTAATGGTGGATTGTTGATCAACCTCTTTGGCTGGACGGCAGAGCAACTCACTGCAGCCAAGCAGGATATGAATAATGCGCCCTTCAGCGAAAAGGAGAAGGCACTACTACATTATTGTCTTGATGCCGTACACAGCTTTGGTCGCGTAGACCCGGCGCGGCTCGATAGCTTGCGCAAGTTGGGATGGCCTGAGCGTGACATATTCGATGCAGTGTTACATGCAGCACGCAACGCTGCTGCGGACATTGTATTCAACACATTCGGAGTAGAGAGCGACGTGTTGACGTAAGGCAGCTAATGCCTGAGTCAGCGGGACGGATGCAAATGTAAAATATGCTCATGTGAGTATGATGTCAAAACGGATGCTCCTTGGCGACATTGTCGCTTTTATATGGTGTCCGTTAAACTGAGGGTGGAGAATCCGGGCTACTCTTGGCGCGCTGATAACTCCGGATTACGCTGTGCCGCATCCGGGCTACGAGTTAAGGAGTGTAGGATGAGTGGAGTGTGCGCAACCGATCATTTCGAACACCTGCCATTGGCGGAGCCGCTGTGCCCATCTTACCAACCACCTCCATTTACTTTGGGCACCTGTCTTTGCTGAGGAGTTTTGATGAAAACCATTGGCCTGATCGGCGGTATGAGTTGGGAGTCGACCATCCCTTATTACCGTCAAATCAACGAGACGATTAAAGAACGCCTGGGTGGTTTGCATTCGGCACGCATTGTTCTCTACAGCGTTGACTTCCAGGAGATCGAACAGCTTCAGCACTCTGGCAATTGGGAGTCGGCAGGGGCGATCCTGGCAGAGGCGGCTCGCTCGCTTGAGGCAGCAGGTGCCTCCTTTTTGGTGCTGTGCACTAATACGATGCACAAGGTGGCGCCGAGCATTGAGGCTGCGGTTGCCATTCCGCTGCTTCACATCGCCGATCCGACGGCCAGCGCAATCAAGCGTGCGGGTTACTCAATTGTCGGCCTGCTCGGCACCTGTTTTACCATGGAACAGCCCTTTTATCGTGATCGCCTGAGCCAGCGCCACGGCCTTGGCGTGATTGTTCCAGACGCGAAAGATCGCGACATCATCCATCGCATTATTTATGAAGAGTTGTGCATGGGGATCGTCAGACCAGAGTCGCGCAGCGAATATAGGGCAATTATGCAGCGACTTGCATCCCAGGGAGCAGAGGCCATTATTTTGGGGTGTACAGAGATCTCGCTTCTGGTCAATCAGCAAGACTCTGAAATTCCGCTATTCGACACAACCGCGATTCACGCGCGTGCGGCTGCCG
The DNA here is from genome assembly GCA_036401755.1 of Gammaproteobacteria bacterium. Lineage (GTDB taxonomy): Bacteria > Pseudomonadota > Gammaproteobacteria > Thiohalomonadales > Thiohalomonadaceae > DASWUD01. The sequence continues at coordinate 6,072 of DASWUD010000074.1, forward strand.
AAGAGGCCCTTTCTCAGTGACACCCACCCCTCGCTCCAGCGGGCTACCTGTGGTGGCCGCTGAATTCATGTGAAGTTCATCAGCAGTTCTTGCCCTTGTCATCCCCGCCCTTTGGAGGGTGAGCGGCGGCGGCACGACAGACAAACTCTCCTGCCCGTGTACAAAAGGCCACTATAGTATTCACAGGTATGTTGGCCGGAGTAAGTCATGTCTACGCGAAGAAGGGTGCGTGGCGTTGCACTGTTCGAGGCGACCAAAGGAATATTGGTGCTGCTTGCGGGGTTTGGCCTGCTCTCCCTCATTCATCACGATCTGCAACATGTGGCAGAACAGCTGGTCGGCCACCTGCACCTCAACCCGGCCAAACGTTATCCACAGATATTCATTGATGCCGCCTCGCAGCTCACGTCATCACGCCTTTGGATGCTGGCGCTGTTGGCAGCAAGTTATAGCACCGCGCGGTTTGTCGAGGCCTACGGTTTGTGGCGTGAACGGCGCTGGGCGGAGTGGTTTGCGGTCGTCAGCGGCTCTATCTATATCCCGTTCGAGCTCTACAGCCTGGTGCGGGGGGCCGACGGGCTTTCACTCGGCGCTTTGCTGGTGAATACGGTGGTGGTCGCAGTCGTACTCGATGCGCTGTGGCGCAAGCGCGGCCAGCGTATCAAACAATAGTGACGCCGCTGACTGCCCTAGCGTGCTCGATGGGGCTGCAGATCAGGCAGGAATATTGCCAGCAAGCCGATGAGCGGCAGGAATGAGCAGAGTCGGTAGACCGTTTCGATCCCCCAATGATCAGCCACCTGTCCCAGCACTGCGGCACCGATCCCTGCCAGACCGAAGGCTAGGCCGAAGAACACTCCCGAGATGGTGCCCACCCTGCCCGGCACCAGCTCCTGCGCATAGACCACCATGGCCGGAAAGGCCGATGCGAGCATGAAGCCGATGATGACGCTGAGCAGCGCCGAGGTTGCCAGGTCGACGTAGGGCAGGGCTAGGGTGAAGGGGGCCACCCCCAGGATGGAGATCCAGATCACCCGTTTGCGGCCGATGCGATCACCGATGGGGCCGCCGAGCAGGGTGCCGGCCGCCACCGCGAATAGAAAGTAGAAGAGGTGGATCTGCGCCGGCCGGGTATCCAGCTGGTAGTGCGCCATCAAGTAGAAGATCAGGTAGCTGCTGATGCTGGCCAGATAGAAAAACTTGGAGAACATCAACGCCAGCAGTACCCCCAGCGCGGAAAGTACGCGCCCTTTGGGCAGCTCATTGCTAGTGGCGGGGGCGGTTTTGTTGGGTTTGCGGTGCTGGTGGCGATACCACACTCCCACACCGGTGAGCACGATCATGGCGAGCAGTGCGACGAGTGAGAAGAGGGCCAGGCTGCGCTGGCCGTGCGGCAACACGATTGCCGCTGCCAGCAGCGGGCCGACGGCCGCGCCGGCATTGCCCCCTACCTGGAAGATCGATTGGGCCAGTCCGTGGCGGCCGCCCGATGCCATGCGCGCCACCCGTGAGGCCTCCGGATGGAACACCGCCGAGCCGGTGCCGACCATGGCGGCGGCCATCAGCAGTATGGGAAAAGTGCTGGCGAACGACAGCGCGAGCAGCCCGAGCAGCGTGCAGCCCATGCCCAGCGCCAGCGAGAAGGGTTTGGGATGGCGGTCGGTGTAGGCGCCCACCACCGGCTGGAGCAGCGAGGCGGTGAACTGAAAGGCGAGGGTGATGAGGCCGATCTGGGCGAAGCTCAACTGGAACCCCGATTTGAAGAGGGGATAGGTGGCGATCATCAGCGACTGCATGGTGTCGTTGAGAAAGTGCGAGAAGCTGATGGCGCCCAATACCCGGAAGGTAGTGCGCTCGCTGGCAGGGAAGCTCGAGGAGTTTTCCATAACGGTTCGTATCTGAAGAGGACCAGTGACGAATGTATGGGGTAACATGACTGTCCGTCTCACAGTATTCAGGCACGATAGTTCGAGAAATGGACACTCCACCTCTTCCCTGCACGGATGGACTCGACCGTGGTGTCATGCCGGTCACCGGCAAGGCGGTCGACTACCCGAGCGACTTCAAAGTTCCCCGCCACCACCACCCGACGGCGCAGCTCATCCATGCGGTGCAGGGAGTAATGGTGGTGACCACCGGGGCGGGGCAGTGGATTGTGCCCCCCTCGCGCGGGCTGTGGATGCCGGCGGGGGTGGCGCATCAAATCCGCACGGTGGGCGAGGTGCGCGTGCGCACCGTCTATATTCGCACCGATGCCCGCCCCGATCTGTCCAACCAGATCCAGGTGGTGAAGATCTCGCCGCTGTTGCGCGAGTTGATTGTGGCCTCCATCGACGTCGTGTCGCCCTATGTACCCGACTCTCGTGATGGCCGGCTGATGACCCTGCTACTCGACGAAGTGGCGCTGTTGCCCACTTTGCCGCTACGATTGCCGCAGCCCACCGATCCCGACCTGCTCACGATCTGCAACGCCATCGCACTTACCCCGGATGAACCCTCGACCCTCAGCCAATGGGCGCAGCGGCTGGGGGTCGATCCCAAGACCATCCAGCGCCGCTTCGTCCGGCAGACCGGTATGACCTTCGGCCAATGGCGCCAGCAAGCCCGGTTGATCATGGCGCTGGAGCAGTTGGCGTGCGGGGTGAAGGTGGTGGATGTGGCGCTCAACCTTGGCTATGGCAGCCCGAGTGCCTTCACCACGATGTTCAAGCGGCAGTTCGGCGTGACCCCCAGCGAATATTTTCGCTAGCAAACCTGGCACAGGGAGATGGGCTCGATGCCCCAGGCTTTGCCTCGTCATGATACCGATCTGGGTGTGTGCAAATTAGAGATGGGCCTCTTTGTAGGCCATACTGTGGCGCTCGGTACCGCATCATCATCACGCTGTAGTCATCGCTTGGCGCACGGTCTGGAGGAGATGATGAAAAGAATTACCACTGATGAAAGCTTGCTGACCGATAGCACACTGGTTCACTCCGACGCGTTGGTACTGTTCGGCATTACCGGTGATCTTGCCTACAAGATGATCTTCCCGGCACTTTATGCCATGGCAAAACGCAAGGTGCTGTCGGTGCCGGTGATCGGGGTCGCCTTGCCGAAGTGGCGGCTCGAACAGTTGCACGCGCGTGTGGAGGAGAGCCTGCAACGGGCAGGCGGGATCGACAACCGGCGCGCCTTCCGCCACCTGCTCTCACTGTTGCGCTACATCAGCGGCGACTACAACGATTCGGCCACCTTTCATGCGATAAAACAGGCGCTCGGCCAGGCCCGCCGGCCGGCACACTACCTGGCCATCCCACCCTCACTCTTTCCCATGGTGATCCAGGGGCTGGGGGCCGCGGGACTGGCGCAGGAGGCGCGGGTTATCGTTGAAAAACCGTTCGGGCGCGACCTTGCCACAGCGCGCGAACTCAATCGCATTGCCCGCACGGTGTTTTCTGAAGACGCCATCTTTCGCATCGACCACTTCCTCGGCAAAGAGGCGATCATGAACATCCTCTATTTCCGTTTCGCCAATGCCTTTCTTGAGCCGATCTGGAATCGCAACTGCGTGGCCAGCGTGCAGATCACGCTGGCGGAGGATTTCGGTGTGGAGGGGCGCGGCGCTTTTTATGAAACGGTCGGCTGTCTGCGCGATGTCATGCAGAACCATCTGTTTCAGGTGGTGGCGCTGCTGGCGATGGAGCCGCCCGCCTATCGCGGCTATGGCGCGGTGCACAGCGAAAAGAGCAAGGTATTCCAGGCGATGCGTCCGCTGACAGCCAACGATGTGGTGCGCGGTCAGTACCGGGGTTACCGCCGCGAGCCCGGGGTGGCGAAGGGGTCCGACGTGGAGACCTTTTGCGCACTGCGGCTGTTCATCGATTCGTGGCGCTGGGCGGGGGTGCCATGGTACCTGCGTTCCGGCAAGTGTCTGGCGCAGACCGCGGCGGAGGTGCTGGTGGAGCTGAAGCCGCCGCCACAGCGGCTGTTCGCCGATTCGGCGCCGGCGAACGGGCGCAGCAACTATATCCGCTTTCGCATCTCCCCCCACTCGGCCATCGCCATTGCCGCTCGCGTCAAGCGGGTGGGTGAAGAGTTTGTCGGCGAGCAGCGAGAGCTCTCGCTGCTCGAAGATCAGACGGGAGAGGAGAGCCCTTACGAGCGATTATTGGAAGATGCCATGGCCGGCCGCGGCGCGCTCTTCACCCGCGAAGATGCGGTCGAGGCCGCCTGGGCGGTGGTCGACCCGGTGCTCACCCACCACCACCCGGCCATTCCCTATCGGCGCGGCAGCTGGGGCCCGAAGCAGGCCGACGCGCTGTTCGCCGGGGACGGTTATTGGCATAACCCCGGCGCCGGGGCTGAAAAAAAATAGATCATTATTCTTCGGCGCCCATGCCCGACGTATACCAATGTATCGATAAAGCCGGAGGCGTTACGTTGCACTCCGTGGGCTAACTCGCTGTTCCTCATAGGCTAATTCTTAAGGAATTTATACAAATAGTCCCCTCACCTTCCGGGAGAGGGACAGGAAGGGGAGTGAAATTGCATTAATGAACCGCTTAACAATCCCCTCACCCCAGCCATCTCCCAGAGGGAGAGGGAGCTGAATTCGTTAAGAACTAACCTGTGAGCTCTTCCTGCTCCTGAAACACAGGCTCGCAAAGGCGCCAAGATCGCCAAGGAGTATTCCGTGAAAGCGGAGGTACGCCTCTTGGTCTTGGCGAGAGTTATTCGAAGCGTCTTATGGTTCGGAACTCCTGTCAGGTGGCCTTGAGCAGGCGAAACACCACATCCACGGTGAGCCGAATATGCTCCAACTGTGCTGCGGCCTGTTTGCCCTCGTGGGTTGCGCGATAGAGGTGGGGCGTCATCTGCAGCAGGTCGGCGATCTGTTGACGATTGAGGGTGTCGCTCAGATAGCGCAACTCACTGGTCTGCTGTAATGCAAAACCGTGTTGCGCCGCCTTTGCGAGTGAGGGGGGCGGTGACTTGCGGACCTCGGGGTAGATGACCTCGCGCAGTTCGAGCAGGTGTTCGCTCCCGGCATCCACCAGCAGCACAACGCCGTGCGGCTTGAGGATGTGGCGGAAGGCGGCGAAGTCGGGAAAGCCAAACATGCAGATAATCATGTCCACCGAGGCCGGCAACAGCGCCGGGTTGCGGTTGGAGGCGACCAGCCAGGTGATCTGCTTGTTGCGTCGGGCCGCGGCGACTATCGCCGGTTTGGCGATATCGAGTCCGATGAGGCTGGCGCTGGCGCTGGCGGTTTCTCTAAGGTGGCGCAGCGCAGCGAGAAAGTTCACCAGGTAGTAACCTTCGCCACAACCGGCATCGACCACACAAAGGTGTTCGCTCGGGGGGAGGTGTTGCAGGGCCAGCGCATTCAAGCGCTCCGCGAGGGGGCGATAGAAACCGGCATCGAGGAAGCGGCTGCGCGCCTCCACCATCGCCACGCTGTCGCCCGGTTCCCGAGACTTCTTGTGCTGCACCGGCAGCAGGTGCACATACCCCTGGCGTGCCTCATCGAAGCTGTGGCCATTGGCACAGCGCAGGGTCTTGCCATAGGGGCCGAAGGGAGCCCCGTCGAGCGGGCAGGCCAGGTTGTCTGCTTTTAGGATCTGCATCGGGTGACTGTGAGCGGAAGATCAGGATTGGGTTTCTTATGTTGGCATGGATGCACGATGAGCGGTAAGGTGGCGTGCTTCAAATCGAACCATAACGACGCTTTCGCTCTGCGGTATACGACCACCACGATTTTGCCTCTTCGCCGCTCATAAAGCGCGTGACGGAGATGAACACATCTAGTACACAGGGGTCCTGGCGGGCACCGCTTTTACGGCAGAGGCGTTGATAGAGCTGGAGCGGATCCTTGTCGACCAGTTGTTGCGGGGTATGGATACCGATCAATTCGAGATCCCGTGCCATCGACGGGCCGATGTTGGGAAGGTCGGTCAGTTGGCGTATGTGATCTCGTTTTACCTTGGCGGGGTTCATGGTCGTAACCTCATTGAGGTAAAGGGAACCTTAAAGATTTCTCCCGCGATTTATGCCCGCAGGGGAGACGGCTGTGGTGGGGACGTGGATCGCTGTAACTCATTGATTATTGATCCCCTCATCCTAACCTTCTCCCTGTGGGAGAAGAAACAAATACTTTTTTCAGCAACCTGCCAAAGGGATTCTACAAAATTACCCGTGAGGGTGTGCACCAACACAATTGTACTGTTGTATTGCGCGGTTTGTGAGGATTCATCTGCAACGGGCACTGTGAGCGCCGTCGACTTCTCCCCCTGTGTGTCTATACTCCGTTCGTCGACCTCAACCTTGAGGAGTGCCGTGATGAAAGAGCATAAGACAGAGGCCGTGTTCGGCCCATCCCAGGACCTCGCCCAATCCAATTCACCCATCGTGCGTGAGACCCTTGCCGATATCCGGCAAGCCATGGGCACCATCCCGCTGTCGTTGCAGTATCAGACCGAGGAGAGCCTGACCGGCGCGTGGCAGGAGACCAAGGCGCTGCAGTTCGGCGTCGGTGCCGCGTTGCCGCCGAAGTATCGGGACCTGATCAGTCTGGGGGTCGCGGCGCAGATCCCTTGCCGTTACTCCACCTATGCCGAACTGAAGTCGGCGCGCGCCAATGGCGCCACCAGCCATGAGCAAACCGAGGCGGTGATGCTGGCCGCTACCACGCGCCACTGGAGCACCATCCTCAATGGTGCGCAGATCACCCTGGAGAGTTTTCGCGAAGAGGTGGCGTTGATCGTCACCCATCTGCGAACCCACATGGGACAGCCGCTGCCGCGCGAGCGCTTTCTGGTGCAGTGCGCCACCGCGGCAGAAGCCTACAAAGACATCGAGCAGACCCTGGGCATCGTACCGCAGTTTTTCATCGCCTTTCCCGAGCGGGCGCTGCCCGGTGCCTGGGCAGAGCTCAAGGGGCTGCAGATCAATCCCCACACGGCGCTCCCGCCCCGCTACAAGGCGTTGATCGGGCTGGGTGTCGCGGCGCAGATCCCCTGCAGCTATTGCGTGGTCTTTTTCTCGGCGCTGGCCGAGCTGCACGGCGCCAGCAACGACGAACGGCAGGAGGCGCTGGCACTCGCCGCGTTGACGCGCCATTGGAGCAGTGTGTTCAACGGCCTGCAGATGGATGAAGAGCAGTTTCAGCGCGAGACCGACGCCGTGCTCCAGCACCAGCACGCCCTGCATGCCGGCCACCACCACTCCTAGTGGTGCGTGACAAAACCTGGGCGGAGTGGTTGCGTCGGACTCAGGTAGTAGCGCTCACTCCCTCCGCCCCCTGCTCCTGCTGCCTGCCTCGCCGTATCGATGCCGGCAGCGTTGACTGCTCCCCCCTTTTCATCGTTGTCACCGGGAGGCTGTGATGGACGAGCCCATCTATCCGTTTCTATTCGAGGCAATGCCGGTGGAGGAGCTCACCATCGCCACCATCCGCACATTGGCGATGGATGCGGTGCAGCGGGCCAACTCCGGCCACCCGGGCACTCCCATGGGGCTGGCACCGGCGGCTTATGTGCTGTGGAGCCGTTTTCTGCGCTTCAATCCACGCAATCCGGCCTGGTTCAACCGCGACCGCTTCGTCCTCTCCAACGGTCACGCCTCGATGTTGCACTATGCGCTGCTCCATCTCACCGGCTACGACCTCGCGCTGGATGACCTCAAAGCTTTCCGCCAGTGGCGCAGCCATACCCCCGGCCATCCAGAGTACGGCGTGACGCCGGGCATCGAGGTGACCACCGGTCCGTTGGGCCAGGGTTTCATGAATGCGGTGGGCATGGCCATGGCCGAGGCGCATCTGGCGGCGCGCTATAACCGGCGTGGCCACACCCTCGTCGACCACTACACCTACGTCTTTGCCAGTGATGGCGATCTGATGGAGGGGGCCTCCCACGAGGCGGCCTCGCTGGCCGGCCACCTGGGGCTGGGCAAGCTGATCGTGCTCTACGACGACAACCACATCTCCATCGACGGCAACACGGCGATCACCTATAGCGACGATGTGGCGACGCGCTTTGAGGGTTATCACTGGCAGGTGCAGAACCTGGGCGAGGGCGCCAATGATCTGCCGTGCCTTACCCGCGCTTTCGCTGC
>DASWUD010000075.1:0-4061 GCA_036401755.1 Gammaproteobacteria bacterium
GTTTGCCGCCGCGCTGCTGCCGGTGAAGGACAGTCTGGAGATGGGCATCAATGCCGCGAGCAGTGCCGAGGGCGATGTGGCTCAGCGCCTCAAGGAGGGGAGCGAGCTGACCCTGAAGATGCTTGCCTCCGCGCTGGAAAAATTCGGTATCAAGGAGATCGATCCGGTTGGGCAACCGTTCAATCCGGAATGGCACCAGGCGATGACCATGCAGCCCTCCGCCGACCACCCGGCCAACACCGTGCTCGCCGTGATGCAGAAGGGCTACACCCTCAATGACCGCCTGCTGCGCCCCGCCATGGTAGTGGTGAGTAAACCCGCCGAGCAGGGTTGAAATCGGCCAGCAAGCCCCTATTAAAAGGCATACATATCTGTCGGCTGTGTTGCGCAGCCAACCAAAAATAACGGAGATGAAACACTATGGGCAAGATTATCGGTATTGACCTCGGCACCACCAACTCCTGCGTGGCAGTTATGGAGGGTGGCAAACCCCGTGTCATCGAGAACAGCGAAGGCGATCGCACCACCCCCTCCATCGTCGCGTTTACCGGCGACGATGAGGTCGTGGTCGGCCAATCGGCCAAGCGTCAGGCGGTCACCAACCCGCAAAACACCTTCTACGCCGTGAAGCGCCTCATCGGCCGCCGCTTTGACGAGGATGTGGTGCAGCGCGACATCAAGCTGGTCCCCTACAAGATCGTCAAGGCGCCCAATGGCGACGCCTGGGTCGAGGCCAAGGGCAAGAAGATGGCCGCGCCGGAGATCTCCGCCAAGGTGCTGCTGAAGATGAAGAAGACCGCCGAGGATTACCTCGGTGAAGAGGTGACCGAAGCGGTCATCACCGTGCCGGCCTACTTCAACGATTCGCAGCGCCAGGCCACCAAGGACGCTGGCAAGATCGCCGGCCTTGAAGTGAAGCGCATCATCAACGAGCCGACCGCGGCCGCGCTCGCCTTCGGCATGGACAAGCAGCAGGGCGATCGCAAGATCGCCGTCTACGACCTCGGCGGTGGCACCTTCGATATCTCGATCATCGAAATCACCGAGATCGAAGGCGAACACCAGTTCGAAGTGCTCTCCACCAATGGCGATACCTTCCTCGGTGGTGAAGACTTCGACATGCGCGTCATCGACTACCTGGCGAGTGAGTTCAAGAAGGAGAGCGGCATCGATCTGCACAACGATCCGCTGGCGCTGCAGCGTCTGAAAGAGGCCGGTGAGAAGGCAAAGATCGAACTCTCCTCCAGCCAGCAGACCGACGTGAACCTGCCCTACATCACCGCCGATGCCAGCGGGCCGAAGCACCTCAACATCAAGCTGACCCGCGCCAAGCTGGAGTCGCTGGTGGAGGATCTGATAAATCGCACCGTCGAGCCGTGCAAGATCGCCCTCAAGGATGCCGGCATGTCCGCCTCCGAAGTGGACGACGTGATCCTGGTCGGCGGCATGACCCGCATGCCCAAGGTGCAGGAAGCGGTAAAGAATTTCTTCGGCAAGGAGCCGCGCAAGGATGTGAACCCTGACGAAGCCGTGGCTGTGGGTGCTGCGATTCAGGGCGGCGTGCTCTCTGGCGCGGTGAAGGATGTGCTGCTGCTCGACGTCACCCCGCTGTCGCTCGGTATCGAGACGATGGGTGGCGTGATGACCAAGCTCATCGAGAAGAACACCACCATTCCGACCAAGGCCTCGCAGGTCTTCTCCACCGCCGACGACAACCAGTCGGCGGTGACGGTGCACGTGCTGCAGGGCGAGCGCGAGATCGCCTCGGCCAACAAGTCGCTGGGCCGTTTTGACCTGACCGACATTCCGCTGGCACCGCGCGGCGTGCCGCAGATCGAAGTGACCTTCGATATCGACGCCAACGGTATCCTCAACGTCTCGGCCAAGGACAAGGGGACCGGCAAGGAGCAGAAGATCGTCATCAAGGCCTCCTCGGGTCTCTCCGATGCCGAGATCGAAAAGATGGTGAAGGACGCCGAGGCGAACGCCGCCGAGGACAAGAAGTTCCACGAGCTGGTGACCGCACGCAATCACGCCGACGGCATGATCCATACCACCAAGAAGTCGATGGCCGAACTGGGCGACAAGATGGAGGCGGGCGAGAAGGAGAAGATCGAAGCCGCCATCAAGGATCTGGAAGAGGTGATGAAGGGCGACGACAAGGGCGCCATCGAAGCCAAGACCCAGGCCCTCGCCGAGGCCTCGGGCAAGATGGCCGAACGCCTCTATGCCCAACAGGGGGCCCAACAGGGCGCGGCGGGTCAGGCCGGTGGCGAGTCGGCCCAGGCCGGTGCGGCTGGCGGCAAGGACGATGTGGTCGATGCCGAGTTCGAGGAAGTGGACGAGAAGAAGAAGTAACCAGCCAGGTTCTTCAAGGTACAAAGCACAAGGGGCGGAGCATTTCGCCCCTTGCTGCTTGAACACCTGTCATTGAACAGTGATCATGTGAACCTATGAGCAAACGCGACTATTACGAAGTGCTGGGGGTGGCGAAAAACGCCACGGAGGCCGAGATCAAAAAGGCCTTCAAAAAACTGGCGATGAAGTACCACCCCGATCGCAACCCCGACGATAAATCGGCGGAAGAGAAATTCAAGGAGGCCAAGGAGGCCTACGACATCCTCTCCGATGCCAAGAAACGCGCGGCCTACGATCAGTTCGGCCACGCCGGCGTCGATACCAGCGCCGCGGGTGGCGGCGGCTACTACGGCGGCGCGGGTGGCGCCAGCTTCAGTGACATCTTCGGCGATGTCTTTGGTGACATCTTCGGTGGTGGCGGCGGCCGTGGTGGCCAGCGCGTTTATCGCGGCGCCGATCTGCGCTACAACCTGGAGCTGAGCCTTGAAGAGGCGGTGCACGGCACCACCCAGAAGATCCGCATCCCGACGCTGGTGGCCTGCGAGGTGTGCGGCGGTAGCGGCGCCAAGAAGGGGAGTTCGCCGAGTGTCTGTCCCACCTGTCACGGCCAGGGGCAGGTGCGCATGCAGCAAGGCTTCTTCTCGGTGCAGCAGACCTGCCCGCGTTGCCACGGCAGCGGCAAGTTGATCACCGATCCCTGCACCGCCTGTCATGGCGAAGGGCGCGTGGAGAAATACAAAACGCTGTCGGTGAAGATCCCGGCAGGGGTCGACAATGGCGATCGCATCCGCCTCTCTGGCGAAGGGGAGGCGGGCGAAAATGGTGGGCCGGCGGGTGATCTCTACGTGCAGGTCAACGTGCGCGAGCATCCCATCTTCACCCGCGACGGCAGTGATCTGCTCTGCGAAGTGCCGGTCTCCTTTACTGCCGCAGCATTGGGGGGCGAGCTGGAGGTGCCGACGCTCGATGGCCGCGTCAAACTGAAGATCCCCGCGGAGAGCCAGAGCGGCAAACTGTTTCGCCTGCGTGGCAAAGGGGTTAAATCGGTGCGCGGTGGACAGGTGGGTGACCTCATCTGTCGCATCGTGGTGGAGACGCCGGTCAATCTCACCTCGCGGCAGAAGGAGTTGCTCAGAGAGTTCGAGAAGTCCATGGATGAGGACGGCAAGGCACACAGTCCCAAGCACAGCTCGTGGCTCGATGGCGTGAAGAAGTTTTTCGAGGAGATGAAATTCTGAGCCGTGACTCATGTGATGAGTTAACGTCAGCGGGAGTATGGACATGAGTGACAAGCTTTCGAAGCAGCCGCTATCCCCTTTCAGTTCTCTGCGCCGAAAGCTGCTCGGTACCTTGGTGGCTGGTGGGGGGCTGGCGGCGCTGGGTTCAACCGGCAGAAGCGCTGCACAGGACGCTGAGTTGCGTTTTCCCGGCGATGAGCCGAAACACAAGGTGGTTTATCAATTCAACCAGGCCGATGAGGAGTACCAGCAGCATGTGCTCTTTTCGGTGGGGGCGATGGTGCGCAAGTATGGTGACGATATCCATATCGTCGTCACCTGCTTCGGTCCCGGTATCCATATCTTGGCCAAGTCACCCAAACGGCCGGTGAGCAAGGAGATAAGCCAGCGGGTCGCCAGCCTGGTGCAGTATGGTGTGGAGTTTCATGCCTGCGGCAATACCATGCAGAGCCTCGGCTGGACCCA
>DASWUD010000076.1:0-4856 GCA_036401755.1 Gammaproteobacteria bacterium
CTTCTTCGTGCTGGAGCGCGATCGCATGATCATCGGCTGCGCCGCGCTCTACCCGTTCGCCGAGGAGCAGGTCGGTGAGCTCGCCTGCCTCGCCGTGCACGCCACCTACCGCAAGGAGGGGCGCGGCGACGACCTGCTCGAATACGCCGAAAAGCGCGCGCGAGCCTTCGGCATCAAGCGGCTTTTCGTGCTCACCACCCGCACCGCCCACTGGTTCCTGGAGCGAGGTTTCCGCGAGGGTGAACTAGCGGACCTGCCGGTGAAGAAACAGGCGATGTACAACTACCAGCGCCGTTCCAAGGTCTTTATCAAACTATTGTGAAAAAAACCAAAGCCACTACGCCGATCCGCCCATTTCTCAAATGGGCGGGCAACAAATATCGTCTGATCGAGCGCATCGTCGCGGCCCTGCCCGAAAGCAAGCGACTGGTGGAGCCTTTCGTCGGCTCCGGTGCGCTGTTTCTCAACAGCGACTACAAGCGTTACCTGCTGTGCGATGCCAATCCCGATCTGATCACCCTCTATCAACTCCTCAAGGAGCAGGGTGATGATTTCATCGCGGCGTGCCGACCACTTTTTTGCGAAGAGAACAACCGCGCCGAGGCCTATTACGCGCTACGCGATGAGTTCAACGCGAGTGATGACCCGCTGCGCCGCTCGGTGCTGTTCGTCTACCTCAACCGCTACGGCTACAACGGGTTGTGCCGCTACAACTCCAAGGGTGGCTTCAATGTTCCGTTCGGCCGCTACAAGCGCCCCTACTTCCCTGCTGAGGAGATGCTGGCCTTCCACCACAAGGCCCGGTATGCACTGTTCCGTCACCAGGATTTCGCCACCACCCTCGCCAAGGCAAAGGCGGGCGATGTGATCTACTGTGATCCCCCCTATGTGCCGCTCAGCGACTCGGCCAACTTCACCGCCTATAGCGCCGGTGGTTTCACCATGGAGCAGCAGCAGCAGTTAGTGACGCTGGCACGCGCTGCTGCCATGCGGGGCATCCCGGTGCTCATCTCCAACCACGACACCCGCCACATCAGAAAGATCTATCACGATGCCACGGTGAGTCGTTTCCAGGTGCAACGCTCCATCAGCTGCGATGGCAAACACCGCGGCTCGGCCGGCGAGGTACTGGCCCTTTTTTCAGCAAAGTGACCTGAGGCACGCTTGCTTTTTCCCCGCCCAACGCTCACCCTTTGCCGCACTATTTTTGCCACAGGTAACACCCGTTATGGAATGGCTGCTCGACCCCCAGGCGTGGATCGCCCTTGCCACCCTGACCGCCCTGGAGATCGTCCTCGGCATCGACAACATCATCTTCATCTCCATCCTGGTCGGCCGCCTGCCGTCCGAGCAGCGCCAGAAGGCACGCACCCTCGGCCTTGCCCTCGCCATGGGCACCCGTATCCTGCTGCTGATGTCGTTGAGCTGGGTGATGACCCTGGTGGAACCGCTTTTCACGATCCTGGAGCACGCCATCTCCGGGCGCGACATCATCCTGGTTGGCGGCGGCCTATTCCTGCTGGCCAAGAGCACCCACGAGATCCACGGCAGCCTGGAGGGCTATGACGAGGAGGAGAAGAAGGTGCGCAACGTCGGCTTTGTCGGCGTGCTGATCCAGATCGCCATCCTCGACATCATCTTCTCCCTCGATTCAGTGATCACCGCGGTCGGCCTCGTCAGCCAGCTGCCGGTGATGGTGCTGGCCATCGTCATCTCGGTCATCGTGATGATGTTTTTCGCCCGCGCTATCGGCGAATTCGTCGACCGTCACCCCACCATCAAGATGTTGGCGCTCAGCTTCCTGATCCTGGTGGGCGTCTCGCTCATCGGCGAAGGGTTCGCGTTCCACATTCCCAAGGGCTACATCTACTTCGCCATGGCCTTCTCGGTGGCGGTGGAGATGCTCAACCTGCGGCTGCGCGCCAAGCGCCCCTCCGAGGCCGTCCACCTGCACAAGCAGATCGAAGAGCCGCCCGCTGATATAGAGCGTTGAGCCCCATGTCGCGTTACCAACAGCCGCAATGGTCGGTAGAGCTGCCGGAGGGGTGGCACGGCGAGCGCGAGGATGAGAGCACCCTGTTCCGCCAGGAGGGGGGGGCGGGAACGCTTGCCGTGACACTGTTATGTGAGAAAGAGAACGTGACGCGGGAGACGCTCCTGGAGCTCGCCTCCTCCACCAGTGAAGAGGGACACCCCGCCAGTGATATCGAGGTAGGGACACTGCGGGGCCTCTACTTCGCCTATGCGGAAGAGGGCACCGCGTGGCGCGAATGGTACCTCGCTGCCGGGCACTGCCTCTTTTTCGTCAGCTACGACTGTCCGGTGGGCGAAGAGTCGAAGGAGGCCGCGGAGGTCGACCGACTCATCGCGCAACTTGAGCTCTCCGCGTAAGCTATGCCTTCGGGCAGAGGCCCCGGTGAGTTACTGCACTCACCATTCCTGGTTATAACCCATCCCCTTCACTCACCACGACCCGATCGCGCCCCTGCTGCTTGGCGCGATAGAGGGCTGCATCCGCGGTGGCCACCAACTGTTGTGACATCGCCGGAAAATCGGTTTCAGCGAACTGCTCCAGCGCCGAGACACCTGCCGAGATGGTGACGCGAGTGGGGATCTCGAACGGATGGTCTGCCACGGCAAGCCGGATGCGCTCGGCGATATCACGCGCCGCCTCGCGGGTGGTATCGGGCAGCAGGATCACAAACTCCTCGCCGCCGTAACGGCACAGCACATCACTGTGCCGCAACTGCGCCGCGATGAGGTGAGCAATATCGCGCAACACAGAATCACCCACCGGGTGCCCCCAGGTGTCATTGATACGTTTGAAATGGTCCACGTCGACAAACAGAGCGGCGAGCGGCCGGTGATGACGCTGCGCCGTGGCACACGCCTCGATGAGACGCTGCTCAAAATAGCGGCGGTTGCTCACCCCGGTGAGCGGGTCGGTCAGGCCAATCTGCTTGAGCCGGGCGTGATTGATACAGTTTTCCAGGCAGACGGCGACAATCACTGCCAGGTGTTGCAGAAAATCGGTGGCGCTGCCGGTGTTGAAACGCTGCGGGTCGCGGCTGCCGAAATGCAGACTCCCCACCATCCGTCCGCCGCGCACCAGCGGCAACAGTGCCACCGACTGCGGAGGAACGGCATTGTGGAAAAGGGGGTGGTATTCAGCACGATAAGTGCTGAGGTGAGGCAACGTGGAGTTGTGGTAAACCCCGCACACCATTGTCTCATCGGGGGCAATCATCAGCTCCGGCACCTGGAGTGAAGGGAGCGGCTCATGCGCCAACAGCCGCGATACCTCATAGTCGCTATCGATCAGCAGCAGTGAGATGGCATCCAGGGCGAATGCGGCAGGCAATCGGTAGAGCAGATGGGTGAGCAGCTCCGGCAAAGCGGTGATGCCGATCAGCTGCAGCTCCTGCTCGCTGAACAGGCGCATCTTCTGCTGATTGCGGTGCGCCTCCACCAACAGCTCTTCCAGCTGTTCACGCAGCTGTCCCACCTCCTCCTGTTGCTGTTCCATGCCTCTCTCCCTGCTCAGGGAATCCCCCCGAATAAAAACTGTGCCGGCCACCTGCTGTATTGAATCGCGTTGTTCAAGTGGTGCTGTGCTCGGGCACGAAGCCTTACGAAGTGACATGAATATCGAGCATCGTGCGCAACCGTGCCGGCTGGTTGATCAGGTCGGCCAGGGTATGTCGCGACAGCACCGCCAGAAAGGCCGCCAGCGCCTCGTCGAAGACCGAGCGCAGCTGGCAGCCACCGAGCAGCGGGCAATCGGGTGAGGTGCATTCGGCGATATCGAGATTGGGTTCCATAGCCTGCACCACATCACCGATCACGATCTCTTCCGCCGGTTTGCCAAGGCGCAGACCACCGCCCTTGCCGCGCTGCGTTCGCAGATAGCCTAACCGGCCGAGGCGCTGCACGACCTTGATCAGGTGGTTACGTGGCATGCCGAAGCGATCACAGATTTCGTTAATGGTCGCCTGGGTACCCTCCTCGCGCAGCGCTACGAAGATCAGGACGCGCAAGGAGTAGTCGGTATAACGTGTCAGTTGCATGGCATGGCTCGCTCAAAGCGGGGTGAGGTGGTTGCCGATGAGGCGATAGATCCGAATATCGTGTTGCGCATCGCTACGGCAGGCGCCGAAGCGAAACGGAGTGCGCACATCGTCCAGGGTGAAGCGCAGATCGTCGAACCAGACGCAGGTCCCCTCCACCTCGCGGTGGTTGATCTGCGCCAGTGCCGGATATTCGATGAAGCGGCGCACCGGCGCCATGGCGGGCGCCTGCCACAGCTCACGACTCACCCGCTGTGTATCCTGACCGTCACCAAAGCGACTCTGAAGCTGCCAACCCGGGGCGCTGACCGGCTGATAGAGGGCTGCGATGCGCGCCAAGAGTCCGCTCTCTTTAGACGGCTGTTGTGGCGCACTGTGGCGGCGCAGATTTACGTAGGCAATGTGATAGTGGTCCTGCGTGGTGACGATAATCTTCCAGTTGAACGGTGAGAGGGGCTGAGGCAATGCCACCACCTGCGCGTCGCGATAACCTTGCTGCTGGGCATAGGCTTCACCCAGCTGGCTGGCTCGTCCGCTCATTGCCCCCTGGAATCCCACATAACCCACCAGCAGGAGCAGCGCGAACTGGGCCGGGCGGCTGGTGGTGCGCCACCACCAGGAGGCGAGCAGTCCGGCGATGATAATGGCGCTGAACCAGGGGTCGATGATGAAGGTAAACGGCATACTCGCCTTCCAGGAGGAGAAGGGGGCAAATATTTGTGTGCCGTAGGTGGTGATCACGTCGCCAGCAATGTGAATGGCAACACCCGCCATGGCGAGCAGCAGGTA
>DASWUD010000077.1:0-12496 GCA_036401755.1 Gammaproteobacteria bacterium
CAGCTTCAATTTTACGCGGGTTTCATCGAATGACGTCATCGGTACCGAGGCCCGGAGGGTGAGCCGCGAGCTGCTCGTGAAGCAGCCATGAGAACACCTCGCACTGCTATTGATGGCCAGGTCAGCCCCGGTTTCGAAGCCGTGCGCGAGGCGTTTGTTGAAAACTTTACCCAACGCGGCGAACTGGGGGGTGCCTGCTGTGTCTACTACCAGGGCGAGAAGGTGGTCGATCTGTGGGGCGGCGTGCGCAGCAAGGCGAACGGCGAACCGTGGCAGGCGGACACCATGGTGCTGGTCTACTCCACCACCAAGGGGCTGGCGGCGATGACGCTGGCGCTCGCCCACTCGCGCGGCTGGCTCGACTACGAAGAGCGCGTCTGCAGCTACTGGCCGGAGTTCGCGCAGCATGGCAAGGAGCAGATCACCGTACGCCAGCTGCTGGCGCACCAGGCCGGCCTGTTTGCCCTCGACGAAGCGGTGGACAAGCGCACGGTGGCCGACCTCGATCGGCTGGCGGTGATCCTGGCGCGCCAGAAACCGGCGTGGCTACCCGGCACGCGCCAGGCCTATCACGCCATCACCCTCGGCTACTACGAAAGCGAGCTGCTGCGTCGCATCGATCCGCAACGGCGCAGCTTGGGGCAGTTTTTTCAGGATGAAATTGCCACACCGCTCGGTCTCGACTTCTACATCCGACTGCCCGAGTCGATCCCCACTTCCCGACTGGCAACGCTGACGCGTCCCAGCCTACCCGCGATGGTGCGCGGTTTTGGCCTGCGTTTTTTTCTTACCGCATTTAATCCCCGCTCCAACATCAGTCGCGCGTTGCAAGGCTCGATGTTTCCCCACGACAAGCAACACATCTATGCGCGTAACTTCGAAGTGCCGTCGGGCGGCGGTGTCGGCACGGCACGCGCCATCGCCCATGCCTACGGCGTCTTCGCCAGCGGCGGCGCGGAGCTGCAGTTGCGAGCGGAGACGTTACAACTGTTGGCGGCACCGGCCACGCCACCGACACGCGGCTTCTACGACGAGTGCATGAAGAGCGATGGGGTCTACTTTTCCCTCGGCTTCATGCAACACTGCCCCGTCTGGCCGTTCGGCAGCGCGGGCTCCTATGGGCAACCGGGCACCGGCGGTTCGCTCGGTTTCGCCGATCCCAAGGCGGGCCTCGGCTACTCCTATGTCACCAACCAAATGGGCACGGCACTCACCGGCGACCCGCGGGAGATCGCACTCAGAAAGGCGGTCTACGCCATCATCTCCTCTCGATAGCACTGACTTCTCTGGCTGCTCCAGCCGGCTAAACGGTTGCGGGCCTACGACGGGTGAGGATGGCAAACAGCCAGCTCCCTCCGGCAAGGAGGAGCGATGCCGTGGCGAGTGCGCCTTTGATTCCCCGGAGGGTGTTGGTAACCGTGGCCACCTGGTAGAGCTCCTGCGGGTAGTTCAACAGCATGGCGAGTATGCCGGCGTTTTCGCACCAATCGGCCAAGGTGTAGGCAAGTGGTAGCAGTGCCAGCGCATAGGGCCATTGTTGCCGGGGAGCGATGCGCCGCATTGCTGTTGCGATGGCCAGCAGTGCAAAAAGACCCAGGGTGGCGGGGAAGAGGATGTCGGCGAGCAGCAGGCCGTAATAGCCCTGAATACCCGCCTGCCCATAGTGCGCGATGAGTGCGTAGGCGCGGTCCGGTGTGTAGCTGCCACGATCATCGAACAGGTTCGCCCCGCCGCCGAGATCGAGGATGCCGTATCCACCGGTTGCGTTGTAGAAAAGCGTAGCGGCAACATTGATGGCGGTTAGCGCGACGATGAACACCACCATGGCGATGCGCAGGTTGCGACCCGTGGCAAAATTATTGAGACACTCAAGCATGATGCCAATCCTCCTTCATCGTCAGCACTCCGAGTCCGCTGAGGGTCGCCTGCAACGCATCGTGTAGTGGGGTTGTCGGCAAGGTACCGATAAGCGCTGTGAGTGCGCCATCTTCCACCCGATGGGGGCGCTCCCACAGGTAACGCATATCGAGAATTGCACGGGCCATGGGTGAAAAGGGGGCCGCGAGCCGCAGGCTCCACCATGGCATTTTGCCGAGGCGAAGTTGCCGGGCGGTGACCTCTTCCAACGTCCTATGGAGCTCTGCACCGGTGATGGCGTAGCCCGGAAAATGGTAGGTGTGAAATCCTCGCAACTCACTACGCCGGGCGGCGACACGCACGAAGGCCTCGGCGAAATCGGGCAGATAGGCCCAGGCGTGCAGGCGATCGGTAGGACCCGGATAGGTGATCTTTCCTTTGCGCAGCTCCTTGGCGATCACCCGATCGAACCAGGAGCCTGTGCCACCCAGGTAGTCACCGGTGCGCAGGACGACACTGTCTACTTCGTCGGCGGCGGCGCGCAGCCTCTCCTCCATGGCAATGCGGATCTGTGCCTTGGTGGTGTTGCCCACCTGCGGGGTATCCTCATGCAGCTGCTCGGGCAACTGATTGCCGAAGTTGTAGATATTGCCGGGAAACAGCAGCAGCACGCCGCTTGCACGGGCCGCGGCCAACGCATTTTCTGCCAGCGGGAGGGCATTCTGTTCCCATTGCGTGTAGAGCGGATTGAGTGCATTGACCACCACCTCGCAACCCTCTGCGGCACGACACAGGGCTGCTCGGTCATGGGCGTCACAGTACCACGGCGCTATGCTTGCCGAGCCCGCCTGCTGCCAGCGACTTTGATCGCGCAGCTGTGCCCGCACACGCCACCCCGCCACGGCAAAGGCCTCCACCAACGCTCGGCCGAGTCGCCCGTTGGCCCCCAGTATCAACACCATCGGTTTCTGCCTGTTCATATCAAACCTCCTTTACTTGTGTACCAATGATTCTCGTGTCGTTCCGTCCATGCGACAATCGACACCTTTGAATCCAAGCTATTCATGGCTGAATAAATGACACAGAAGGGAAATCATCCAGAAACTCTGGAGTGGGATCTGATCCGCGCCTTCCTGGCGGTGGTCGATACGGGATCGGTCACAGCGGCTGCCGAGATACTGGGCAGCAGCCAACCGACGCTGAGTCGTCAGATAGCGGCGCTGGAGCAACGGGTCGGCAGCCCCCTGTTTGAGCGGGTCGGTCGCGGGCTAAATCTGACCGGATTAGGCGAGGCGTTGGTGGAACCGGCACGCCAGATGCAGATGGCGGCCAATAGCCTCAGCCTTGCCGCGCTGGGGCGCAACAGCGAGACGGCGGGCACGGTGCGGCTCTCTGCCAGTGAGATGACCGCCACCTATGTCTTGCCCTCGATCCTTGCTGAGTTGCGCCGCACCCATCCGGAGATTCAAATCGAAGTGGCGGTCACCAACCGGGTGGAAAATTTACTGGAGCGCGAGGCCGACATCGCGGTTCGCCATACGCAGCCTGGCCAGGGGAGTCTCATTGCCCGCCGGATCGGTGCATTTCGGATCGGGGCCTTCGCACACCATGACTATCTCAGTCGCGTCGGCGAACCGATCGAATTTGCCCAACCCCATCGCTACGACTGGCTTGGCCTGGATCGCTCCGACCTGTTGCTGCGCGGTTTTCAGCGGGTGGGCATGAAGGTGGACCGCGAATTTTTTGCCATCCGCTGTGATGACCAGGTTGCGCTGTGGCAGATGGTGCTGTCCGGCATGGGCATCGGTTTTGGCACCCTGTTTATCGCGGGGCAAGCTCCACACCTGCGCCAGGTGCTGACTGAAATCGAGATCCCCGCGATGCCGGTGTGGGTCACTGCGCATCGCGAGTTGAAGGGATCGGCGCGGATACGCACGGTATTTGATGCCCTGGTGCAGGGGCTTGCTCGAGTGGTTGACGCGCGATGACTCTCGGTCAAGAAGAGCTGACCTGAGTCAACTCCGTTACGCGGTTGAATTCAAGGTCTCAACCATCCAGTCAATGAAAACCCGTACCTTGTGGTTGCCCTGGCGGGTAGGCAGGTAGAGCGCGTAGACGTTGTTATACGAACCGATCGGTTGATAATCGGGCATCAAGGGGAGGAGGTGGCCGCTGGCGATTTCTTTCTTGACCATGTAGTCGGGGAGCAGGCCGCAGCCCACCCCATCGAGCGCCAGGCTTCGTGAAGCCAGGCTGCTGCTGACGATCACATTACCCGTGATCTTCACCTCTGCCATTCCATCCGGCCCCAAAAAATGCCACGCCTCTGTCGGGTTGGGTTGACCATGCCGGAGGCAATTGTGAGCCAGCAGCTCATTGGGGAGGCGAGGTTGACCGCATCGCGCCACATAGGCGGGGCTGGCGCACAGGATATGCCGGACCTGTGCCAGCTTTCGCGCCGCCAGACCTTCGGGAGGGTGGTCGGTAAGCCGCAGCACGAGGTCGTAGCCTTCTTCGGCAAGATCGACGTTGCGGTCGAGCAGATCGACCTCAACCACCAGCTCGGGAAAGCGCCTGAGAAATTCGGCGAGCCTCGGTAGCACGACGGCATTGCCATAGGCGACCGTAGTACTGATCTTCAACACGCCACGCGGCGCGAGCGCCAGTCGAGAGGCGGCAGCTTCGGCTTCTTCGGCAGCGGCGACGAGCCGTGCGCACTGTTCGTAGACCACCACTCCCGCATCGGTAAGGCTCATGGCGCGCGTGGTGCGATGGAGCAGTTTCACACCCAGCCCCGACTCCAGCCGGCTGACATGCTTGCTCACGGCAGAGCGCGTCAGCCCTAGCTGCTCGGCGGCCTTGCCGAAGTTGCCCAGCTCCACGACCTTGGCGAATACGCCCATCTCCGTTAGCCAGCGCATCACTCCGCCATTTGTACTTTTATGGAAATAATGTTGTGACGATTTTATGGATTGTTTCCGGATAGTCAAAGTAAAAGAATTATGACTCACCCGCCCAAGAGTACGCGCTGTTCATCGTTGGGTGTTATTAGAAGCTGCGATTTAATAGAGGAGAGAACGATGCCAAAAGGCTACTGGATCGTCCGTGTCGACATTGTGGATCAGGAAAAATACAAGGCCTATGTGACGGCAAACGCCGAGGCGCTGAAGAAATACGGCGCGCGGATCCTGGTGCGAGCAGGACAGTGCGAAAATCCGGAGGGTACCAGCCGTGACCGCAACGGTGTAATCGAATTCCCCACCTATCAGGCGGCTCTTGATTGCTGGAACTCTGCCGAGTACCAGCGCGCAAGAAAGTTGCGGCTGGCGGTTTCGACCCTCGATCTGGTCATCGTCGAAGGTTACGATGGCCCCCAGCCCGATTGAAAATGGCATTCATCCGCTTTTCGATGCTTTCCTGAGCCACTGGGTTGTAGTTGGCTCTACCATGGATGATTCCGCCGCAATGTGAAATAAAAAAAAACGGGCTCACCAGGGTGAGCCCGTTTTTGTTGAACAGAGCCGGGAGTGATCAGGGCTTGCTGATCTTCGCCTTGCTCTTGAGGGACTGCAGGTAGTCGCTGACGAAGCGTTGCTGGATGTGGCTGCGCAGCTGCTCCTTCACCTGTTCGAAGGCGGGGGGCTGGGCCTTGCGGGTATCCTCAAGCTTGATGATGTGCCAGCCGAACTGGGTCTCGACAGGGGTCTTGGTGTAGCTGCCCTTGGAAAGGGCCTGGGTTGCCGTGGTGAATTGCGGCACCATCTGGCCGGGGCCGAACCAGCCCAGGTCGCCACCATTCTTCTTGCTGCCCGGATCGGTGGAGTGTTTTTCAGCGAGTTTGGCGAAGTCGCCACCCTTGTCCAGTTCACCGATGATCGCCTTGGCTTCAGCTTCGGTCTTTACCAGGATGTGACGTGCCTTGTACTCCTGGATATTGAAATTGCTGACCTGGGTGTCGTACTCCTTTTTCAGCATCTCGTCGGTGACTTCACGCTCGCCGACCGCCTTTTCCAGGGCGGCGTTGAGCAGCACCTGTTTGCGCAGGAACTCCATCTGCTTTTTGACTTCCGGGTCCTTGTCGAGCTTCCTGGCAAGGGCATCCTGATAGACCAGTTCGCGGCCCACCAGCTCATCGACGGCACGCTCATCGCTCATGGGGGCCTTCTGGCCAGTGGGTGACTGACGTTTGTAGTCATCGACCATGCTTTGAGTAATGGCGGTGCCATTTACGGTGGCGACCGTCTTTTCCGCACTCCAGGCGAGCGGGGATAGCAGGGCGGCGGCGAGTGCCAGCGAGGGGATCGCCAGGGATTTTTTCATAATCATGAAGGCTTCCTTTCTAGTGGGTTTCATTGGGTGTTTCTGCTTTGATACTCAAGGCATGAACTTCCTGCTGCATCAGATCACCGATGGCCTCGTAGACCATGCGGTGCCGCTGCACCAGACTCTTTCCGGCGAAGGCCGGGCTGACGATATGCACGGCGAAATGACCGCCCCCCTTGGCGGAGGCGTGGCCGGCATGCTTGTGGCTCTCGTCGATGATGTCGAGGGTTTGCGGGGCGAAGGCATGGGTGAGCCGTTCGCGGATCGCCGCGGGTCTATCGAGACTCATGGCAGCACCTTGCGAAAGGGTTTGACACTGACGCGGCTGAAGACCCCGGCGCTCACATAGGGGTCGGCATCGACCCAGGCTTGTGCCGCTTCCAGTGAGGGAAACTCTGCCACCACCAGGGTGCCGCTGAAGCCGGCCGGGCCGGGGTCTGGGCTGTCGATGGCAGGATGGGGACCTGCCAGCACCAGACGCCCCTCATCTTTCAGGCTCTGCAGCCGTTGCAGGTGGGCGGGACGGGAGCCGAGGCGTTTTTCCAGGCTGTTTTCCACATCTTCACCGATGATGGCATAGAGCATCAGTTATCGATCTCCTTGGTGTTGGATTCACCCGCCTGCGTCTCGGGACGCATGTAGCGGGAGAGATAAAAAGCCTGGGCGATGACGAAGAGGATCATCAATCCCATCAGGCCGAACAGTTTGAAATTGACCCACTGCGCCTCCATCGCCACTGCATTCTGGCACAGGGAGAGCAATGTGCCAGTCAACTGGCCCGTGCATTCCGTGATCTCCACTGCGTGGCCCGCCGCGAGATCGAGGGCATGCTGGGCGGAAAAATAGCGGTTGGCCATATAGAGGTTGGCCAAACCGAGCACGATAAAAAAGCCGCCCCAGAGCAGATTGAGGCGCTTCCAGACGTGGCCAGGGGGTTGGACCACATGGGCCATCATTCGTTCGATGAGGGGTTTCTTTCCGACAAACTGGCTGGCGAGGAAGACGATGGCAAACAGCCAGTAGATGGCGGTCGGTTTCCACATGACGAAGGTACGGTCATGGAGCAGCAGCGTAGCGCCGCCCAGCACCACAATCAGTATCAGCGTCACCAGCAGCATCTTGTCGACGCGCCGATGGCGGAACCATTGCCACGCCACCTGCAGGATGGTGGTGGCGATGGCGGCCGCCGTGGCGGCGTAGATGCCATAGAATTTGTAGACGGCAAAAAAGAGCAGAATCGGAAAGAGATCGAAGAGGAATTTCATTGTGTCTTAATGGGTTGCGGGGCACGCACGGCTAAAAACATCGACACTCAATCTAACACATCGGACGCTTCATGGGCAGGCGGTACATCACCACTTCAGTTACAATGGAGCCATGCCTTCCGACACCCCGCCATTACGTCACGACCTGCACAGTCACTCCCGCGCCTCCGATGGAACCCTCAGCCCGGCTGAGCTGGTTCAGCGTGCCCACGCCGCCGGGGTGCAGGTACTCGCCCTCACCGATCACGATGAGACCAGCGGCATCGCCGAGGCGCAAGCCGCCGCCAGTGCTTGCGGCTTGTTGCTGGTTCCCGGGGTGGAGATTTCGGTGACCTGGGGAGCGATGACCATTCATGTGGTTGGCTTGCACATCGATCCCGAGGCTCCGCTGTTGCTGGAGGGATTGGCGCAGTTGCGCAACTTTCGCGACTGGCGCGCCGCAGAGATCGGCCGGCGCCTGGCCAAGCACGGCATCAGCGGGGCCTACGAAGGGGCACTGCGCTACGCCAGCGGACGTATCGTCAGCCGTACCCACTTTGCCCAGTTTCTTGCCGCCGCAGGGCATGCGGAGAATACCCGTGAGGTCTTCAAGCACTTCCTGCGCCGCAACAAACCGGGTCACGTGCCGGGCCAGTGGGCGACCCTGGAGCAGGCCGTCGGCTGGATCCGTGGCGCGGGGGGCATGGCCGTGGTGGCCCACCCGGCCCGCTACGATCTGACCGCCACCCGCCGGCGCAAACTGCTCGGTGAATTCGTGGAGCTGGGCGGGGAGGGGATCGAGGTGGTCTCTGGCAGCCACAGCCGGGACGACTGTATCGCCACCGCCCAGTATGCCCAGAAGTTCAAGCTGCTCACTTCGGTAGGCTCCGACTACCACGGCCCGGAGAACCCCTGGCTGGAGTTGGGGCGGCTGCCGCCACTGCCCGACAATGCCACCCAGCCCATCTGGGAAAGCGAGCGCTGGGCCAGCGTCTCTGCCCCGAGCATGTCATCCACTGCCGTTCAGGGAGCAGCCTGAGACATGAGCCAGTTCTTCCAGATCCACGCCGAGAACCCCCAAACTCGCCTCATCCGTCAGGCGGTGGAGGTGATTCGTGGCGGTGGCGTGATCGTCTATCCCACCGACTCGGGTTATGCCCTGGGCTGCCTGCTCGGCGACAAGGATGCCCTGGAGCGCATCCGCGCCATCCGTCGCCTCGATGACAGGCACCACTTCACGCTGATCTGCCGCGATCTTTCCGAAATTGCCACCTACGCCAAGGTGGAGAACAGCGTCTACCGCCTGCTCAAGGCGGTCACCCCCGGCCCCTATACGTTTATTTTGCCCGCCACCCGCGAGGTGCCACGCCGTCTGCAACACCCCAAGCGCAAGACCATCGGCCTGCGCGTGCCCGATAACCCCATCGCCCAGGCGTTGCTGGCCGAACTGGGGGAGCCGCTGATGAGCACCACCCTGATCCTGCCCGGCAGCGAGCTGCCCGAGTCCGATCCCTACGAGATCCGCCAGCTGCTGGAGCGCCAGGTCGACCTCATCATCGACGGCGGCTACGGCTCCCTGGAGGTGACCACCATGGTCGACCTGGAGGGGGAGACGCCGGTGGTGTTGCGCGAGGGGCTGGGCGATCCCACCCCGTTCCGTGTCTGATCCGTTCGAGGCCAAACAGGTATAATCTGCCGATGGATGATCTAAGCCTTTTTCAGCGGGTGGCCGTCTGGGCCATCCCCGTTCTGTTTGCCATCACCGTGCACGAGGTGTCCCATGGCTTTGTGGCGCTGCGCCTGGGCGATCCCACGGCCAAGATGCTCGGCCGGCTGACCCTGAACCCCATCAAACACATCGATCCGCTCGGCACCATCGCCTTGCCACTGCTGATGCTGGTGATGACGATGGGCAGCTTTGTCTTTGGTTGGGCCAAGCCGGTGCCGGTGACCTGGGAGAATCTGCGTCACCCCAAGCGCGACATGGCCATCGTCGCGGCGGCCGGTCCCATCTCCAACCTGCTGATGGCGCTGTTCTGGGCGTTGCTGATGCGTCTGGCCACCAGCCTGGGAATGGAGCCAGGCAGTGCCATGCTGTTCCTGTTCTATGTCAGCGCGGCGGGGATCAAGATCAATGTGATTCTGGCGGTGCTCAACCTGCTGCCCTTGCCCCCGCTGGACGGCGGTCGGGTGGCGGTGGGGCTGCTCCCGGGCCCGCTCTCCTGGCAGTTGAGCCGTCTGGAACCTTACGGCTTTATCATCATTTTGGCGTTGCTGGTGACCAAGGTACTGGGCGTGATTTTGCAGGGACCGGTGATGTTCTTCTTGGACCTTTATTTCAGCCTCGGCGGGCTGATCTAGTCTTGGAACCCATAACAAAAATTGTCGTAAAGCTAAGGAGTTACGTTTGAATTCCATCTCCACCTCCAGCCAGCGCGTGCTCTCCGGCATGCGTCCCACCGGCAAGTTGCATCTCGGCCACTATCACGGCGTGCTGAAGAACTGGCAGCGCCTGCAGCACGAATACGAGTGTTTCTTTTTCGTGGCCGACTGGCACGCGCTGACCACCGAATATGAGAACAGCACTCCCATCGGCGGTTATGTGCACGATCTGGTGATCGACTGGCTGGCGGCAGGGGTGAATCCCGGCTCGGCGAAAATCTTCGTTCAGTCGCAGGTGCCGGAGCATGCCGAGCTCCATCTGCTGCTGTCGATGATCACCCCGCTCGGCTGGCTGGAGCGGGTGCCGACCTACAAGGATCAGCAGGAGAAACTGAAGGAGAAGGATCTCGCCACCTACGGCTTCCTCGGTTACCCGTTGCTGATGAGTGCCGATATCCTCATCTATCGAGCCACGCAGGTGCCGGTGGGTGAGGATCAGGTGGTGCACCTGGAGCTGACCCGCGAAGTGGCGCGCCGCTTCAACCATTTCTACGGCAAGGAGCCGGGCTTCGAAGAGAAGGCCGAGGCGGCGGCGAAAAAGATGGGCAAGAAGAACGCCAAGCTCTATGCCGATCTGCGCAAGCGCTATCAGGAGCAGGGTGATCACGAGGCGCTGGCGACAGCGCACGCGCTGCTCGAATCGCAGCAGAACATCACCCTCGGCGATCGCGAACGGCTGTTTGGTTATCTGGAAGGGAGCGGCAAGATCATTCTGCCCGAACCGCAGGCGCTGCTCACCCCCGCTTCGAAGATGCCGGGGCTCGATGGCCAGAAGATGTCCAAGTCCTACGGCAACACCATTGCCCTGCGCGAAGAGCCGGCCGAGGTGGAGAAGAAGCTGCGCACCATGCAGACCGACCCGGCGCGCGTGCGCCGCACCGATCCGGGAACCCCGGAGAAGTGCCCGGTCTGGCAGTGGCACAACGTCTACTCCAACGATGAAGTGAAGGGTTGGGTGCAGCAGGGCTGCACCACTGCCGGTATCGGCTGTCTCGATTGCAAGCAGCCGGTGATCGATGCGGTGCTCACCGAACTGGCACCGATCCGCGAACGCGCCGTCGATTTTGCCAACAACCCACAACTGGTGCGCAATATTCTCGCCGAGGGCGCTGAAGAGGCCCGTTCCGTGGCGCGGGAAACCCTGGTGGAAGTGCGCCAGGCGATCGGACTCAACTACCGCTGAGATGGGCGAGGAGAGGGCCATGAGCGAAGAACTCGTCACAAGCGAAGCACCGCAACAGACAGAGATGCCGTTTGCCATCGTGATGGGCAATGCCATCACCGAGCTGCCCAAGGATCTCTACATCCCGCCGCACGCCCTCGAAGTGTTTCTCGAAGCGTTCGAGGGGCCGCTCGATCTGCTGCTCTATCTGATCAAGCGCCAGAACCTCGATATCCTCGATATTCCCATCGCCGAGATCACCCGCCAGTACATCGTCTATGTGGAGCTGATGAAGGATATGCAGCTGGAGCTGGCCGGTGAATATCTGGTGATGGCCGCCATGCTTGCCGAGATCAAATCGCGCATGCTGCTGCCGCGCTCCAGCGAGTCGACAGAGGATGAAGAGGACCCACGCGCCGAACTGATCCGCCGCCTGCAGGAGTACGAGCGCTTCAAGCAGGCCGCCGAGGATATCGACGCGCTGTCGCGCGTCGGCCGCGAGATCTTCACCGGCACCATCGACACTCCCGACAAGCAGACCGAGCGCGTTCATCCCCATGTGGATCTGAAAGAGGTGCTGCTGGCGCTGGCCGATGTGATCCATCGCACCGAGATGTTCGCCAGCCACCATGTGCAGCGCGAGCCGCTGTCGGTGCGCGAGCGCATGTCGCAGGTATTGGAGACGCTCTCCACCGATCACTTCACCGAATTCACTACGCTGTTCACCATCGAAGAGGGGCGACGCGGTGTGGTGGTCACCTTCATGGCGCTGCTGGAGCTCATCAAGCAGACCATGATCGAACTGATCCAGACCGAGCCGTTCGGTGTGATCCACGTAAAACTGGCTGGCGACAAGGTGTGATCGCCACACGCTTGCAGGGAACCGTTACACGCCATGAATGAACAACAACTGAAAAACGTTATCGAAGCCGCCATTTTCGCGGCAGGGGAACCCCTCAGTATCGACCGCCTGCTGGCGCTGTTCGAAGAGGAAGAGCGCCCGGAAAAGGCACTGGTGCAACAGGCGCTCGAAGCGCTGGCCAATGACTATTCCGAGCGCGGCCTCGAACTGAAAGAGGTGAGCAGCGGTTACCGCTTCCAGGCACGCAGTGAGACGGCGCGCTGGGTGTCGCGGCTGTGGGAGGAGCGCGCGCCGCGCTACTCGCGTGCGCTGCTCGAAACGTTGGCATTGGTGGCCTATCGCCAGCCCATTACCCGCGCCGAGATCGAAGACATTCGTGGCGTCGCGGTCAGCACCAACATCATCAAAACCCTGCAGGAGCGCGAATGGGTGCGCGTGGTCGGTCATCGCGATGTGCCGGGCAAACCGGCCATGTACGCCACCACCCGTGAGTTCCTCGACTACTTCAACCTGAAGAGCCTCGACCAGCTGCCGCCGCTCTCGGAGCTGAAGGACCTCGACAAACTCAACGCCGAACTCGATCTGCGCCTGCCCGGTGAGGAGAGC
>DASWUD010000078.1:0-8616 GCA_036401755.1 Gammaproteobacteria bacterium
TTGATACTCAACGGTACCCGATATAACTCATTTTGTAGCGTGCTGGCGATATAGCCACAGATCCGGTTGCCAAGCCAGAGGCCGAGCGGCAGGGCAACCACTACCAATATCGCCAGTTCGCCGAGCAGGATGTAGGAGATCTCGCCGCGGGTAAAGCCGAGCACGCGCAGACTGGCCAGGTCGCGGCCACGCTCGGTAAGGATGATGCGCGCGCTGTTATAGACCACGCCCACCGCGATGATGGTGGAGAAGATGGTGGCGATGGAGGTGATGTAGAGCATGGTCTCCTCCATGATGCGCTGGAAATTTTGCATGTCGCGCGTCCGCTCCACCACGCTGGCGATGCGCGGGGTTTCTTTGAACCACTGGTGCAGCGCGGCGAAGGCGGCGTGATCGACCGTCAGGTAGGCGCCGGAGATGGCGGCACCCTCGTTCAGCAGACGGTTGAGGGCGCCGCGCTCCATGTAGGCAGACAACCCCAGATACTCGTGGACCAGCCCTGCCACGGGGACCTGCACCACGCGCCGGTTGCCCTCCAGGATCTCCACCGTGACGCTATCGCCCGCCTTGATCCCCAGCCGCTCGCCCAGAAAGTCGGTCATCAGCATGCCCTCCGCGGGAATGCGCAGCGGCCGCTGTTCACTGTCGAGCAGCCGCTTGATCTGGCCGCCCGGCTCAACGCCGCGAATCGCCGTGCGGTAGCTGCGCTGCTCGTGGCGCAACAGCACCGGCACGGTGCGGAACACCTCGCCGTACGCCACCCCGGGCTGGCTGACCAGATCGTAGAGGGCACGGCGCGAGGTGGCCTCGATGAAGGTGACCGACATATCTTCGCGCGAGGCGAGGTTGTAGTGGATATCCATCATGTAGTTGACGGTGTCGCGCTGGAACAGCCCGGTGGTGGTGATGGCGCCGGCCAGCGCGATGCCGAGCACGGTCAGTGCCGATTTGAAGGGACGGTGGCCGATGTGGCGCACGATCATGCGGGTCGGTTGTGACAGCCGTGCCTTGAGGCCGAGTCGCTCCAGCAGCGTTTCGCGATAGAGGACCGGTGGTTCGGGGCGCATCGCCACGGCGGGGCGCAGCCGGGCCGCGGCACGCACCGCCAGCAGCGTGCCGAGGATCGCCGCGCTGGCGGTGAAGAACGCCGCGTAGAGCAGCAGGCGCGGCTCCAGTCGGTAGAGCAGATAGGGGAGGCGGTAGAAGTCGAGATAGATATTGCTGAGGCCATGGCCAAGATAGAGACCGGCCGCGACCCCGAGCACGATCGCCCCCGCCACCACCACCAGCACCAGCTTGATGTAGTGCCAGGCGATGGCGGCATTGCTGTAGCCGAACGCCTTGAGCGTCGCCACTTGTTCGCGCTGCGTGGTCACCAGACGGTTGATCACGATGTTGAACAAAAAGGCGGCCACGCCGAGAAAGATCGCCGGAAAGATGCGCGTGATGGTCTTGAGCTGGGCAAACTCCTCGGTGAGAAATTTGTGCGACAGCTGGTCGGCGCGCGCATAGGCACCGAGCCCGCCATAGGGGGCAAGGATGTGGTCGATGCGATCGATGACAGCCTTCTCATCGGCGCCCGCATCGAGGCGGAACACCGCGTTATTGAAAGCGCCCTTCATCTCGTAGGCGTAGCTGAGCGGGGTGCGTGCCATCCACAAAATGGCGAAACGCTGCTCGTCGGGAAAGAAGGCGCCGGGGCGGATTTGGTAGATCTGCTCGGGCGACATGGCCATGCCGACGATGGTCAGGGCGCGCCGTTTGCCCTTGATGATCAGCGGCAGCTTGTCACCCAGCTTGAGCTGGTGGGCGGTGGCGAAGGCCTGGTCCACTACCACCTCGTCGTCGCTGTCATTGCTCACGCTGCGTCCGGCGCGCAGATAGAGGGCGTTGAGAGGGGGTGGTCCGTAGTCGGGCAGCGAGGTGATGAGGGCCGAGATGGTCTCGGGAAACTCCGGCAGGTCCACCGAGGCCCACGCCACCACGCGCGGCTGCGCCACGGCGACGCCGGGGATCTCCGCCAGGCGCTCGGCGACACCCAGCGGCGCGCGCTGCAGCGACACGAACAGATCGGCAAAGCGGTAGTTGTCGTAGTAGTCGTTGCGGCTCTGCTGCAGCGAGTCGTGGGTGCTGCTGAACATGATGTAGGTGACCACGCCGCACGCCATCACCAGCATGATGGCGGTCATCTGGGTGCGCAGCAGCCACAGGTCGCGCCACAGCTTGTGGTCGAGGGCGGTCATGGCTACCAGTGCAGCTCGCGCGGTTCGCGCTTGTGGGCGTTACGCTCGATGCGGGCGACGCGGCCGTCACTGATATGCACCACCCGATCGGCGATGGCCGCGATGTCAGAGTTGTGGGTGATCACCACGGTGGTGGTGCCCAGTTCACGATTGACGCGGCTGATCGCCTCCAGCACCACGATGCCGGTGGTCACGTCGAGGGCGCCGGTCGGCTCATCGCACAGCAGCACCTCCGGCCGTTTGGCGATGGCGCGGGCGATGGCCACGCGCTGCTGCTCGCCACCGGAGAGCTGCGCCGGAAAGTGGTCCAGCCGCTCGCCGAGCCCGACCATCTGCAGCGCCTCCTCCGGGGTGAGTGGCTGTCTGGCGATCTCGGTCACCAGTGCCACGTTCTCACGCGCAGTGAGGGAGGGGATCAGGTTGTAGAACTGAAAGACAAACCCGACGTGGTCACGCCGGTAACGGGTCAGCGCCGCATCGTCGTAAACAGAGAGGTCGTGCTCCTCGTAGCGCACGCGGCCGCTGGTGGGCACATCCAGCCCGCCGAGGATGTTGAGCAGCGTCGACTTGCCGCTGCCCGACGGCCCGAGCATCACCACGAATTCGCCTTTGTAGAGCTCCAGGTCGACGCCGCGCAGTGCATGCACCTGCACCTCACCCATCTGATAGACCTTGGTGATGCTCTCCGCCTGAAACACCATCGCACCGTGCGGCGCTACCGGGTGTTGCGCACTCTCTGTTTCATGTTTCATCACCAGACATTAGGGGGTGCGGGGCAGCTTGTAAATGACGCCGCCAGCGGCTTGCGACTGGAGGCGGCTTGGCTAGACTCGCGGGCGTCACTCGACGCCGGCGCTCGGTCTGATCGACTGTCCACTCCCCTTCATCCTCGCACTGGGCAGATGCTCAGCGATGGACCCGGTATCGAGAGCTCCATCAGCAGCTATTACCACATCGGGGATCGCGCCATGCCACTCGTCTGCCTCCCTCAGGCAAGGAACAGCAGTGTCACGAAGGCGGCGAACAGCACCAGGTGTACCAGTCCTTCCAGCGCGTTGGTTTCGCCATCGTTGAAGTTGATCATCGCCACCATCATGGTCAGCAGGATCATGCCGCCCTGCAGCGGGGTGAGTCCCATCACGATATCGATGCCAGAGAAGAGGGCGACGCTCTCCACCAGCGGAATGGTCATCAGCACCGTGGCCAGCGAGGCGCCCAATGCAATGTTTACCACGGTCTGCATGCGATCCTCATGGGCGGCACGGATCGCCGTGAGGATCTCGGGGCTGGCGGAGATCAGCGCCACCGCGACAGCGGCGAGGGCAAGCGGCAGGCCGGTCGCCTCGATACCGGCATTGAGGAATACCGACAGCACCTCTGCCAGCACGCCAATCAGGGCCACATAGACGAACAACAGCCCGCCGTGCCAGGCCCCGCTCGGACTGTGCGCGCTTTCATGGGGCGACGGTTCGCTGCTTCCCTTGTGGTAGGAATATTCGAAGAAGTAACGGTGATTGACCGTCTGGATACGGGTGAACACCGCATACATCAGCAGCATCGCCACGATGTTGAAGATGGAATAGGCCTTGATGCTCTCCGCGCCGATAAAATCGGGCAGCACCATGCCGATCCCCACGGCCACCAGAATCATGGAGATGTAGGAGTTGGAACTGTCGACGTTGTACTTCTGCTCCCCGTGGCGAATGCCGCCGATGATGGCCGCGATACCCAGAATGCCGTTGATGTCGAGCATCAGTGCCGCGTAGATGGTGTCACGCACCAGGGTCGGACTGCTGCCGCTTTGGATCAGAATGACCAGCATCAATACCTCGACGGTCACCGCCGAGCCGGTAAGGATCAGCGTCCCATAGGGCTCGCCATACTTGTGGGCCAGTACCTCGGCATGATGCGCCACGCGGAAGGTCGCTACCAAAATCACGGCGAAGATGGCGAGGAATGTGAGCCCGACGGCCAGCAGACCCATGTGCAGCAAAGTGTGCTCCAGGGAATAGGCGAGCACTGCACCCGCCAGCGCAATGGCCAGGGCCTTCTCTTCCAACAGTCTATTCATCGAGCTCCTCGACAGAGGTTGATTGTTATGGGGGTGAAAAATCGACCCGGGATATTACTGGGTGGGCAGCGTGAACGCAAAGCAGTCAGTGGCAGCGCGCCGCTGCTCTAAAAGACGGGCAGCCGACAGAGCGTGCTTGGTCGATTGCTCCAGCGTGGAGCAACTCAAACCAGATTAAGTGAGAGGAGCCCCTCCATCTTTTCGGCGGTTTCCGATTTGCCGGTGCGGCTGTCGCCGATCAGCGCCACGGTGATGCTCACCTCGGCGATGCTGCCACCCAGGCGTTCGCGTTTGGCCTTGGCGCGGGCCTTGATCAGGTCGATGAGATCCTCGGCGAGCCGTTCGGGGGCCTTCAGCTCCACTTCGTCGCGATTGGCGTAGCCACAACGCGCCAGCGCCTCGTCGCTGTTTTCGCTGTAGACCCCGGCCATCAGCTGGCTGTGGGCAACGCCCACCTTGATCTCGCCGCGCGCCACCAGTGCCCGCAGATCGCCGATGAAGCCCGCCTCGGTGATGGAGAACTTCTCGTAGAGGTCGGGATGGAGAATGGTGCCGTCGTTGTCGCGCAACAGCGGGAAGGGGTTGGCCCAGTAGCTCGACTCCTTGGCGCCGCGGTGGGTGGAGGTGGAGCCGGCCGCCACGCGCTCGCCGAGGCGGAAGTGGTCGATCGCCTGCTCCACGCCCATGGCGGTATCGATGGTGCTTTCGCCCTGGGGGATCAGGGTGAAGTTGTTCATGTAGAGCAGCACGTCGAGCACGTCGCCGCGGAATACTTCGCCCTCGTCGGTGACCGGTACGATCTGCCGCGCGTTGGAGCCGGTCTCCTTGTTGTAGCCCACCTCGCGGCCGACCATCTGGATCTTGGCCTGCTCGCTGAAACCGTCCAGACAGGCGAAGGCCCCGGTCTCGGTGCCGAAGAAGATGGGGCGGGTCAGACCATCTGCGCCGCGGGTCAGCACCACGCGACCCATGTCGTCGGCCTTGACGCGCATCTCGGTGATGTAGGGCTCACCCTGCTCATCGAAGCGCACCAGGTAGCGGGTACAGCCGCAGTGCAGCGGGATCTCCCCCTTGCGAATAGCAAGCACGTTGTGCAGGGTGAGGATCGGCTTTTTGCAGTAGCCGAAATACTTCAGCTCATCGCGATCCGGCACCATCCCCACCAGCACTTCATTGGCAGGATCCCACCAGTAACCGAGATCCTTGGGATGGGCGTTGGGATCACCGAAGATGAAGATGCCGTCGGGGCGGCGCCCTGCCTTGATCTCCTCGATGCGCGCAAAGGGAAAGAGGTTGAGCAGCCCCGGTTCCATCTCGATGGTGCCGCGCGCCTTGTGCAGGTAGGCGACGATTAGCGAGCTGCCCACCTGCAGCGGTACCGCAACCCAGTCGTCCGGCTCGAAGCGCGCATGATCGAACGGATTGTGGTCGAGTTCGTAGAACGGCTCGGCGCGTTTGTTGGAGGGGGTCGAGTAGTCGACGCCGGTGAGGATGTCGGCGGCGATGGTGAGCGGCACGTGGTTGAGCTCCACATAGGCGCCCGGCAGGTTGAGGTAGTGGCCGGAGATCTCGCCCGCCGTGACGTTGGGTGAGGGGTCGAGGCCCGGGGTGCGACGCACGCCATGCTCCAGGTCGACCTTGGCCAGCAGGTCGCGGCGCGTCTCCAGGATCAGGTCGGCCAGGCTGCGTGCCTTGGCGGTCACCTTGTCCTTCACCGTCTCCGGCGTCTCCTCGCCGGTGGAGACCACATCGTTCTGCAACCGCACCAGCCGCTTGTAGCCGCTGGAGCGATAGTGGTGAAAGGCGCCATCGAGAAAACGCACCACCGCACGGGCGCGTTCCAGACCCTCCTCGCTGGTGGGGCGCGGCCCTTCGAGGATCGCCAGCACCTCGCGCGCCGAAAGGTCCTTGAACATCGCGGCGCGGTGCTGCGCCTCGGGACGCTGCCGCCCCTCGCGCGCCCCCATCTCCTCCACGAACTCCTTCTTGTAGATATTCAGATAGCGCGAGAAGGCGCGGCTCTTCAGTAACTGTTCCGGCGTGCTGCAACCGTCGCGGATCTCAAGGATCTGTTCCATGGTTATCTCTTATGTTTTTATGAAGGAAATGCGGGGATAAACCGTCTCCATTCTACGCATAGCGCTTTCCCTCCCTCAACCGAAAAGCACTGCGAGCAAAGTTGACAGAGAAGAGCCGTGTGGAATCAAGAGTGATGGGTGGCAGACACTTCGTTGTACTTCAACACCTTAGCAAAAGGTGGCGCAAGTGAATTTATTGGAGGCATTGAAATTTGTGATATGGAGCCAAGAGGTTTATTGGATGCGGGGATGAAACCGCACGCTGCTCACGGCCCGAAGCTCATCCGTGCTTGACCACCTCCAGCATCGGCTCCTCGATCCAGGTCTCATGACACTGCGGGCACTTGCCGGGCTTGTGAAACTTATCCGCATGGAACCTGAAGCCACACTTGCGGCAATGGGCGGGGTGCACCACTAGCCGGTACTCCGCCGAATGGTGCAGGCTTTTGTGCAGATGGTGCAGATCCTCCTCCACGTCACGCGGCGGCATATCGAGCAACCGGGCGATCTCCGAAAGGCCCATGGGGTGGTTGAGCAGCAGCGTAATCAACCCTTTGCGAAACATGAAGCACCCCGAAAAAATCGTTGGAGTACGTGTGCCGCGCACTCGGAAGCAGAGTTACAGCGGATAGAACACCCGATAGGCCGACTGCGCCCCCGATGGCACCTGCTCCAGCTGACCGACCGTGACTCCCGCGGGCAAACCACCCAGGCGACAGATCTCTTCCAGCGCATCAGCGGTCAACAACACCTCCCACGAGGTGGCCATGTCCTCGCCCAGCTTGGAGGCAGCATTCACCTCGGCGCCGAACACATCATGGTCGCCGATGCGCAAGATGCGTCCATAGCCTAGCCCCACACAGAGCAGGATCTGCTCGGTCTCCTCCCGCCCCTGGTTATACTCCTTGACGCAGCGCTGCATCTCCAGGCTGCAATCGAGTGCCTTCTGCGCGCTGCGGAAGATCACCATCAGGCTGTCACCCTCGCTCTTCACCAGAATGCCGTCGAAACGTTCAATGCATGGCACCAGCACCCGTTGCGATTCGAAAATGGTCTGCAGAAAATGGATGATGCCAAACTCGGCCACACGCCGCGAAAAGCCAGTCAGATCGGTAAACATCACGGCCCACTGCTCGCCGAACAGATCCCAAATGCGCGTATCGATCTGTGCTTTGTCGGCTCCCGGCTGCAGCCGTTCTTGAATGAGCTTCTCCAAGCGATCTTGTGAGGCATTGGTGACGACTTGGTAGACATAGGGCATGGTGCTTTCCTGGAAAAAGGCCGCTGCGGTTGCGGCAACAGGGTAACCCGGCGAAGGCCCAAAACCAACATGGCCAGCGGTGATACAGGTCGTATGGTGAGCCGCAGGCCATGTAATTTATTGCTGCAGGCGCCGTGCCTGCCAGTAGTTATGAATCGCACGCGCAGCCGGGCCGATCTCCTGCTTGAGCACGGCATGCTCCTGCTCATTGAGGTTTGCAAGAAGTCTGCCGCCCCACTCATTGGTGAAAATGTCGATGGGCATCAACAGGCCGAGCATCTCGTCGCCTCCGCACTCCCAGAGCTCCGGCGCCAGTCTGATCCCGCGCATATAACCCATGCACCACTCATGGACGAGGGTATAGCGTTTACCCTCGAGCTCGCTCTCGGTGAAGAGGGGGACAAATTTCGGATCGGGATAGAGCAAGGCGGTGGCGATGCCGTTCATGTAGCGGGAGAACAGGGTGAAAACACGTTCGAAGGCATGTGCTGACAGCCATACCGGCTCCACATCACCCCATACCGCCGACAACCAGCGCGACGGAGCGACCTCGGCCGGCCCGCTGACGATGGCGGTAAAGAAGCCGTTGAGTGCGGAGAGGGTCACGATCCCTTCGTCGCGCCCCTCCACGTAGGTCTCCCCGGGGTCAGTCTCGCCGCGATACAACAGAAACCTGGCGAGTTCGTACCGCTCCGCCTCATCCAGCGGTGGCATCGGGAGGGTCATCGCTAACTCCTTTGACATTTCGTGGCGGCTGTAAGCCGCAACCATGGGTCACACCTGAACTATAGTTGGTTTATCCGGTGTGATCGTCACGAGAGGCAGATTGCGGCGCGAGTGGGGCGTGTCGAAGATAACGTTCAGCGCCGGTTGCCGCTTACCCCGTCAGAGCAAACCTCTGCCAATGGCGCAAGTAATGAGATGAAGATAAGCCAAACGCACGCGGCCACGAGCGAGAGCACC
>DASWUD010000079.1:0-7650 GCA_036401755.1 Gammaproteobacteria bacterium
GGCGCTGGAGGCGGTCAAGCGCTGGCGCTTCGTTCCGGCTCGGCGCGGCACACAGAGCGTCAGCGCCTGGGTGGTCGTGCCCATCACCTTCCGCCTCACTCCAAGCGAGAGCTAATCGCCCATGACTACTACCATCACCTCGCCCATCGTCACCCTCACCCTCTGGCTGCTGCTGCTCTTCTCGGTGGTCACCTGGACCATCGTGGTGCGCAAGGGGTGGCTGCAGTGGCGCCTGGCGCGCATCAATCGCCACTTCCGCCAGCGCTTCTGGGAGGCCCCCGATCTGGCCCAAGCCGAAGCACAAACCAGCCACGTCGATGGACCGCTGGCGCGCCTGGCCCGCGCCGGCTTCCTTGCGCTCCACGACCTCCGCGCCCCGGCCACCCGCACACTGCTGCACCATGGCGACAGTCACGACGTGCTGGAAAACAGCCTCAAACAACAGATCCAGCAGGAGCAGCACCGCCTGGAGAGCGGCCTGATGGTGCTCGCCAGCATCGGCAGCACGGCCCCGTTCGTGGGACTGTTTGGCACGGTGTGGGGCATCATGCATGCGCTGCAGGCGATCGGCGCCACGGGCTCCGCCAGCCTCGGTGTGGTCGCCGGGCCGATCGGCGAGGCGCTCATCACCACCGCCATCGGTATCGCCACGGCGGTACCCGCCGTGCTCGCCTACAACTATGGGGTGCGCCGCACGCGCCTCTATGTCAGCGAGATGGAGGAGTTCGCCGTGGGCTTTCTGCGCGTTGCCCTGCGCATGACGCCGCCCGCCGGAGCAGCGCAATAATGGCCATCCAATCCAATTCCGAGCAGGGCGTGATGAGCGAGATCAATGTCACGCCGCTGGTGGACGTGATGCTGGTGCTGCTGGTGGTATTTCTGGTGACCGCACCGCTGCTGGTGCAGTCGATCGCGGTGGAGCTGCCGAAGACCGCCCCCACCACCCCCATCCCCGACCTGCACCACACTGACCTGACGATCAACGCCGAAGGGAAGATCTTCCTCGATAGCCAGCCCATGGAAATGGCGGCACTGGAAGTGGAGCTGAAGCGCCTCGCCCAGTCAGCGCACCCGCCGCAGGTGCTGATCCAGGCCGATCACGCGCTGCCCTACGGCACCGTGGCGCAGATCCTGGCCCTGGTGCAACATGCTGGCATTCGTCAGCTCTCGATGGTCACGCAGGAGCGAGAACTCCCGCACGGAGGCGGGCAACGCAAAGGCCACACACTACACGCCTCCTGTAACCCGTCGGTGCGCTCTCATGCAGGGTGGGGGTGGGTGGTAGCGGATTTTAGCGACGGCGTCTCGGCCATGAAAATTCGCGACCGCCTATGGGTTATAGGCACCCCTCATCAACCGGCATGGAATGGCCTTGAGGTTATTCGAACCGCTCACGGGGTCGCAATCGGCCGGTATCGCAACACCTGCAAAATTCACCGCGGCCCCCGGCCATATTTCTGCCAGCGCCTTCTGTGCCTCTTCGTGCCACCCATAGGTGCAACTCACGACATCAGCCGCCAGCCTCTCGTCGAATTGAAGCCGTGCCGTGATGTCACCGCGGGCGGTCACTACATTCACACTGTCGCCCTCCCGCAGTTCGAGATGGCTCGCGGTGGCCGGATGCACTGTCGCCGTGGGTAGCGGTGCGCGGCGACGCAGGCTCGGGAGTTGGCGGTGCTGGCTGTGGCAATTGGCCACCTCCTTCACCGAGACGAGTAGCAACGGCCACACATTGTTGTCCGCGGCCACCTCGTCGGGTTCTGGCACGGCGGAGTAACCATGGCGTTGCAGTTCGCTGGAAAAGATCTCGATACGGCCGCTTGGTGTGGCAAATCCCGCCGTACGGTATTTGCGATAGGCGGTGGTGAGCGCAAGATCGATTCCGCCCGGAGTGTCACGCAGCGTTTGCGCCGTAACTCCGGTGCGCGCGAGCACGTAATTGAGCGCGCTCTCGCTATCGCCATTGAAGAACCGTTCGTTCAATCCAAGACGTTTGGCGATTTCGAAAACGATCCAGCGATCGGGGCGCGACTCACCGCGCGGTGGCACCAGCGCTGGCCGCAGCTGCAGGCGCGATTCCGCTTCCTGACTCACGAGGAATCCTGGACACAATCCCTCGCGCTCCCAGGGCGAGGCCACCGGCAGGACGATATCGGCCAACTGCGCAGTGGGAGTAAGAAACATTTCGGTGATGGCAAAGAAATCGAGTTTATCGAGTAGCGCAGGGAAATCATCCGGGAGCGGTTTGGTCGCCAACCAGTTGCCGCCAAAGGCGAGCATCCCTCTTACCGGCGGCTGCGGCTGCGCCAGTGCCTCGGCCAGATCACTTCCCGATATCCAGCCGCGGCTCGAAGGGCCCAACGGCCGTTTGGCACGACCCAGCGTATCTGCCAGAGCATGCGGCGGCAGCAGCTCCATGCCCGCAATATCATTGAGGGGCAGTTTGCTGAAGGCAACGTTGCCGCCGGGGGCGTCCCAGTCGCCTGAGAGGGCGTACAGCAGGGAGATCGCACGCGTGGTTTGCGTGGCATCGGCATGCTGACACAGCCCGGTCCAGGTATTGAGCGCCAGCGGCCGGCACTCCGCCATCAACACGGCGGCGCGCCGTAACTGCTCTGCGGCAATGCCCGTTAATGCGGCGGAACGCTCCGGCGTCATGGCACGGCAGCGCTGCGCATAGTGGTCGAAAGCGGGACGGCAGATGACCGGACCGTCCGATGCCGCCACACTGAACGTGCCCTCCAGCGCCCACGGTCCTGGCTCACCGGATTTTGGCGCGCCTTCGCAAGTATCGGTTGTGATGCTCCATACCTGCGGCTGACCGCCCTTCAGCAGCAGCTCGTTGTTATCGTCGCGCACCAGCCAGGGGCCGTTGCTCCAGCGCAGCAGAAAATCGCGATCGACTGCGCCCAGACGCAGCAGTTCGCCGGCCAGTCCCAACGCCAGCGCCTTGTCGCTGCCAGGGCGAAGCTGCAGCCAGAGATCCGCCTTGCGGGCGAGCCCTTCGCCGCGCGGATCGATGACGATCAGTTTCATGCCGCGCTTCTGCGCCTTGCTGATCTCCAGTGCGAGAGCGGGCCAGCTGGTGGAGGGGTTGGCTCCCCACAGCAACAGACAGCCGGTGTGCTGCAGATCCGGCATGCCAAACCCGGCACCAAAGGTGAGTTGCGGAGAGAAATCCTTGTGCCAGTTGCAGTTCTCGGTGGCGAAGAGGACGTTGGGACTGCCATAGGCATGCGCGAGGCGATGGATCCAGCCGAAGGCATCCGCCATGGCCGTGCCGCTGGGGGTGGTGACACCGAACACCACTGCTTGTGGCTCACTCTCGCCGCGAATGGTATCCATCTTCCGCACAATCTCATCGAGCGCCTCTTCCCACCCGATGGGCTCCCACCGGGCACCGGGACCGCGTGGACCGATGCGGCGCAGCGGGGTAAGAATGCGCTCCTGCGCATAGACCATCTCCGCCGCCGCACGCCCCTTGATGCAGAGGGCCCTGCCGGTGGGATGGTGCGGGTCGGCTTCGAGCTTTTTCAGGACGCCCTCTTCCACTGCGGCAACGGCCCCGCAGCGGGAGATGCAAAGCGGGCAGTAGGTACGAATGGTTTGGGGCTCCATACGCGCGCTCCATTACGCAAGCCATGGTTTGTCACGATGTTAGCAAGTTGTCCGGACCAAACGTAACGGCGCCGGAAGCCCGCAAATTTCAAATTTGCCGACTCCGACGATGCTCGCGGCCCACCACCCTTGAACGTTCTCCAAATGTTCTCTATGCTGATCGGGAACCTTTCGAGAACCTTCCCATGCCGACCGCCCAACAGTCCAGAGCCCTTGCCTTCATCCGCGACTTCCTCGCGGCGCACGGCCATGCGCCGACGCTGGAGGAGATCGGCGCGGCGCTGGGGGTGCGCTCCAAGGGGGCGGTGCATCGGCTGGTACAGGCGCTGGTGGACAAGGGGTTGTTGACCCGCGAGGGTTCGGGCTGGCGCGGGCTGCGTCTGGCAGGCCTTGAGAGTGAGCCCACGCTCCCGCTGCTGGGGCGCATTGCCGCGGGCCATCCCATCGAGGCGATCCCCGGCGAGGATACCCTCAACCTGAGCGACTTCCTGCTTGGGCCGCGCCGCTATGCGCTGCGTGTGGTGGGCGAGTCGATGATCGGTGCTGGGATCCTCAACGGCGATACGGTGGTGGTGGAGCAGGCCGACACCGCCCGCGACGGCGAGATCGTGGTGGCGCTCATCGACAACGCGGAGGCGACCCTCAAGCGGCTGAAGCGGCGCAAGGATGGGCTGATCGAACTCATCGCCGAGAACCCGGCCATGCCCACCCTCGTCTACCCCGCCGCGCGGGTGCGCATCCAGGGGGTGGTGGTCGGGCAGCTGCGCAGTTACCGGTAGACCGCCATGAGCAATCAATTTTGGGAACGCGCCATCATCCTGGTGGACATGAACGCCTTCTTCGCCTCCATCGAGCAGATGGACCACCCGGAGCTGCAGGGGCGCGCCATCGGCATCACCAACGGCACCACCGGCACCTGCATCATCACCTGCTCCTACGAGGCGCGCGCCTGGGGCATCAAGACCGGCATGCGCGTGAAGGAGGCGCGGCAGAAGTGCCCCGACTTCATCCAGATCCCGGCGCGTCCCGAACGCTACGCGCAGGTCTCCACCGCCATCATGGAATCGCTCACGCGCATCACCCCCGATGTGGAGGTCTTCTCGGTGGACGAGGCGTTTCTCGACGTGACCCAATGCCAGAGCCTGTTCGGTCCGCCCGAACAGATTGCACGGCTGGTGAAGCGCACCGTGTTCGAGGCCTCCGGCGTGCTCTGTTCGGTGGGGGTGTCGGGCGACAAGAGCACCGCCAAGTGGGCCGCCAAGCACAACAAGCCCGACGGCCTCACCGTGGTGCCACCCTGGGAGGCAGCGGAACGGCTGAAGAACGCCGGGGTGACCGAACTGTGCGGCATCGCCGGCGGCATTGGCCGCTATCTCGCCGAGCGCGGCGTGCACACCTGCGGTGACATGGCGCAGCTGCCGGTGAGCGAGATGGCGCGCCGTTTCGGCAACCTGGGGCGGCGTCTCTGGCTGATGGCGCAGGGGCTCGATC
The DNA here is from genome assembly GCA_036401755.1 of Gammaproteobacteria bacterium. Lineage (GTDB taxonomy): Bacteria > Pseudomonadota > Gammaproteobacteria > Thiohalomonadales > Thiohalomonadaceae > DASWUD01. The sequence continues at coordinate 5,110 of DASWUD010000079.1, forward strand.
CCGCGCCGCTGGAGACGCGCATCGCGCCGCCCAAGAGCATGGGCCACGGCAAGGTGATGCCGCCCAACACCACCGCGCGTCACGTGATCCTCACCTATCTGGAACACATGAGCTTCAAGCTGGGCACGCGGCTGCGCCGGCACGCCATGGTGGCACAGAGTTTTTTCATCGGCCTGCGCGCCGATGGCGGCTGGCTCGGCGGCACCTATCACACGCCGCTGCCCACCAACGATGGCGCACCGCTAATGCAGCTATGCCGCACCATGATCGAAGAGGAGTGGTCGGGCGAAGGGGTGAGCCAAGTGCAGGTCACCGCGCTCGATCCGCGCGAGACAGGCGGGCAACTGGAGCTGTTTAGCGAATCGACCGAGGAGCGCGACAAGGCCAACGCGGTGATGGATGCCATCAATTCCCGTTACGGCGAATTTACGCTCGCCCCGGCGCGCCTGCTGCACCGTTCCGACATGCCCAACGTCATTGCGCCGGCGTGGAAACCGTATGGGCATCGGCAGACGATTTGAGCATTGGTTTCGGATCGGCGTTAACTCGCACTCCTGCATCCTTTGTTAGAAAAGATCAGGTGAAAGAACAATCAAAACTCGATAGTGATGTTTGTGATCCCCTCTCCCTGTCCCTCTCCCGGAGGGAGAGGGGACCGTCCAGAAAATACTGTGCCGTTCCGATTCTTACGGACGTATTTTTGCTTTAACGCACGAGAGTAGTGTAACCAACGATGAGAGGGCGCATGAAAACAGTCGAGTGAAAAGACATTTCTTCACATCATAAACTAGAGCATTAATCATGTGTGGCGGCATCTATTTCAGCTTCGAGGGAGAGGAGCTTCGCATCTACTTCCCCAATCCGAAGGCGGTGCTGCCAGTGCTGCGCAAGGATGGCAGCGTGGTGCTGTTGCCGTGGGGTCGGCGCAAGGAGCAGGCGGGCATGCTGCCGCTCGGCGGCTGGGCGCGCCTCGATTCGATTCATGCCGGGCGCTGGGACCGCTGGTTTCCCGTGCCGGTGAAGCTGCCTATCAAGAGCTTCATGGAGAAGGACATCGAAGGCAGCACGCGCTGGTACGACCTCACCAAAGGCAAATACATTCAGGGGTTGATTGCACGCGAAGGCAACGAACAGCGCGTCTATGTGGTCACCATCGAACCGGAACGCAGCGATGCAGAACACGAACGCTGGCCACGGATCTTGAGCGGCTGATGCGCTCGGGGGTTACTCACGGCGCGGCTTGTGACGATACATATCGCTGTCGGCGACGCGCATCAGTTCGCCTGGTGTCATACCGTCGTCGGGGTGTATCGCCACACCGATAGAGATCCCCATCGCCAGTTTTGTCTCGGCGTCGAGGCTGAAGGGGGGATTGAAAGTATTCTTGATCTTGTCGATGACCACATCGCAGCCGGCGCGATCGGTATCGGCCAGGATCATGATGAACTCATCGCCGCTCATGCGCCCCACGGTGTCGCGCTCACGCACCACGGTGCGCAGGCGCTGCGCCACTTCATGCAACACCCGGTCGCCCGCTTCGTGACCATAGGTGTCATTTACCGGCTTGAAGCCATTCAGGTCGAGAAACAGCACTGCCAGCGACTGCTTGTCGCGATGGGCATCGCGGATCCCCTGCTCGATGCGATCGATGATCAGGGTACGGTTGGGCAAACCGGTCAGCTCGTCGTGATGCGCCTTGTAGCGCAACAACTCCTCCAATTCCAGGCGCCGCGCCTCGCTGTGGCGGTGCGCGCTCATGTAGACATGCAACAGCAACAGCGTAAGCGTGGCGGCGAACATCACCCAGGCGATGAGGGGAAAATTGACCTCCTTCCAGGTGAGGCGGCGTTCGATAGTCAGTGAGACCGCCGGGACACTGCCTTCGATTTGTCGCGTGTAGTGCAGGGTCGGCAACAGGGTGCTGGCCAGCCAGCCGTCGGGTCGCGAGGGGCGCTCCAGCAGGACCAGCCCGGCGTCGCCCGCGCTCTTGTGGGTCCTGAGGATGGTATGAAAATCGTACTCCTCCATCAGTGCGCTCTCCGGCAACAGGTCGGCAACCCGCACGATGAGCAGCGCCAAACAGCGGGCCTGACGTCGCTTGCCATTGGCCATGCCGGGGTCGATACGCTGGAACACGCCGTACCCCCGACCGCCTTCATACAGTTCGAACGGCGGCGTGGCATGGGAGCCGGGCTGATTCAATGCACGCAGCATGGCATCGCGCAGGGAATCCACCTGGCCGACATCGAGTCCGAGCAGTTCGTCAAGCCCGGCATTGAGCGAAACGATCAGGCTGATGGGATAGTAGACGGGACGAGGTGCCGCCGGTAACCAGCGCCGCGTCCCTTCATAATCAAAGTCACGAATGGCCAGCTCCGGGTAACCGGCTAGGCGCATCTCATCGAGAAAGGTCCCTACTTGCTCCGCCTTCACCTCCTCGACCACCTCCAGCGCGTGAATATGATGCGTCTGCTGCAGCAGGGCCGAGGCGTAGTGGGTGACGGCCGCACGCTCATCGCGGTTGGCCACCGTCAGGAACGC
>DASWUD010000080.1:0-22379 GCA_036401755.1 Gammaproteobacteria bacterium
CGCAAACCGATCCCCTATTACGACAAGCTGGGGATGCGCGTGCCCGATGTGTTCGACAGCTATAACGATATCCCCGGCATCGACCGCTACCGCGCGGTACTGGCGCACATGGTCGGCCACCGCCGCTGGACCTCGCCGATCGTTGCCGACAACTACAGCCCGCTGCAGCGCATGGCGGTGGAGTTCTTCGAGGACAGCCGCGTCGAGTATCTGGTGATGAAGGAGTATCCGGGGCTGCGCCACATTTTCCTGGCGTTGCACCCCAAGCCCGCAGAGACCGAGTGCGATCCCGAGACCACCTCCTGCCTGCGCCATCGCCTGGCGATGCTGTCGCGCGCGCTGCTCGATCCCGCGCATGGCTACCGCAACCCGCACATCAACGATTTCGCCCGCCAATTCCACGCCATTATGGCGCAGGGCGTATCGAGCACGCGCGAGATCGCCGACCTGGCGCTCTCCTTCTCGGCGCGCACCCGCGTGCAGAGCGACCAGTACGCCAAGGTCCACTTCGACAACACCGTCATCGACTATCGTGACGACAACCGTCACATGTGGATCTACATCGAGGACAGCGATGACGAGGAGTATTTCGAGGACCCGGACAAGAAGCTGAAGAAGGAGGCCGAGCTGCACTCATTGCCGCCGCGCCACTATCACGAGTGGGACTACAACAGCCAGACCTTCCGCCCCGACTGGGTGAGCCTCTACGAGGCGCTGCACCCCAAGGGCAATGCGGCCGACATCGACCGCCTGCTGCAGAAGCACGAGGCGCTGGCCAAGCGTTTGAAGCGCATGCTCGATCTGCTGCGCCCGCAGGACAAGGTGCGCATCCGCTATCAGGAGGAGGGGAGCGAGCTCGACCTCGACGTGGCGATCCGCTCGCTCATCGACTTCAAGGGCGGCGCCACCCCCGATCCGCGCATCAACATGAGCCACAAGACCAGCGGCCGCAATATCGCGGTGATGCTGCTGCTCGATCTGTCGCAATCGCTCAACGAAAAGGCCGCCGGCTCCGCGCAGACCATTCTGGAGCTGTCACAGGAAGCGGTGTCGCTGCTTGCCTGGGCCATCGAGCAGCTGGGTGATCCCTTCGCCATCGCCGGCTTCCACTCCAACACTCGCCACGACGTGCGCTACTTCCACATCAAGGGGTTCAGCGAGGCGTGGGGCGACGAGGTGAAGGGGCGGCTGGCGGCGATGCAGGCGAGCTACTCCACGCGCATGGGCGGCGCCATGCGCCACGCCGCGCACTATCTTGGGGCGCGCAAGGCCGATAAGAAGCTGCTGCTCATCCTCACCGATGGTGAACCGGCCGACGTCGATGTGCACGACGAGCGGCTGCTCATCGAGGATGCACGCAAGGCGGTGCATGAACTCGATCAGGAGGGGATCTACAGCTACTGCATCAACCTCGATCCCAAGGCGGACGAATATGTCGCCGACATCTTCGGCAGGCAGTACACCGTGGTGGACAACATCGCCCGCCTGCCGGAGAAGCTGCCACAACTGTTCATGGCGCTGACGAAGTAAACGGGTTGTTACTGGAAAAGAAAACGGGCCTCACGGCCCGTTTTTTTATTTATTTTATTTTTATGAGCTGTGGTGTTGTGCTGGCCGCGTTTATTCAAAATCACTTTCGAGCTCTATGGAGAGCCGGGCCAGATCAGATTTGACGCGGTGGGAATGGCGTGCGTACTCGCCACTGTTGAGCATGGTGCGGGCCTTCTCCGTTTCACCGGCATCCACGGCGCGGATGATATCGCCGGCAGAGCGGTGAAAGTTCATGTGGGTCTGCTTCAGTACTGGAAACATCGGGTGGTTGCCATACTTTGCGCCGCCACCGCCATAGATCCATTTACCCAGTGCACATTGATCGTCCCGACAAACTACATCGGGATCGAGGTGTTCCTCACTAGTACCGTTGATATAGGCCTCCAGACGAATCTTCCAGCGCACGTGCGCCTCGATCGCGCCCATGAAGTTGAGCTCGCTACTACTGTCTGGAGTTCCTTTGGTCTCTGCTGGGGCCATAGGCTGTTACCTCATTGTGTGAATCACCGTAGAACGATCGCATTTTTCACTGGAGGGGTAAATATGTTTCAGTCATTAAACCGTTGATTCGTGATGCATCTGGGGTATTCTGCGGTCATGCTGCATAAATTTATGATTTTGCTAATGAACAAAGGTGACGTGGTGGCGGTGACCCTGCTGGCGCTCGCCCTGTGGTCGCTGACCGGTTGCGAAGAGTCGGCACAGCCGGCCGGCCCATCCACCCTGAAGGTGGCGCGTAGCTACGATAGCGCACAGGTGGCGCGCGGCAAGGCGCTGTTCGCCCTCCACTGTGCGCGCTGTCATGGCGAGAGCGCCCAGGGCGATGTTGCGTGGCGCCGGCGCAACGCAGACGGTACCTTTCCGCCGCCGCCCCTCGATGGCAGCGGTCACGCCTGGCACCATCCCCGCCACTGGCTCAGGGAGATGATCCGCAACGGCAGCGCTCCGCAGGGCAACATGCCCGCCTGGGCCGGCCAGCTGAACGAGCGGCAGATCGACGACATCATCGCCTGGTTCCAGTCGTTGTGGCCAGACGAGGTCTACAGCGCCTGGTGGGAGATGGAGCAGCGCAGCCAGCGTGGGCAGTGATGCCCCCCGTGGCTGAAGTTGAAAATCGGCAAGTGCGCCGTCATGAACTACAGTTTGGCAACCATGAGGAAGTAACGATGTACGGATTTACTGTCGCAGTACAAGGGAATTTCGACCAGGCGGTGGCGCGTGTTACCGAGGAGCTGAAAAAGGAGGGGTTTGGCGTGCTGACCGAAATCGATGTGGCGGCCACCCTCAAGGCGAAGCTCGGCGTCGACAAGCGCCCCTACAAGATTCTCGGCGCCTGCAACCCCAAGCTGGCCAATCAGGCGATCGATGCCGAGCCCGATATTGGCCTGCTGCTCCCCTGCAACGTTGTGGTACGCGAGGATGAGCAGGGCAAGGTGATCGTCGGCTTCATGGACCCTCTGCCAGTGTTGGGGTTGGTGGAGCGCAAGGAGCTGGAGTCGCTGGGTGGCGAGGTACGTGCCAAGCTGATGCGCGTGCGTGATGCTCTTGCCTCTTGACTGAGCGGTGCGGTTCCCGGCCTGCCGTCCCGTTCATTATCTTCAAAGAAGGCTGATTTGGAGGTGTTTGTGATGAACGGTAAAAGACACGCTCTTTGGGCAGCCCCTCTGCTACTGGCGGGCTGTTTGTTGGCGGGGACCGTCCAGGCGGATGACACGTCGCCAGGCCCTGGTTATGGCTGGGGCATGATGGGCGGCGGCTATTACGGCATGGGCCCAGGCATGATGGGTGGCTATGGTCCCGGCTACGGCCACGGCATGATGTGGGGGGACGGCTACGGGCGCGGCCCCTGGGGTGGGCGTGGCTATGGTCATGGCCCCGGCATGATGGAGCCGTGGTGGGCGCTCGATCTGACTGACCAGCAGCGGACCGCCATCGACAAGATCATGGAGGAGCGTTACAAGAGCCACTGGCCGCTGATGACCAAGATGTTCGAGGCGCAGCGCAAGCTGGATGAGCTCTATAACGCCGAGAAGTGGGACAGCAAGGCCATCGACAAAGCGTATGACGAACTGTTCAAGGTGCAGCGCCAAGTGGTCGAGGAGCATGTCAGGATCCATAACAGCGTGATGGAGCAGCTGACACCGCAACAGCGTGAACAGCTGAAGCGTTATCGCTGGCAGAACCGCTGGCGTGAGGACTGATCGCAAAACCTGGAAGTGGGGGGCCGGTTTAACCGGCCCTCTCTCATTTGAGACTCATGCATTGCTCCCCTTACTACGCCTCCCCTTGATACACTCCGCCGCAAGATCATTAATCCCTTTCTGAGCAATTATTTCCAGAGGCTTATTGCGATGGCCAGTACACTGCCCAACTCGCCCTTTGACCTGACGAACGATGTGGCTTATCGGGCATGGCGCGAAGCGAAATTGACGGACTACCCAACAGCGGCCGCGCAGTTGGTGGTGGCGGTGCGCGACCCTCTACAGCTTACCGATGAAGAGCGCGCGGCGTTGTTGGGGCGGGTGCGCAAGTGCAACATGGTGATCTACGCTACCCCGCTGGGGGACAATCCTGACAAGGAGATCCCGCGCCGCCTCGCCGAGCAGCTCGGCTTGATGCACCTCGACAGCAATCTGCTGGCCGATGACGACGGCATCACCTCTATCACTGTCAATCCCGAGGGTGATCACCCCCATTACATTCCGTATACCAACCGCGCCATCAACTGGCACTGCGACGGCTATTACAACACGGCGGAACAGCAGATCCGCGGCATGCTGCTGCACTGCGTGCACAACGCCGCGCAGGGTGGTGAAAACCAGCTGCTCGATCACGAGATGGTCTATCTGCTGTTGCGCGACGAAAATCCCGCCTACATTCGCGCCCTCATGGCGGATGATGTGATGACCATTCCGCCCGGCAAGGATGGCGAGGGTGATGCGCGCGGGCCTTCGGTGGGACCTGTTTTCTCCATCCAGCCGAACGGTGCCCTGCACATGCGCTACACCGCGCGCAAGCGCAACATCGAGTGGAAAAATGATCCTGCAACCCAGGCGGCACTGGCGCGACTGGAGGCGCTGCTGGCGAGCGATTCACCCTACATTTTTCGTGCCTTGCTCAAACCTGGCATGGGACTTATCTGCAACAATGTGTTGCACACCCGCGATGGCTTTACCGATCTGCCTGGTCAGCCCAGGCGGCTTATCTACCGTGCGCGCTATTTCGATCGCATTGCCTCCACTTAATTGATATTTATCAAGGTAGGCATTGGGCGTGGCTGTGAAGCTATAAACACCCATTTGGAGAATTACCATGAATAGTGTCCGTGATTTTCTCGGCGATGATCACTACCGTTGCGACGATCTTTTTGCGCTGGCTGAACAACAGGTGAGCGATGGCGAATGGGCCACTGCGCGTACCAGTCACGACGCCTTCATCAACGCCATGGGTCGTCACTTCACCATGGAGGAGTCGGTGCTGTTTCCTGCCTTCGAGCAGGCGAGCGGCAGTGAGATGGGGCCGTCTGCCGTGATGCGCCATGAGCACGGCCAGATGCGTCAGTTGTTTGCGGCGATGGAGGATGCCTTGCAGCGAAAAAGTGTGGACGACTATCTGGGCAACAGCGAGACGCTGCTGATCTTGATGCGTCAACACAATGCCAAGGAGGAGCAGATCCTCTATCCGATGAGTGATCGGATGCTGGCGCCACAACTTCCCGAACTGTTGCAACGGTTGGCCGACGCCGGAGCCAACTAGTGGCGCGTGAAGTGGTGCTCGACGTGAGCGAGCTCGAACCGCCCGAGCCACTGACGCAGAGCCTCGCCGCCAGCGAACGACTTGAGCGTGGCGACTATCTGCGGCTGCTGCATCGGCGTCGCCCCTGCCTGCTCTATGACAATCTCGTCCAGCGCGGCTTTGCCAGTGAAACACGCGCCGGTCGCGTCGTGGCCTGCGAGGTCTTTATCTGGCGCGTTGGCGACGATGAGGCCGCCAAGGCGGCGCGCGCCGCCGCCGCCATGCTGCCCCCCGCCGATCACCTATGAGTTACACGGCACTCTCCCTGGCGCAGACACCGCCGTTGGCGGTCCCACTGCGCTATCTGCTTACCGCGCCACTGTTTGCCGCGGCGGCAGGGGTAGTGGTGGTGTTTGCGCCCGAGGCTTTGCTGAGTCGCTGGACGCCGGCGACACTGGCCGTTACCCATCTGCTCACCCTGGGTTTTCTCGCCATGACCATGTTCGGCGCGCTGCAACAACTGCTGCCGGTACTGACCGGCTCGCGCCTGCCGCATGCCCCCCTGCTCAGCGCGCTCGTCCATATCGGTCTCACCGTGGGGACCATCACCCTGGTGCTCGGTATGGGAACCAATCACGCGGTGATGTTGGAGGTGGGAACGCTGCTGCTGCTGATAACCGTGGACATTTTCGCCGTGGTAGTGGGTATCGCCCTGCTGCGGGCTCGCTCCGCCCACGCCACGGTGGGGGCGATGGGTGGGGCGTTGTGTGCGCTGCTCATTACGATCTTGCTGGGCAGCGGCCTGCTGCGTCACTTCGAGTGGCAGGTGCCCTTCATCCATCCCCTGACCGATCTCCATGTGATGTGGGGGCTGGCCGGCTGGGTGGTGACACTGCTCATCGGCGTCGCCTGGCAGGTGGTGCCGATGTTCCAGCTCACGCCAGACTATCCGCGTCTGCTGCGCCGTTTTCTGGTGCCGTTACTGTTGGCAGGACTGGCACTGTGGAGCGTGGTGCGCCTTGCCTTCGCCACTGATATACCGTTCGTGCTGGTGATCCTCGCACTGCTGGTGTTTGCCGCGACGACCCTCTGGCTGCAGCTGCGGCGCCGCCGTCTGCCCGACGTGACCCTTTCGTTCTGGCGGGTGGCGATGGTGATGTTGAGCGGCGCCGTGTTGGCGATCCTGTTGCCCGGTGAACATGCCCTGCTATTCGGGGTGCTGTTCATCCTCGGCTTTGCCATGTCGGCGGTGAACGGCATGCTCTACAAGATCGTGCCGTTCCTGATCTGGCTGCACCTCAACAACCGCCTGCAACAGAGCGGTCAGTGGCAGGGCCGTGTGCCAAACATGAAACAGATCATCAGTGAGGCGGCGATGCGGCGACACTACCGCCTCCATCTGTTGCTATTGGGCTTGGCGCTGCTGGCGCTCTTCTGGCCGGTGCTTGCCCGCACCGCCGGGGCGGCACTGGCCATCTCGGCGCTGCTGCTGTGGTGGAATCTGTGGCAGGGAAGGCGGGTCTACCGCGCCGTATTGCACGGCGCGACGGTGTGATCAGGCGGGCTGCATCTTGCCCTGCGGGTCGACCCCGGTGAGCAGGTAGGCGAGCAGGTCATGGACCGAACGCAGCTGGTCGCCAAATGGCAGTGCCTCGGAACCACGGAAGAAGAGCCCCTTCTCGACGTTGCCGTGCACCGCCGCCTCCAGCTGGGTGTCGATGCAGAACTGACCGGCGGCCGGGTTGCCATCCTTGAGCCCGCACTGGGTGAGGCATTCGAACCAGACGGCACAGGAGCCTTTCTCCGGGGTGGCGCGGGCGCGTACCCGCTCCTCGCGCTCCAGGTACTTTTTCAGCCACGGTGTCAGCACGGCACGGCACGGCAGGCCGGCGGTGCTCATGAAGGTGACGATATCCTCGGGCTTGGCTTCGATCAGCACCTTCTTGAAGTTGATGTGGGCATCGCCCTCCTCGGTCACCGCAAAGGGGGTGCCGATCTGTACACCGCTGGCGCCGAAGGAGAAGAGCTCCTTTATCTTCTGGAAGGAGTTGATGCCGCCGGCCGGCAGTACCGGCACCGGGTCGATGCCCACCTGCTCGAAGACCGCAGGCAGCTCGCCCAGCACCCGCTTGAAGTCGTAGCGGGGGTTGTCGATATCCTTGGGATCGGGGGCGCCCAGGTGGCCGCCGGCGTAGCGCGGATGTTCGATGACGATGGCATCGGGAACGCGTCCCTTGCGCAGCCAGCGCTTCAGCACCGCGCGCACACCGCGCTCCTCGGAGAGGATCGGGATGAGGGCGACGTCGGGGTAGTCCTTGGTCAGCTCGGGCAGCTCGAAGGGGAGACCGGCCCCCATGATGATGGCATTGGCGCCACTTTCGCACGACTGCCTTACCAGCTCGGGGTAGCGGTCGACGGCGCGCATCACGTTGACCGCGAGGAAACCGTCGGGACCGGCGATCTGGCGCGCTGCGCGGATCTCGCGGTCCAGCGCTTCCATGTTGACGTCGTCGATCACCTGGCGGTCCTTGGTGCGACGGGTGCGCTCCATCAGATCGGGGTGGTGGACGCGCAGGTCGATGCTGGCGATGGTGCCGATGGCCCCTTCGCGAGCCACGGTGCCGGCCAGCTTGTGAGCGGAGATACCGACGCCCATTCCTCCCTGGATGATGGGGAGCAGCTCCTTGCCTCGGAGCTTCAACAGGGGGAGGGGGGTTTTGATCATCGAATACCTGCTTGCAGTGGCCTGGAGAGGGAATTGGGCGCCCAATAATACAGTAAAGGGCAGTATTTCGCCGCAACCTTTTGGTTATGGGGGTGGCGGGCGTAAACTAAAAGGCTGTTTTGAAAAATTGAGTAGAGTGAACGTGACAGTCTCGACCACCCCGGCAGGAATTATAGCCTATCCCCTGCACGGCAATCTTTACCTGAACATCACCAGTCGCTGCACGCTGCGCTGTACCTTTTGTCCCAAACATAATCGCACATGGGAAGTGCAGGAGTACGATCTGAGCCTGACGCGCGAGCCGTCCTATGACGAGATCATCGCAGCGATCGGAGACCCTGCGCCCTACAAGGAGATCGTGTTTTGTGGATTGGGCGAGCCGACCCAGCGCATCGAGCTGTTATTGCAGATAGCGCGCTGGCTCAAGGCGCGCGGCGCACGGGTGCGCGTCAATACCGATGGCCTGGCCAATCTGGTTCACCAGCGTGATGTCACCGCCGAGATGGTGGGGGTAGTGGATAGTCTCTCCATCTCCCTCAATGGGCAGAATGCAGCGGTGTATGAACGCCATACCCATCCCAAGCTCCCCGGCACCTTTGCGGCCATGCTGGAGTTTGCGCGGCTGGCCCATGAGCGCGGTATCGAGGTGACTCTCACCGCCATCGATGGCCTGGAGGGAGTCGACATCGAGGCGTGCCGTGCCATTGCCGACAGACTCGGCGTTGCTTTCCGCCGTCGCGTGCTCGATCAGGTGGGTTGACTCATGGCGCTGTCCGATGTCGTGAATACCTTCGGACATTACCTGTTGCGCAAATATGGCGAGCGCGTGCACAAGGTCGCCATCGACGCGGGTTTCACTTGCCCCAATCGCGATGGCAGCAAAGGGATGGGTGGCTGTACCTTCTGCAACAACAGCTCCTTCAGTCCCCACGGCCGCCAGCCCGATCCCATCACCACCCAGCTCGATAATGGTCGCGCCGTGATCGCCCGGCGCACCGGTGCCAAAAAATTTCTCGCCTATTTCCAGAGCTACACCAACACCTACGATGACGTCGCGCTGCTCAAGCAACGCTACGATACCGCGCTTGCCCAGGAGGGTGTGATCGGCCTTTCCATCGGCACGCGCCCCGACTGCGTCGCGCCTGCGGTACTCGACCTGCTCGCCGCCTATCGCGATGCCGGCCATGAGGTGTGGCTCGAATTGGGGGTGCAGTCGAGCTTTGACGAGACGCTGCGCCGGGTCAATCGTGGTCACGGCTTTGGCGAGTATGCGCAGACCGTACAGGCGGCACGCCAGCGCGGTCTGCCGGTCTGCGCCCACCTCATTCTCGGCCTGCCCGGCGAGACGCCGGCGCATGCCCATACCTCGTTACAGCGCGTGCTCGACCACGGTGTCGATGGCCTCAAGCTTCATCCGCTCCATGTGGTGAAGGGGACGCAGCTGGCCAATGAATGGCGCCGCGGCGAATACACGCCGTGGGCGATGGCGCAGTACATCACCAGCGTGGCTGACCTGGTGGAGCTGACGCCAGCGGAGATCATCTATCACCGCCTCACCGGCACCGCCGCGCTCGACATGCTGCTCACGCCCCACTGGTGCAACTGGAAGTGGCGTGTCCTGAACGGCATCGAGCGTGAGTTGCTGCGGCGTGGTACGCGGCAGGGGTGGTCGCCGACAGTTTCAGTGGCAGCCAGGTGATAACGGCATGACGAGTGGCGCTGCGAACTGCACGCGGTAAATCTGTTTTCATGAGGGGGATAACGTGACAAACAAGGTCGAGTTGGTCTGCCCGGCAGGTTCGCTGCCGGCGCTGCGCGCGGCGGTCGATAATGGCGCCGATGCGGTCTACATGGGGTTTCGCGACGCCACCAACGCGCGCAACTTTCCCGGCCTCAACTTCGACGAGAAGGCGGCGCGTGAGGGATTGCGTTATGCGCGCGAGCATGGCCGCAAGGTGTTGCTCGCCCTCAACACCTATCCGCAACCGCAGGGGTGGAATGCCTGGACCGACGCGGTGGACAAGGCGGCCGAGCTGGGGGTCGCTGCGCTAATCCTCGCCGATGCTGGGCTGATGCGCTACGCGGCCAAAACCCATCCGCAGCTGCGTCTGCACCTCTCGGTGCAGGGCTCCGCCACCAGTTACGAGGCGATCAACTTCTATCGCGAGCAGTTCAACGTGCAGCGCGCGGTGTTGCCGCGGGTGCTGTCGCTGCCGCAGGTGAAGCGCGTCATCGACAACACCGAGGTGGAGATCGAAACCTTCGCCTTCGGCTCGCTGTGCGTGATGGTAGAGGGGCGCTGCTACCTCTCCTCCTATGCCACAGGCGAATCGCCCAATACCTGCGGTGTCTGTTCGCCGGCCAAATCGGTGGAGTGGCGTGAAACGGCGCAAGGGCGCGAGGTGCGCCTCGGCGGGGTGCTCATCGATCGCTATGGCGCGCAGGAGAGCGCCGGTTATCCGGTGCTCTGCAAGGGGCGTTATCAGGTCAACGGCCAACTCGACTATGCCATCGAAGAGCCTACCTCGCTGTCGGTGCTCGGCATCCTGCCCGAGCTGATACGCATCGGCGTCGCGGCCATCAAGGTGGAGGGGCGGCAGCGCAGCCCCGCCTACGTGGCGCAGGTGACCCGGGTGCTGCGCCAGGCGCTCGACGCCGCGCAAAAAGATCCCGATGGCTATGTGCCGCGCAGTGATTGGGTGGCGCAGCTCGACAAGGTAGCCGAGGGGAGCACCCATACCCTGGGCGCGCTGGATCGCGCCTGGCAGTGATTAACAAACAATTAAACCGCCAAGGGGGCGAAGTAACGCAAAGGGAGAAGTGTGATCGCAGGCTTGCCGACTTTTTGCTTTGCGAATTTTGCGCATTTAGCGGTTAAAGATGTTTAACTGGAGAACCGACAATGAAACTCTCGCTGGGACCGTTGCTCTACTTCTGGTCGCGTGACGATGTGCTCACTTTCTATCGCGAGGCGGCCAAGTGGCCGGTCGATATCGTCTATCTGGGCGAGGTGGTCTGCTCCAAGCGCCGCGCTCTGCGGCTGGAGGATTGGCTAGCCATCGCCGATGAGCTTTCTGCCGCAGGCAAGGAGGTGGTGCTCTCCACCCTCGGCCTCATCGAGGCGGAGTCGGAGCTGATCAATCTGCGTCACATGGTCGACAACGGTCGCTTCAGTGTCGAAGCCAACGACATGGGGGCCGTGCGGTTGCTCGCAGAGAAGCGAGTGCCGTTCGTCGCCGGCCCGCACCTCAATACCTACAACGGCGAAACGCTGGGGCTGTTGCGCGAGCTCGGCGCCATGCGCTGGGTTGCGCCGGTGGAAATGGGGCGTGAGACACATGCCGCCATGCAGCCAATGCGCCCCGCCGGCCTGGCCACTGAGGCCTTCGCCTTCGGCCGCATGCCGCTCGCCTTCTCGGCACGCTGCTTTACCGCGCGCCACTACCAATTGCCCAAGGATGAGTGCCAGTTGCGCTGCGGCGATTTCAGCGATGGCCTGTCACTCGACTCACAGGACGGCAGAGAGTTCCTCACCGTCAACGGCATCCAGACCCAGTCCGCTACCACCTGCAACCTTATCGGCGAGCTGGTGCAGATGCGGGCGCTGGCTATCGACGTGGTGCGCCTCTCACCTCAGTCGCGCCACATGGATAAGGTGGTGGAGGCATTCCGCAACGTCATCGACGGCACTCTCACGCCGCCACAGGGGCGGGAGGCCTTGAGGGGGTTGACGCGCGGCGAACCGAGCAACGGCTTCTGGCACGGGGTGGCGGGGATGGCGTGGCAGCCATCCCCCGCCGAGGGCTGACCAGGCCACCGCAACGACTCCCTCATGGGCAACCGAGACGAGACTTTTTCACCCGCCTGCTAGACTCGTTAAGGGCCGATTCAGCCTGGCCTGTTACGGTGTTGGTATGTGGCCTCTGCCACGTACCCGAGTGAGGAGCGCGATGATGTGGAAAAACAGTACGGAGCGTTACGGTTCGGTATCGATCGGCCTGCACTGGCTGATGCTGGCGCTAATGGTGGCGGTCTATGCCACCATTGAATTGCGCGAGCTTTATCCCAAGGGCAGCGACCCGCGTGAGGCACTGAAGAGCTGGCATTTCATGCTGGGGCTGTCGATCTTCGCACTGGTATGGCTGCGCATGCTGATGCGCGTCATCGCACCCACCCCGCGCATCGTGCCGGCGCAGAAGCCGCTGGAGGCGTTGCTGGCCAAGTTGATGCATGGCGCCCTCTACCTGCTGATGATCGGTCTGCCGCTGGTCGGCTGGCTGCTGCTCAGCGCCTCCGGCAAGCCCATCCCGTTCTTTGGCCTGCAACTGCCGCCGCTGCTCGGTGAAAGCAAGGAGCTGGCCGGCCAGCTCAAGGAGCTGCATGAAACGGTGGGCGAGGTGGGGTACTTCCTCATCGGCCTGCATGCGGCGGCGGCCCTGTTCCATCACTACATCAGACGCGACAATACGCTGCTGATGATGTTGCCGCAGCGTGGTGGAAAGAGGGAATAACCAGCGCGTTGTTGAGTGCAGACCAGGGTGCGCTCATCTTGCGTCGCTGCGCGCAATGGGCCACCCTGGAGAGCAATTAACGATGCAGTGAGAACTGCATGCGCCTCTGCAACTGCAGCCTCTCGACACCGCGCGTAACGAGCGGCGCCAGCCTTGGCCCTGCCACCGCCGCCACATGCGCGCGCCAGTCAAATTCCAGGCTGTCGAGCAGGTTCTTGATGTGCAGTCCCGTGGCGGTGTCGCCTTCAATGGCGAGACGGCGGTGGAAGAAGAGGGTATCGGGATCCTCCGCGCGGGAGGCGAGCAGCCAGAACTCTTCCAGCTTTCCCCGGATGCGCACGTCCCATGGCTTGCCTGGGGCACGGGCCAGTTTTCCCTCATGGATGAGAAAGCGCAGCTCGTTCCCGCAGTCGGTGATGGCGATGGCGATCCGTTTTCCCTCCAGCTCGGTCAGTTGGGCAGCGAGTGGTTGTCCCTTGAGCAGGTGGCTGAAGAGGCGCGCCAGCAGTTCAGTGTGAACCGAGTCGGGGAGGGTGCGCAGCAGCAGGGCCAGGGGCGGCAGAGGGGCTTTCATCGCGTCGTCTTCATCGCAATCAGTGTGGAAGGACATGATTGCACTCCGTGGCGCGCTTGGGAATGATCTGGATCAATAGGTACATTAATCCCCCACATGAAATGCTAGCTTTAGAATGGGACTCTTTTAAGGAGCGCAATTGTGGCGCAGGAACCAGTAATTCATCGACTCTCCATCGGCGGCATGAGTTGCGCCGGCTGTGTCACCGCTGTGGAGCAGGCGCTGGCCGCGGTGCCGGGTGTCGAGGCGGCGACGGTCAACTTTGCCGAGCACACCGCCCAGGTGACGGGCCATGTGCAGGCCGAGCTCCTCATCACGGCGGTGGTCGATGCCGGTTACGAGGCGGCGGAGCTGAAGAACCTCGATAGCGAGCAGGAGGAGCGCGAGGCGCGTGAGCGCAAGGAGTATCGCACCACCATGACCAAGGCGGCGGTGGCTGGTGTGCTGGCCCTGCCCTTGATGGTGGGCGGCATGACCGACCTCTTTCCGATGCTGCATGACCGCAGCGGCCAAATTTTCTGGGGTTTAGTTGGTCTGCTCTCGCTGGTCGTGATGATCTATTCGGGTGGCCACTTTTTCACCGGTGCCTGGAAGCAGTTTCGCCACCACAGCGCCAACATGGATACCCTCATCGCCATGGGTACCGGTGCCGCGTGGCTCTATTCCATGGCCATCACCCTCTTTCCCGAGGCGGTGCCCTCACTGGCGCGCCACGCCTATTTTGAGGCGGCGGTGGTGATCACCGCACTGATCAACTTCGGTTCGGCCCTGGAGCTGCGCGCGCGTGGCAAAACCTCCGAGGCGATCCGTCGCCTCATCGGCCTGCAGCCCAAGACGGCGCGCGTGGTGCGCGACGGTCGCGAACTCGACGTACCGATCATCGAGGTGGGGCTGGGGGAGACACTGCGGGTGCGGCCCGGTGAGCGCATCGCCGTGGATGGCGTGATCATCGATGGTGAATCGCACGTCGACGAGTCGATGATCAGCGGTGAGCCGCTGCCGGTGAGCAAGGCGCGCGGTGATGAGGTGGTGGCCGGCACCATCAACACCTCCGGCAGTTTTCTGTTCCAGGCCAAACGTATCGGCAAGGAGACGGTGCTGGCGCGCATCATCGAAATGGTGCGTACCGCCCAGGCGAGCAAACCGGCCCTCGCGCGCCTGGTCGACAAGGTGGCAGCGGTATTCGTCCCCTCGGTGATGATCATCGCGGTGATCACCTTTCTCGTCTGGTACAACATCGGTCCCGTGCCGGAGGTCAGCTACGCCGTCGTCGCCACCATGACGGTGCTGATCATCGCCTGCCCCTGCGCGCTTGGCCTGGCCACCCCCATCTCGATCATGGTGGGGGTCGGCAAGGCGGCGGAGTTTGGGATATTGATCCGCAACGGCGATGCGCTGCAGCAGGCGAGCCGGATCACCACCGTGGTGCTCGACAAGACCGGTACCGTCACCGCGGGCAAGCCCACCGTCACCGATATTGTGCCGTTTCCCAATGCCTTGGTGGGCACCAATCAGCTGCTCTCGGTCGCCGCCGCCATCGAAGCCGGATCGGAACATCCCCTGGCGCGCGCCCTCGTAGCCGCCGCCGAAGCGGAGGGGGTGCAGAAGTTGGTCGCCTCCTCCTTCGAGTCACTGGCCGGCCACGGTGTGCGCGGGGTCATCAATGGCCAGAAGGTGTTGATCGGCAACCGCAAATTGATGGACGAACATGGCGTCTATCTCGGCCCGTTGAGTGAGGAGGCCGAACGTCTTGCCAGCGACGGCAAGACGCCACTGTTCATGGCGATGAACGAAGCCGGTGCGGCGGTCTTCGCGGTGGCCGATCCCATCAAGAACGATTCGGCCGCGGCGATCCGCCGCTTTCACGCCCTGGGCCTGAAGGTGGTGATGATCACCGGCGACCATCATGCCGCGGCCAATGCGGTGGCACGCCAGGCAGGCATCGACGAGGTGATCGCCGAAGTGCTGCCCGAGCACAAGGCGGAGAAGGTGGCGGAGTACCAGCGCCGCGGCGCGATCGTGGCGATGGTGGGCGATGGCATCAACGACGCCCCGGCACTGGCGCGCGCCGATGTGGGCTTTGCCATCGGCACCGGCACCGATGTCGCCATCGAGAGTGCCGATATCACCCTGATGCGCGGCTCGCTGCACGGCGTGGCCGATGCCATCGCCATCTCCAAGGCGACGGTGCGCAACATCAAGCAGAACCTGTTCGGCGCCTTTATCTACAACAGTGCCGGCATCCCCGTCGCCGCAGGTATTCTCTATCCGGTGATGGGGGTGCTGCTCAACCCGATGATCGCCGGTGCCGCCATGGCGATGTCGTCGCTCACCGTGGTCAGCAACGCCAACCGCCTGCGTTTCTTCAAGCCCAAGGGGAGTGAGTGATGATCGTTAATCTCGTTGGGCTGGTGGTGATCGGGTTGATCGTCTGGTGGTTCTGGATTTTGAAGTAGCAGTTTGTGTGGCCTCGTCACGTGATTTTGATGCGGGGGCCGCCCCGCGTGCGGGTCACTTTCTTTTGCGTCGCCAAAAGAAAGTAACCAAAGAAAAGGCGACCCGATGCCTCGGCCTGCGGCTTTCCTGCGCTGCTCGTTCCGCTCGGGTCCGTCAGACGGGCCATCCCTGGCCCGGCTGACGGATGGCACGCTTCCGTGCGCGCCACCCTGTCGGGGCTGTTCCTCCCTCCTCTGTGCTGCTCGGCGAGGCATAGGGGCCCATCGCGCTCTGACATATGTGATACTTCGATAATTTCTAATCGTGTGAAAAACAAGTTACGGGAATCTCGAATAATGGGCTGGTGGGGCAAAGTAATCGGTGGTGCCGTCGGCTTCGCATTGGGCGGACCATTGGGGGGACTGCTCGGTGCGGCGTTTGGCCATCAATGGGATGACAAACCGGCTGCGAAACAGCGCGGGCGGGTGGAGTGGGTCAACTGGCAGCGCTCTTCCGAGCAGGAGTTGATCCAGTCGGCCTTCTTCACGGCCACATTTTCGGTGATGGGCCATCTGGCCAAGGCCGACGGACGTGTCAGTGAACATGAAATCCAGCTGGCACAGCAGGTGATGGCGCAAATGAATCTCGGCGAGGAGCAGCAGCGCATCGCCAAGCGGCTTTTCACCGAAGGGAAACGTCCCGACTTTCCGCTCGATGAAGTGCTCGATCAGCTGCGCCGTGAGTGCCTGCGCCGCCACACACTGTTGCAGGTCTTTCTCGAAATCCAGGTGCAGTTCGCCTATGCCGATGGGGTGATGCACGATGCTGAGCGTCAACTGCTGCTGCACATTTTCGGGCAACTCGGCTTTTCACAGCGCGAGTTTCACCACATCGATCAACTGGTGCGTGCCGCCTTTCAGTTTGCCGGAGAGCAGCAGGCCGCCGCACACAGCTCGCACCGCAACACCCTGCGTGACGCTTACGGGGTGCTGGGTGTTGACGAGGGCGCCAGCGATGATGAGGTGAAGCGTGCCTACAAGCGGTTGATGAACCAGCACCACCCGGACAAACTGGTGGCCAAGGGTTTGCCCGAGGAGATGATCAAGCTGGCCAACGAAAAGACCCAGGAGATCAAGGCCGCCTATGAGCAGGTGAAGGAGGCGCGCGGTCTGCGCTGAACCAGCGGGGCACAGCGCTGTCCAACTGAAACGAACCGCGCTGCAGTTGCTATGCTTGGGTCCTGGCAGTGTCCGAGCGCCACCGGGTTCGGGCCCACTTCAAGGGAAAAAACAACGCGATGGAGACGGCAGCGACCAGCTCTTCCCACCTGCAGGTCATCGGCACCATTACCGAAGTGCATGGCCCGGTGGTGGTGGTCAGGTGTCACCGTTTGCCGCCCCTGCGCCAGGCCCTCACCACCCAAACCGGTGGCGACACCATCCTCTTCGAGGTGCACCAGCACCTGGATCAGAACCATATTCGTGCCATTACCCTGCACCGTACCAGCGGCCTCCATCGCGGTATGCCCATCTACGACAGCGGTGCGCCGCTCCATGTCCCGGTCACGCCCCACTGCCTCGGCCGTCTGGTGAATATCTTCGGTGAGCCACTCGATGGTGATGGGCCGCTGGCCGCCGAGGAGTTTCGCAACATCCATGCGCGCCCGCCGAAACTGCACGAGACGCTCGGCACCAGTGGCATCCTCGAAACCGGCATCAAGATGATCGATCTGCTCTGTCCCTTCGTGAAGGGGGGTAAGACCGGGTTGTTCGGCGGTGCCGGTGTCGGCAAGACGGTACTGGTGATGGAGTTTATGCACGCCATCGCCGAGATCCATCAGGGGGTGTCGGTCTTTGCTGGTGTGGGTGAGCGTATCCGCGAGGGGCACGAGTTATGGCGCGAGATGCAGAAGGCGGGGGTGATGCCGCAGACGCTGATGCTGTTTGGCCAGATGGATGAGTCGCCCGGGGTGCGTTTTCGCGTCGGCCTGTCGGCGCTCACCTATGCCGAGTATCTGCGCGACACCACCCACAAGGAGGTGCTGTTCGTGATGGACAACATCTTCCGCTTCGTGCAGGCGGGCAGCGAGATCTCCAGCCTGCTCGGCCGCATGCCGGCCACGGTCGGGTATCAGCCGACGCTACACACCGAGGTGGCGGAGCTGCAGGACCGCATCCTCTCCACCCGCGCCGGTGCCATCACCTCGGTGCAGGCGGTCTATGTCCCCGCCGACGACATGAGCGACCCGGCGGTCAACGCTATCCTCAACCACCTCGACACCACCGTGATCCTGTCGCGCAGCCAGGCGGCCAAGGGGTTCTATCCAGCGGTCGACCCGCTGCGCTCCAGCAGCAAGATGATGGACCGCCAGACGTTGGGCGATCGCCACTACGCCATCGCCGAAGGGGTGCGCGAGGTGCTGGCGCGTTATGCCGAGCTGGAGGACATCATCACCATGCTCGGTATCGAGGAGCTGTCGCCCAAGGATCGTCTCACCGTGATGCGTGCGCGCAAGCTGCAGCGTTACCTGACCCAGCCCTTCTGGGTCACCGCCGCCTACACCAACATGAAGGGGCGCTCGGTACGGTTGAAGGATACCCTCGACGATTGTACGGCGTTCCTGCGTGGTGATTACGACGCGCTGAGCGAGGAGCAGTGTTACATGCGCGGCAGCATGAAGGAGGCGCAGGCATGAGCGGTTTTACCCTGCAGCTTTTCGACAGCCGGCAGGGGCTACGCATCGACGGGGTGAGCTCCTTCGTCGGTGAGGATGGCTCGGGCAGCTTCGCCATCCTGCCACGCCACACCCGCTTCATGACGGCGCTCACCTTCGGCCTGGCGCGTTTTCGCAAGGGAGACGAGAGCTGGCAATACCTGGCGCTGCCCGGCGCGCTGCTCTACTTCGCCGACAACGTCCTGACCCTTTTCTGTCGCCACTTTCTCATCGACAGCGATTACGAACAGATTTCGCAGCGCCTGGCCGAAGAGCTGCTGGTCGAGGAGGAGCAACTCCATGAGGTGAAGGAGAGTCTCCGGCGCATGGAGGAGGCGATGCTAAAGCGCATGTGGGAGCTGGGCCAACAGGGGATCCGCCTCCATGAATGAGCAGCAGAAATTGCGCGAAGATGTGGAGCGCCAGGTAAAGCGCATGAAGCGCGCCGAGAAGGAGCGGCCCACCATCCTGGCGCAGAGCGTTTTCCTCGGCACCCTCGGCCTGGTGTTCGTGCTGCCGGTGGTAGCGGGCGCCTATCTCGGCCGTTGGATCGACGCCAAGCTCGCAGGCTATTCGATGCAGTGGACCCTGAGCATGATGTTCCTCGGCCTCATCGTCGGGGCGGTGAACGTCTACCTGCTGATGAAGGGGCGCTAGTCATGAACGGTGAAGGGTTGCAGGTGGCGGTGCTGTTCCAGCTCGGGCCGTTGGCAATCAGTGTGAGTCTGGCCAGCAGCATTGCCATCACCGCCCTGCTCGGGCTGGGTGCCTGGTGGTTCAGCCGCCGCCTGGCATTGCTGCCCAACAATGTGCAGGTGGCGCTCGAGGCGGTGGTGGAGGTGATGGAGGAGGCCGTGGCTCAAGTGGCCGGCAGCCACACCCGCCAGATCATGCCGTTCATCGCCAGCCTCTGGGTGTTCCTGATCGTGGCCAATCTGCTGGGGTTAATCCCGGGGCTGGAGTCGCCAACCCGCGACCTCTCGGTGACCTCAGCGCTGGCGATCATGGTCTTCTTTTCGGTGCACTGGTTTGGCATCCGCAGTCAGGGTCTACGCCGCTATCTGCGCCACTATCTCGAGTCCGGCCTGTTTATGCTCCCCTTCGAGATCCTGAGCGAGATCACCCGCACCGTGGCGCTGGCGGTGCGCCTGTTCGGCAACATGATGAGCCTGGAGATGGCCGCGTTGATGTTCCTGCTGCTGGCCGGCTTTCTGGTGCCGATCCCCATTCTGATGTTGCATGTGGTGGAGGCGCTGGTGCAGGCCTACATCTTCGGCATGCTGGCGCTGATCTACGTGGCCGGCGGCATCCAATCTCGCGAAGAAAAACAAGTTGAGCAAGGAGAGATAAATGAGTGACATGAACTGGATCGTGTTGGCCTCCACGGTGGGCGCGGTGCTCGCCATCGCCATCGGGGTGCTGGGGCCGGCGTTTGCCATGGGGCGGGCGATCAGCAGTGCGCTGGAGGCGTTGTCGCGGCAGCCCGAGGCGGAGAAGTCGATCATGCGCACCCTCTTCATCGGCCTGGCGATGATCGAGTCGCTGGCCATCTACGTGCTGGTCATTGTGCTGATTGTGCTGTTCCGCAATCCGTTGTTCTCCTTCCTGGTCGGCCACTAGGCGAGGGGCATGCAGTGGAGTTGAACTGGACCACATTCGTCCTCGAGATCGTCAATTTCCTGATCCTGGTATGGCTGCTCAAACGCTTTCTCTACAAGCCGGTACGAGCGGCGGTGGAGAGGCGCCGGCAGAGCATCGAGCAGCAGTTGGCCAAGGCGCAGCAGCAGCAGAACGAGGCCGACGCGATGCGGCTCCAGTACGAAAACCGCCTGCACGACTGGGAGGCCGAACGCGAAGGGGCGCGCCAGCAGTTGCAGCGCGAGATCGAAGAGGAGCGCAAACATCTGCAGGAGCAGTTGCGACAGAGCCTCGACACCCAGCGTCAGAAGGCAGAGGTACTCGCCACCAAGCAACTGGAGGAGCATCGGCGCGACAGCGAATTCCAGGCGCTGCAGCAGGGGGCACAGTTTGCCGCACGGCTGTTGAGTCAGGCTGCCACGCCGGAGTTGCAGGCACGGCTGTTCGCACTGTTGCTGGAGGAGTTACAGCAGTTGCCGCTACTGCAGCGCGAATCCCTGCAGGCGAGCACAGGTGGAAAGGCGGTGGAGGTGGTCAGCGCCTATGAACTGTCAGTGGCCCAGCAGCAGCAGATCCAGGAGGCGTTTACTGCGCTGGTGGGGCAGCCGTTACCGTTTCACTTTGCCAGCGACGACAAACTGATCGCGGGTCTGCGCATTACCGCAGGTCCCTGCGTGCTGCATGCCAATCTGCACGATGAACTAAAGGCCTTTGCGGCACTCAGCCATGAGCTCTAACCCCGCTTCATCCGCGAGTCTGCTGGCCAGGCAGGCCGCCTGGTTGGAAGGGTATCGCTATGGCCTACGCCTCACCGAGCAGGGGGAGGTGGTGTCGGTGGGTGACGGCATCACCTGGATCACCGGACTCCCCTCGGCCCAGATGGATGGCTTGGTGGTGTTTGCCGACGGCAGCCGCGCCATGGTGTTCGATCTCACCCAGGAGCTGGTGGGGGCGGTACTGCTCGACGAGAGCGAGACGCTCGCCTCGGGGATGGCGGTCTTTCTGGCCCACGAACAACTCAGCGTGCCGTGCGGTGACGGGGTGTTGGGGCGTGTGGTCGATCCGCTGGGGCGGCCGCTGGATGGCGCTGGGCGCTTAGGCGAGGTGAAGCGGCGCGGCATTGAACAAGCGTCGCCGCCGATCATTGCCCGCGACTTCGTCAATCGGCCGCTCTACAGTGGCATCAAGATCATCGATACCCTGATCCCCATCGGCAAGGGACAGCGCCAGCTCATCATCGGCGACGAGGGGCTGGGGCGCAGCTCGATCGCCATCGACACGGTGCTCAATCAACACGACAAGGAGGTCTATTGCCTCTATGTGCTGATCGGCCAGAAGCGCTCCACGGTGGTCAACACTATCGAGACTTTGCGCAATCACGGCGCCCTCGACTACACCACGGTGGTGGTGGCGGAGGCGAGTGCGCTGCCCGGCATGCAATACCTCGCCCCCTTTGCCGCGGCGGCGATGGCCGAGGCGTGGATGGCCTTGGGCAAGGATACGCTGGTGATCTACGACGACCTCACCACTCACGCCAAGATCTATCGCGAGCTCTCTCTGCTGCTGCGCCGTCCCCCCGGACGCGAGGCCTACCCCGGAGACATCTTCTCCATTCACGCCCGCCTGTTGGAGCGCAGTACGGCGCTGAGCGCCGAGCACGGCGGCGGCTCGATGACCGCGCTGCCCATCGTCGAGACCCAGCAGGGGGAGATCGCCAGCTACATTCCCACCAACCTCATCTCGATCACCGACGGTCAGTTTTACCTGGAGCAGAACCTGTTTGCAGGGGGCTATCGCCCGGCCATCGACATTGCCAGGTCGGTGTCGCGCATCGGCGGCCAGGCGCAGCATCCGCGTATCAAGGCCGAGGCGGGGCGCATGAAGCTCGACTACCTGCAGTTTCTCGAACTGGAGGTCTTCACCCGTTTCGGTGCCAAGCTGGAGGCATCGATGGAGCGTGCCATCCGCCGTGGCCGGGTATTGCGCGAGATCCTCAAGCAGGAGCGGCTCAAGCCACTGCCGGTGGAGTTCCAGTTGGGCTGGCTCATCGCCTTCAACGAGGGACTGTTCGATAACGTTGAGTTGGAGACAATTCCGGCACGGCTGGCGCAATTGCAGCAGGCCATTGCAGCGAGCTCGCTGACGCTGGAGGTTGAGCGCGATGGCTGGGTGAGCCGCTTGACCACATGGTTACAGGGTGCCCGGCAAGGGACGGGGAATGGGTAGATACCGCACCCTAGAGAATCACCTTAAGCAGTTGCGCGAGCTGCAGTCGATCATTGCCTCGATGAAGACCCTTGCACAGCTGGAGTTGCACAAGCTGGGCGCTTTTACCCCGACGCAGCACGCCATGGCCGATGGCCTGCAACAGATGGCCGATGATTTTCTCCATTTCTATCCGCAGGGCAGTGCACACGCTGCGGGAACAACAGTGTGGCTGCTACTTGGTTCCGAACGCGGTTTCTGCGGTGACTTCAACGGTGGACTTCTGCATCA
>DASWUD010000081.1:0-24596 GCA_036401755.1 Gammaproteobacteria bacterium
CACCAGCTTGCCCTTCCCCTTGCCGCTGTACTGGATGGAGACGCGGGCGCCGATGCGCTCGCCCACCTCCATCTCCAGGCGGCGCACGTCGGGGTCGACCGGTTTGGCCTTGTGATCGGCCCCGGCGGGGGCGCTCAGCAGGTGCTTGACCAGCCGCTCGGTCTCGCGCACCGATAGCCCCTTGGCCACGATCTGGCGTGAAGCCTGACTCTGCAAATCCCCCTCCAGGGAGAGCAGGGCGCGGGCGTGGCCCATCTCCAGGTCGCCGTTCTCCACCAGCTTCTTCACATCGTCGCGCAAGGCGAGCAGACGCAGCAGATTACTGACAGCGGCGCGCGAGCGCCCCACCGCATCGGCGGTCTGCTGGTGGGTCATGCCGAATTCGTCGATAAGGCGCTGCAGGGCGTGCGCCTCCTCCAGCGGGTTGAGCTCTTCGCGCTGGATGTTCTCGATGAGCGCCATCGCCATCGCCGCCTGATCGGGTACATCGCGCACCACAGCGGGGATCTCGTGCAGCCCGGCCATCTGCGCGGCGCGCCAGCGCCGTTCGCCAGCGATGATCTCGTAACGGTTGGGACCGATGGGGCGCACCACGATGGGCTGCACCACCCCCTGGGCACGGATCGAACTGGCCAGGTCCTCCAGGGTGTCAGGGTGCATGTCGACGCGCGGCTGATACTTGCCGCGCTGCATCAGGTCCACTGCCAGGTTGCGCAGATCGCCGTCAGCGCGGCTGCCCGCTGGCGTGTCACTGCCGCTATCGA
Source organism: Gammaproteobacteria bacterium (assembly GCA_036401755.1). GTDB lineage: Bacteria > Pseudomonadota > Gammaproteobacteria > Thiohalomonadales > Thiohalomonadaceae > DASWUD01. The sequence continues at coordinate 765 of DASWUD010000081.1, forward strand.
CGGCCACGCTGGCGCCCAGCAGCGCCTCCAGTCCCTTACCCAGTCCGCGTTTTTTCGTGCTCATCGTTTACTCTCAGTGGCTCTGCGCCGCAAGTGGCGCGTGCGGCTTGTCATAGCGGCGCAAGATCTCGCCGGCCAGTGCCAGGTAGGCGACGGCACCACGCGAGGTGCGATCGTAGGCCAGGGCCGGCAGCCCGTGGCTGGGTGATTCCGCCAGCCGCACATTGCGAGGGATCACCGTGCGGTAGACCTTGTCGCCGAAGTGCAGAATCAGCTGGCCCGAGACATCGGAGGCCAAGTTGTTGCGTGGGTCGTACATGGTGCGCAGCAGCCCCTCGATCTCCAGCTTCGGATTGACCGTGCTGCGGATCTGCTCGATGGTGCTGACCAGCGCCGAAAGCCCCTCCAGGGCGTAGTATTCACATTGCATCGGGATCATCACCGAATCGGCCGCCACCAGTGCGTTGAGGGTGAGCATGTTGAGTGACGGCGGGCAGTCGATGATGATGAAGTCGTAGCGCTCGCGCACCTGTTGCAGCGCCTGGCGCAGCCGCTGTTCGCGCGCCACCATCATGTTCATCAGCTCCACCTCGGCCGCGGTGAGATCGCCGGTAGTGGGCAGAATGTCATAACCGGCGCTTTCGACATGCAAAATCGCCGCGGCGGCCTCCGCCTTGCCCGTCAGCACATGGTAACTGCTCTTCTCGAACGAACCCTTTTCGACGCCGCTGCCCACCGTGGCATTAGCCTGGGGATCGAGGTCCACCAGCAGCACCTTGCGCTTGGTGGCGGCCAGGGAAGCGCCCAGATTGATGCAGGTGGTAGTTTTGGCCACCCCACCCTTCTGGTTCGCCATCGCGATAATCCTGCCCATATAAAACTCTCCGCTTACGGGGCGATTGCCCCTCACTCCGCGCGTATCACGCGAATCAGGTGGCGCTGTTCGTGCGCCAGTCCCGGAACATGCAGTGGTGTGATCCCGGCCAGCCGGAATCCCTCGCCGACCGCTTCGGCCTCTGTGACGCTCCCCTTCATGGCGAGCACACTACCCTCCTCGGCGATCAGGTGCCCACAAAGGGCCAGGATCTCGGTGAGTGCAGCGAAGGCACGGGCGATGACGGTATCGAACGGCTCTGGCGGCCGGTACTCCTCGACGCGGGAATGTACCACAGTTACGTTCTCCAGCCCCAGCGAAGCCTTGGCCTGAACCAGGAAACGGGTCTTCTTGCCGTTGCTGTCGAGCAGCACAAAGTGGCGCTCGGGGAAGAGGATGGCGAGGGGAATGCCCGGCAGGCCGGCACCGGTCCCCACGTCGATGATACGCCGGCCGGTCAGGTGCGGGCCCACCGCCAGGCTGTCGAGAAGGTGGCGTGTCACCATCTCGGCCGGGTCGCGCACTGCGGTGAGGTTGTAGGCCTGGTTCCACTTGGCGAGCAGGGCAATATAGTCGAGCAGCTTGTCGATGGCCTCGGGCGGCAGCACCAGCTCCAACTCGGCACAGCCGCCGGTAAGCCGCTCACGCAGCTGGGCAGGAGTGGCCGCCATCAGCAGACCTTGCGCCCTTCGCGCTTTTTCAAGTGGACCAGCAACAGCGAGATGGCCGCCGGGGTAATGCCGGGCAGGCGCGCCGCCTGGCCGATGCTCTCCGGCTTGGCGCGGTTGAGCTTCTCGCACACCTCCCTGGAGAGGCCGCTCACCGCGGCGTAGTCGAGGTCGGCCGGCAGCTTCTGCTGCTCCAGACGGCGATGGCGCTCGATCTCCTCCTGCTGGCGGTCGATATAGCCGGCATATTTCGCCTGAATTTCCAGTTGTTCGGCGATGATGGGATCTTTTTCTCCCTCGATGCCTGCTAATCTCATCAAATCGGCGTAACTGACGTCGGGACGGCGTAGCAGCTCCTCCAGGCGGTATTCGCGCGCCAGCGGGCCACCAAAGACGCGCTCCGCCGCGACGGTATCCACCTGCGTTGGACGCAGCCAGGTATCGCGCATTCGCTGCTGTTCGCACACGATCGCCTCCTGTTTGGCCTCGAAGGCCGCCCAGCGCACATCGTCCACCACCCCCAGCTCGCGACCCTTGGGGGTGAGGCGCAGGTCGGCGTTGTCCTCGCGCAGCAGCAGGCGGTACTCGGCGCGGCTGGTGAACATGCGGTAGGGTTCGCTGGTGCCGCGGGTGATCAGGTCATCGACCAAAACGCCGAGGTAGGCCTCATCGCGCATGGGCGACCAAGGGTCGCGTCCCTGTACATGGAGCCCGGCGTTGATACCGGCCAGGATCCCCTGTGCTGCCGCCTCCTCGTAGCCGGTGGTGCCGTTGATCTGGCCGGCGAAGAACAGGCCGCTCACGGTGCGCGTCTCCAGAGAAGACTTGAGGTCGCGCGGGTCGAAGTAGTCGTATTCGATGGCGTAGCCGGGGCGGACGATCTGCGCCCGCTCGAACCCCTTCATGGAACGCACCAGCGCATACTGCACGTCGAATGGCAGGCTGGTGGAGATGCCGTTGGGGTAGACCTCGTGGGTGGTCAGCCCCTCCGGCTCGACGAAGATCTGGTGCGAACTCTTGTCGGCGAAGCGCACCACCTTGTCCTCGATGGAGGGACAGTAGCGCGGCCCCACCCCCTCGATCACCCCGGCATACATGGGCGAGCGGTCGAGCCCGCCGCGGATGATCTCATGGGTCTGCTCGTTGGTATGGGTGATGTAGCAGCTGATCTGACGCGGATGCTCCTCTACGCGGCCGAGAAAGGAGAATACTGGCACCGGCTCATCACCCGGCTGTGCCTGCAGCTGGCTGAAGTCGATGGTGCGGCCGTCGATGCGCGGCGGCGTGCCGGTCTTGAGGCGGCCGGTGCGCGGCGCGATCTCACGCAGCTGACGCGCCAGGGTGTTGGCGGGCGGGTCTCCTGCGCGCCCCCCCTCGTAGTTCTCCAGACCGATGTGAATGCGCCCAGCCAGGAAGGTGCCGACCGTGAGCACCACGGCGCGGGCATGAAAACGCAGTCCCATCTGGGTCACCACCCCGGCCACATGCCCGCCCTCCAGGATCAGCTCGGTCACCGGCTGCTGGAACAGGGTGAGGTTGGGCTGGTTCTCCAGCGCCGAGCGTACCGCCGCCTTGTAGAGGATGCGGTCGGCCTGGGCGCGGGTGGCGCGCACCGCCGGCCCCTTGCTGGCATTGAGGATGCGAAACTGGATGCCGCCCAGGTCGGTGGCGTGGGCCATCAGCCCGTTGAGGGCGTCGACCTCCTTGACCAGATGCCCCTTGCCGATGCCGCCGATGGCCGGGTTGCAGCTCATCTGCCCGAGGGTCTCGATGTTGTGGGTGAGCAGCAGGGTGCGCAGCCCCATGCGCGCAGCGGCAAGCGCGGCCTCGGTGCCGGCATGACCGCCACCGACCACGATAACCTCGAACTGTTCCGGATAATTCACGCTGCACACCACTGGAAAAGGGCGGCTATTCTACGGCCCGCGCGCCCCGCGCGCTACCGCGAAGCCTGTGTGGGAAAGGTAACTGACGGTAATTCGTATCGCGGCTAACTCATCGACAGTTTGCTGGTATCGATCTTCGGCTCAACCACCTTCTTGGGCTCCACCAGTGTCACCCCCGGCTCGGCCATGGAGAGGGCACTCAGATCAACCTGCAGATTGGGCACCTCACGCCGCGGTGCCAGATCGCCGCCCGCCGCGGCCACGCTGAGATGGCCGGTATTGATGGCGGGCGCCACCTTCTCCTTGTGCTGTACCAGCACCACACCCGGCTCGGCCATCGATAGCGCACTCAGATCCACCTGCAGCGGCTGCACCACCTTGGGCGCGACTAGCACCACGCCCGGCTGATCCACCTGCCACTGTGGTGTCGGCACAGTGGGACGATTGAGTGTGCTCGCTGGCGCTCCGGTGGGTTTGGCGGGGGCTGATTGCGGGCGCGCGGTGGGTTGCTGGGGTGCGTTCGTTGTTGCCGGCGGCCTCGCGGCAGCCTGGGGGGGTGTGGCGGCAGCATTGATCACCTCACAGACCGCACCGGCACTCTTCAGTGCCGCCTGATATTTCTGTGCGGTAGCCTGATCGAGCTGCGCCTTGATCACCACCCGCTTGCCCGAGAACATCGGCTCGACGCGCGCCGGCTCCACCTTGAACAGCTTGGCGAGATTCAACTTCACCTGCTCGCGATCGGCACCCGGCACGATCACACCGCTAAAGGTGACGGCAAAACTGTTATCACTCATGGCACCACCTCATTCATCATTCTGGCGTCGCCACCCAATGGTACGTCCCTTGTTCCATGTGCTCAACACTCCATTTACTGCACCAACCGGTAAACGCCACCACGCGCCAGATCCAGCAGATAGAGTTCGCCATCCAATCCCTCGGCAAATGAGCTGATATTCAGTCCACTCTCCAGCAACAGCGTGGCACCGCGCGCGGGATGTGCCGCATCGAGCGACCACACCTTGCCGCTGCAGTAGTCGGCGTAGAGATAACGCCCCTGGAGTGCAGCGAGGGCACTGCCGCGATAGACATAACCACCGGTGACGGAGCAGCCCTCATCATGGCTGTATTCGGCCGCCGGCTCGCTCAACCCCTCACTCTTGCACCTGCTGTGCCGAAAGCAGTGGCGCCCTTCGCGCACATTCCAGCCATAGTTGCCCCCCTTGCGGATAATGTCGATCTCCTCCCACTGATTTTGTCCCACATCACCGGCCCACAGCTCACCCGTATGGCGATCGAAGCTCCAGCGCCACGGATTGCGCAAGCCCCAGGCATAGATCTCAGGCCGCCCGCCCCCCTGGCTGAAGGGATTGTCGGGCGGGATGGCGTAGGGCAGCGCGCCATCCACATCGATACGCAACATCTTTCCCAGCAACGTCTGGATATTCTGGCCATTGCCGTGCGGGTCACCCGCCGCACCGCCGTCACCTAAGCCGATATACAGGTAGCCGTCGGGACCGAACGCAATGCCGCCACCATTGTGGTTGCGATAGGGTTGCGCCACTTCGAGGATGTGCTGAGCAGAGCTGCGGTCGAGGCGTTTGCCATCGGCCGTGGTGGTGTAACGCGCGATCACCGAAACCAATGGCGAGCCGCTGCGCGTGTAGGAGAAAAACAGGGTGCGGTTGCTGGCGAATTGGGGGTGGAGTGCAATACCCAGGAGGCCGGCTTCGGTGGGTCGGGATTCTACTTTATCGCGCAGATCGGCAAATTCGCTGCTGGTCGCCTCGGCTCCGACGCCTTCGACCAACACGATGCGGCCACGTTTTTCGACCACCAGCCATCGCGGCTGCTCGCCCGACCCGAGCTGCACCATTGCCACAGGCTGCTGAAAGCTTATAGTCGGAAAAAGCGGCGCAACGCCAATGGCATGGGCGTTAGCGCACGCCGTAAGCATGGCCCAGATCAGGGCGACAGCAACTGGAAGCGAACGCATTGAGAGTTCCCCTTCAAGCGGAACTCTCGCCAGTATAGCCCTGCCTACAATGTCTGCGCGAAGTAGCGCGCCAGGTAGTCGTCGAACGAGAGCGTGTCAGACCGTTCGATGGCGCGCTGTTTTTCGAGTGAATCGCGTGCCGCCTGTTCGAACTCCTGCATGCGTTCATCACTCACGGGAAGTTTGGTCAAATAGCGATAATAGCTTTGCGAGATGCGGCTGGCGAAGGCGTGAAAGCTCTCGTCATGGGCGCGCATCTCAGCCAGCATGCGCGCCGAAGGTGTCAAATCGGGATCGGCGATCTTGTTTCGCTGCTGCTGCAGCGCCGCAGCATAGGGTGTCCCCTCCAACCCTTCGTCCAGGCGCTGCACGATCGGAGTCAGCGCCGCGCACACCTCATCCGCCCAGTCGCGCAGCGCGATGGCCTTGCCACAGCGCATCAACATCAGACCCGGCTCGCGGCCGCGATGGGCGACATTCATCTCATTGCTGTCGATCTCGCTGCGCTCCTGCACAGTGATCAGCGGGCTGTCACTCAGCAGACAGTAGAGCATCAGCGCCTGCAGGAAATAGAGCTGTTCCTCGTCGACACCCAGTGGTGAGAATGCATTGACATCGAGCGAGCGCAGCTCGATATAACGCACCCCGCGCCGCTTCAACGCCAGAGACGGTTTTTCATTCTCCTCCAGCAACTGCTTGGGCCGCACCGTGCTGTAGTACTCGTTCTCTATCTGCAGGATGTTGGCATTGAGCTGGCGATATTTGCCATCGACCTTGACGCCTATCGCCACATAATCACGACAGGGTGTGTTGATGGCGTGGCTCAGGCTCTTCACATACTCATCAAGGCTGTCGTAACACGCCTTGATACCGTGCTCGTTCTCCTCGTTGTTCTGGTAACCGATATTGCCCATGCGCAACGAAGTGGCGTAGGGCTGGTAGTAGGTAAAGGCGTCGTACTCCTGCAGATTTCTCACTTGGCGGTCGGTCAGAAACGATTTGCACACGGCCGGCGAGGCGCCGAACAGATAGGGAATCAGCCAGCCAAGGCGCAACAGGTTGCGGATCAGGTCGAAGTAGCGCACATCGATGTAGTCGCGCAACGGACGCCGATCGCCCTCGACCGCTTGCAGGCGGAGCCAGAAGGCGTCGCTGAAGGAGAAGTTGAAGTGGACTCCGGCGATGGTCTGCATCACCCGGCCATAGCGATAGCCGAGGCCGCGCCGGTAGACCGTCTTCATCTGCCCGGCGTTGGAGCTGCCGTAGCGCGCCAGCGGAATGCTCGACTCCCCCGCCACCACGCAGGGCATGCTGGTGGCCCAGAGGAACTCGTCACCCAGATGGCGATAGACGAATTGATGAATGTCGCGCAGAAAGGCCAGGGTCTGCTGCGGGTCGGCAAAAGGCGGGGTGATCAGCTCCAGCAGTGCCTCGGAGAAGTCGGTGGTGATCCAGGGGTGGGTAAGCGGCGAGCCGAATTCGGCGGGGTGGGGCGTCTGGGCGATACTGCCCTCCTGATTGACCCGCAGCGACTCCTTTTCAAGGCCGAGCTGGGAATCACGTAACTTCGCCCCCTCGCCGGGAGGCGCGAGCCGGGTCAGCACTGCTTCAATGGCAAGGTTCAAGGTGCTGCTATCCTTTGTCGGTGGCTCAGGGAGGCGCCCGTCGGGGTGACGGACGCAAACCCTAATAGGTGCAGACGGCCGACACCGATTTCAAGTGGGCTAGGGAGGCGCTCCGTGTTGACCCGCCTCCGCAGCATCTCGAGCGTTACATCGACTACTCATTCAAGCACCTGCCAGGCAGGATAGCAGACCCACACCCAGCCAGTCCGGCAATAGCACCGGCAACTTCTCCCGATCCGCGGCAGACCGCGAGTTTCACACCCGAAAAGAGAAGCGGCCCAAAGGCCGCTTGAGAATGGATGAATTTAATGGGCTCCGACACGGGGCCTGAGCCCTCCGGGCTTATGGGAGGCCCGTCACATTGGTGATATCGGTATCGATGCGCAACTTGATCGGGGTGCCGTTGAGGCTCCACTCCTTATAGGTGCGTGTGACGTACATTCCCGCATATCCCCACACCAGACCATTCGCCGACACAATGCCGTTATATGTCCAGCTGCCGTCCGTCACCGCAACCGAGTCACCCAGATCACCATTGACGGAGAAGACGTGCTTGTCGCTATCGAGCATGGCCATGATATCGCCCACACCCAGCGTCAGTGCTGTACTGTAGGCATCGGTTCCCCCCGAGAACTCCACCTCATGCAGATTAAGGGTCTCGATCCCCTTGATGCGGTTGTTCGCCACTGTTGTAAGATTGAGAGTCCCGTACGCAATCATGAGGGAATCGGCCCCCTTGCCGCCATCAATCTTGCCAATCAAGCTGTTCGTAAATGTCCCCCAGAAATTTAGGCCTACGCCATCGTCTCCCTGACCGAGGAAGACATAGTCTGTATAGTCCACACCGTCGTAGACATAGACATAGTCGTTGCCCTGCTTGGGATAGTAGTGGGTACCAAGGTGATTCTGGTTCTTGTCGTTCGAGGCAGTGCCTACGTAATAGGTGTGATCGAGGAAGTCGCCGCCGTAGATGAGGTATCCGCGGCCCGCCTGCTGAGCCCGTTGGCCGTAGTGCGAGGCACTGACCAGCAGATCGGCGAAACCATCGCCGTTGATATCGCCTGCACCGCCCAACCTGGCGCCGAAGTAGTCGCCCACACCTTCCGCGGTAACCGCGAATCCGCTGGAGACATCCAGCGAGGAGATCGTCTTCACCGATGTGGCGTAAGGATTGCCATACAAAATGAAAATCTTCCCGCGCGCATCGTTTTGACCGGTGATCGCGTTGTAGTTCGAGGCCGCGACGAGGACATCGTCATAGCCGTCGCCGTTCATGTCCCCCAGATGACCCACGGCATCGCCCAGGCGCATACCGTTGCCGTTGCCATCAAGGCCGCCGCGGATGACGAAGCCATTCGCTCCATTCAGCTTCACTGTGCTATCCATCGGATCATCTTCTTCCGCCAGATAAAGGCTGGAGAAAGTTGCGGAGCCGTAGACCACGTAGGCCTCACCACCATCGGCCGCACCCGGCACATCGTTGTACGGGGCACCAATCAGCAGGTCATCGAAGCCGTCGTGATTGAAGTCGCCAATCCCCGCTACGGAAGAGCCCGTCATCGAAAAGTCCTTGCCCTGGAGTTGAATGACGCGCGGGTCCGAGAGCGAGAGAACTCCCGCGGTTCCGAGAGGCGTAGCACCGCCACGCACCACATAGACTTTGCTGGCAACCAGGGTTCCGATGATGAAGTCATCGTAACCATCGCCGTCCACGTCACCCGCTGCCCCTATGGCGTTTCCGAACGCCGTATAGCTCCCTGTACCCGTCATCTTTACCCCGTTGAGGCCATCCAAGGCACTCAGTTCGAGGTCACTCCAGGCCCCTCCATGACCATAAACGAGATAGACCTCGCCCGTGGATGAGTTCCTCTGGGGCGCGGCGATCAACAAATCGTCGTACCCGTCACTATTCACATCGCCGGCCCGGGCGATCACCTGTCCGGCGCTGTCATTAGCTGCAATGCCATTGACCGAGATCGCCCGTGCCGGATCGTAGGTGTTGAGATCGAGCACACCGTTCGCTCCGATGGTCGGGCCGCCGAAGATGATTTGGGTCGTGCCGGAGTAGACCGCCATGGGCATGTAATAATAGCCAACGGCGAGGTCGTCGTATCCGTCCCCGTTGATGTCGCCAATGGCGGTGACGGAGTTGAAATACCAGTTGGCACTATCGATTTGGAAACCGATCCCGGCGAGGTGGTACGTATAACGCCCGGCCGCAGAGTCATAGGTCGAATCCAGAACGAGGTCGTCTGCTCCGTTGATGACGCCGTTACCACCGAAAATCACGACAGGGTCGATCTGCCCGGCCCCGAAATCAGGTCCTCATAGCCATCCCCGTTAACATCCCCCGCAGCGCTCAGCGATTCACCAAGGTATCCCCACGGCATTGCACTGGTGAAGGTAGCCCCCTTGGTGGCATCAAGGACCGAGAGATCGACTGTGTCATCGTAGATCATGACGGTCGCGGTACCCTGGCCAATCACTGCATTCACCGGCTGGGACAGGCCCACCAAGAAGCTCTTCATGGATTCGAAGCGCACATCACGAATGAGAGGAATGGTCACCTCTTTGACCAGCTCTCCGAGGGCAAAGTTAACAGTGCCGACGCCACCCGGGATCGGCTCATAGTGTGTGCCCGCCAGTGCGGTGCCATCGATGAGTTGATAGGCAACCTGACTCTCGTAAACCCCATTCTCGCGACGCACGCGTACCTTGACGGTGCCGCGGTCCTCGTTGACAGATACATCTTCAACGGAAATCGCCGGAAAGGTAGGCAGATCGCGCGAGGCCATAAACTGCGCACCGCTGGAGTGGGTATAGGTGGTAATCGAGCCCCCGGTGGGGTCTGCCCGCTCAAAAGTCCACTCGGCAGCGTCGAGCAACTCCACTTTATCGTCCTCGCCGCCAACGATGAACATCGGCCCTGATGCCTCCGCCTGCATCTGGCTGTTTAGCCGGCGCACAGCTGCAGCGTCAAGCACCAGTGTGTTTGGGCCGTTGCCATCAAAATGAATCGCCTCTATGTTTCGGATCGCTTCCGGACCTACTGCGGTCAGGTCGAGGGTGCTCCCCGTTGCCTCGACATAGAGGACATCTCCCTTCGTCGGACCCCATCCGCGGCCACCGTCGACACGAGAGAATGAGAGGTCGGAAACGGTGATCCGATCTTCGCCGTTGCCCGCGGTGATTGCATCCGCTCCGCCATTGGCCCTAATGACCTCTCCCCCGTCGTCCCCAACGATACGGTCCGCCTGGGACGAACCGTCGTAGCTCTGGCTCGACACCAAATCGGCGGTGACTCGAGAGTTGTAGTTGCCGCCGAAGACCAGGTAACTGCTCTGGCCGATACCGTTGGCCACCAGCAGGTCGTAATAACCGTCCCCGTTGAAATCCCCGCGCCCGCCCATGGCAGCGCCCAACTGTACGCCAGACTCGACGCCGCGCATGCTAAAGCCGTTGCTGCCATCCAGGGTATTGAGCGAGACATCGCCAGTGGCGCCACCGTAGACCACGTAGGCCTCGCCGGTGTTACCTGCGTAGGCGTAGGCGCCGATCAACACATCGTCACGACCGTCACCGTTGAGATCACCGATACCTGCAACCGCAGCCCCCGCGTAGGTGAAGGGCGAATAGCCATTGATACGCAATCCCTGCGCCGCCGAGAGGGTATCTGTTGCTACGACGCTGTTGGCCGTGAGCGACTTGCCGCCGTAGAGGACAAAGGCCTCGCCGCTCCAGGAGACGCCACCACTGGAGGCGCCGATCACGAGGTCGGGGAAGCCGTCGCCGTTGAAATCGCCCGCAGAAGCAACGTCACTACCGAAAAGGACGCCGTTGGTGCGTCCCTGGTAGACCACACCCTGCGCAATGCCAGCCGGATCGAGTGTGATTGTTGCCGGCAATGTAGGCGCACCGAAAATGAGGTAGACGTTCCCGGTGTTGCTTGCGGCATAGGGCGCAGCAACGAGGAGATCCATATAGCCATCACCGTTCACATCACCGCTGGCACCTACCTCGGCGCCAGCACGATCTCCCAATGCAGCGCCGTCGACCTTTGTAGCATGGCTCCCCGGTGAAGCCAGAGAGAGGTCAGCGGTGTAATCCGCTCCGCCATAAATGATGTAGGAACGGCCGCGCCTGGAATCGTAGTCCTGGGCACCGATGAGGATATCGTGGTAGCCATCGCCATTCACATCGCCGATTCCTGCGATCGTCTCACCGAAACGGGAATAACTGCCTTCTCCCGTGATGCGCAAGCCATTGTTGCCGGTGATAAACGTCGACAGATCCATTGTTCCAGTGAGCGAGCTTCCGTACTTTCCGTAGATCACATAAACAGCGCCGGAATGGGTGTCGCCACCATAGGGCGCACCTACGACCAAGTCTTCGATCCCGTCACCGTTGAAGTCCCCGGCCCCGGTTACCGCACTCCCCAAGTAGGTGCCGGTGGAGGAGGTTGTGACGATGAGGTCATAACCCGACGACAGGTTGTAACGGCCCATCGTGGCGCCCATGGAAGATCTGCCAAAGACGACGGTGATTTTGTCATCGTAAGGCGCACCGATGGAGATGTCGTCGAAACCGTCACCATTGACATCGCCGATCATGGCGTTGGTGTCTTTGTACGAATTGTAACTCGACCCGGCATTGTAGAACTCAACGCCGTTCTTGCCGGTGAGGTAGAAGAGGTCAAGCGGCGCGTAATCGATGGTGGCCGTGGCTGCAGCGGAGTTTTCCGTCAGACCTGTCATCTTGCTGAGCACCAGCGTGAACTGCTCCTGCGCCTCGGGGATCTTGTCGATGGTCACCGGCACGACGATCTCCAGGCTGTTTACGCCCGGGTCAAAGGTCAGACTTCCCACTTGTGGCTGGTAGTCCTTGAACATTTGGGCGGTCAGATCGGCCGTGGCGTAGTTGAGCGTGATCGGGTAGTCGTGATCGTGGCTCAGTGTTAGGGTGAAGGTAACATTATTGCCCTCGGTGACGCTCTGGTCGGCCACCGTCAGCTGTGGGTAGGCCCGCAACGTCAGGGTATCGCTTTGGTTGTAGCTGGAGTTGCTAATCGTGAGCCTTACTGCATAGTCACCCGCGATATCCGGTGTGAAGGTGGCATTGACCTCATTGGCGTTGACGAGTGCGGCGGTGGAGCCGCTGGGGCTGGCGATTACCTCCCACTGATAGGTGGCGTCGCCATCCACATCGCTGCTGCCAGAGCCGTCGAGCGTCACGAGTGTATCTGGGGTGAGCAACTGATCGGGGCCGGCCTCTGCGGTCACCGGATCGGCTACCGGGTTCACCGTTATGGTGAGCGAGGCAGTAGCGGTCAGGGCTGGAACACCGCTGCTCGCCTGGATGGTGAGGGTGGTCGTGCCATGCTGGTTGGCCATTGATCGCAAGGCAATCTCCCCACTGTGGGTATCAATAGAGACCGACTCCAGAAGCGCCCCATTGCTGTTATCGAGAATGGCGTAGCTGATCGGCTCGCCGTTCTCATTGCTCGCCGCCAGGCCCTTGAACACGTAGCCGAAGTCCTCGTCCAGAGACAGACTCTGGGCCGCCGCGACGAACTTGGGCTGGTAGCGGGCCGGCACAGAGAGGTCGAAGGTGACCTTCTGGTCGGGAACTCCGGCGGTTGAAAGGGTCGCTTCGAGGCGCACCACCTTGTCAGCGACCGTCGAATACGGGAGGGTGACCAGGCCCTGCGCTGTGATGATCGCCTCGTTGTCACTCACCCAGGCAACCGTGGAGCCGTTGGGCATAGCGGTCGGCAGCACCAGGTTATAGCGAATATCGTTTTCGGAACTATTCCCCCCCTTGATGTAATCGAAGGTGAGTAGGTCGCGGTCGGCGACAAGCGGGGTCTTACGGACCTCAATGGCAGAAGTGAACAGATAGCCATCGTTGCCCACCAGGGTCAGCGGGATCGAGTTCACCTGGTAGGAGGAGTTGCCGCCCTGGTTAACCACCAGGGTGTAGGTCCCCGCGACCACCTTGGTCAGGGTGAAGGTGCCATCGCTCGCCGTAGTGGTCGAGCCCTGTTGTGTGCCGGTGCCATCACGCAGGACGATCGGGATCCCGCCGTAGGCACCGGGATTCAAACCTTCAAGGGTGATGCTACCCGCGATCTGGTTGGCGATCAGGGTAAAGTTGGCGGTGGTGGTGGCACCCTGAGTCACGGCGAGCCCCGCACTCTGGGCAGTACCGTAGCCGGCCTTGAAGACCGAGGCGGTGTAGCTGCCGGTGACCACGTCGCTGCGGCTGTAGTTGCCGCTGGCGTCAGTGGTGGCGGTGAAGGTGTGGGTGGCATTCGCCATAGTCACTTGAGCCTCGGCGATCGCGGTACCACCGCCATCGACCACACGGCCGCTCAGGGTACCGATATCGGGCAGCAATACCACCTTGCCCAGATCGAGAGAGTCCCCCTCATTGAGGGTGTAGCCAACCCCGCCGTTAGTGGTGGTTTGCCCCTGGTAATCGGCGATGGAGTAACGCACCTCTGAGTAGGTGACCCCCGTCGGCAACGAGATGAGCCATTGGCCCAGGGTATTGGTTACCGTTTGGTGGTTGACCGCATTGGCATCGATCACGGTGACGATGACACCGCTGTGATCGCTCCGCCCGCTCAGTTCCACGACGCCCTTCATCTGCGCTTCGGCTTTGACCAGGGTAACCTGGTACGGCAGCGTGTAGACGGCCACGTCGGGCAGCACAAGGTTGATCGCTTCGCTGACATAGCCCGCCTTGCTCAGGGTCAGGCGGTAATTCCCCGCGGGAACGGCCGGGAAGCTGAAGCTGCCGTCTGCGGCGCTGAAGGTGGTCTTGCTCGCCGCCCCCTCCAGGACCAGCTCCACTCCACTGTGATCGGTGACCTCTTTACCCAGGGAGACAGTGCCCTGGAACTGGTAGGGCGCCAGGGTGAGGGGGGCACCAAGGTCGCTCGTAGCCCCCGAGGTGACCGTCACCTCCGCGCTGCCCCGCACATGCCCTGCGAGGCTCGCGGTGACCGTCCGTGTCCCCACCGGGATATTGGCCAGGGTGAAGCTACCATTGGCTCCCGTCGTTGTACTCACCCCCGAGAAGGGTTCGCTCACCGTGACTCCGCCAAGCGGACTGGCGCTATCGTCCAGGACCAACCCACTGATGGAGCCAACCTCACGCGCGAGGGTAACAGTGGTGCGTGCGGTACTCTGTTCGCCAACGATGGCGAATGCCGCCGTGTCACTCCTACTGATGAATCCGGCATGGGCATACTGCACCCCGCCAGCGTAGCTCCCCTCCGGCAGGCTCATCACCCAGGTGCCGTTGATATCGGTCTGCGTGGTATAGGGAGTGCCGGCCACGGTGACTACCGTGCCCGAGTGGTCCTCGGCGTTCTGCAACTTGACTACGCCGCCCAGATTACCGTAGTTGAGGGTCATCTGGATGTCGTAGGGGAGGGCATAGTCGGCCTCCTCCGCGGGTATGTAGACGGCGAGGTTCTGGCTCTTGTAGCCCGACATCGTCACCGTCAGCTGATAGTTGCCGGGGGGGACTGCAGCGAAGGAGAAGCCCCCGTCGCTGGATGTGGTAGCGGCATAGCTGGCACCGCCGGTGAGGGTAACACTCACTCCACTGCGATCGGTCACACCCGTGCCAAGCGCAACCCGCCCGCTGAAGTGGTGGGGAACGAGCTCGATGGCGGTGGCGATAGGTGTGGTGGTATTGGCTGCGATGGTGACGGGAATGGTCGTCGTGGTATAGCCGGGGAGACTGACTTCCAGCGTGTGGCCGCCAACCGGCAGGGCGGCGAAGGTGAACTGTCCTGACCCATCGGAAACGGTGCGATCGCCCGTGTCACTGACGGTGATTACGGCCCCGGAGAGCGCCGCGCCGCCCTGCGCCCTGATCTCACCCGACAGCCCGCCGCTGACGCTGGCGAGGACCACCGGCGCGAGCTTGGTGGCGGCGGTAGCGACCACTCGCACACCCTCGCGGGTGACGGTCTGGTGGTTGGAATCGGTGTAGTTGAGGGTATAGGTGCCGGCTGGCACGTTGTTGAGGATAAAGGAACCGTCACGGGCGGTGATCGCCTCAAGATCGGTGCCCTCGATGGAGACGATGATCCCCGCATGGGCAAAGTCAGCCCGTTCGGCAAAACGGGCAAACCCGGTGATGGCGCCAGCGTCCTCATCGTCGACCGCACCCAGATGGAGGGTGGCCACCGAACTGGTCGCCCCGGTGGCCACCTCGATGTTGTCCACCTTTTCGCTGCGCAGGCCATTGGCCGAGGCGAGCACACTATAGCCGCCCGCGGCAGGGATCCGCTCGAAGCGGTAAAGGCCACTGGCGTTGGTAAAGACGGAGTAGATACTCCCGTCGATGCCGCGCAGATAAACCACGATACCTGCCAGCGAGTCGAAACCGGCGGCAGCGACCTGGCCGACCACTGTACCACTCTGGGAGTTGAGGTTGAGGGTGCCAAGGTCGAGGGCCTGACCTGGGGTCAGAGTGAAGTCGCGGGTGACGTCGGCATAACCGGCGCTCTCGATGAGCAGGGTATGGCTGCCTGGCAGCACTGCGGTGAAGGTCACGCTGCCATCCGCGGCGGTGACGGCACTCTCGCCGGTACGAATCAACGTAACGGTGGCGTCTGCTACGGCGGCACTGGTGAAGGCATCCGCCACCCGCAAGGTCACCGTCCCAGGTTGTTGCATATGGGAGTCATCGAGGTTAAGGACGATCTTTTTCCCCGGCTCGACTGCAATATCGCCAATGATGGAGCCGAGCCCGGCAGCGGCGGGGGCACGCGAGACGGTTCCCGATTTTTGGCTGAGGGCGCTGGAGAGATGTACCGCAGTGCTGTAGCTGGTGCCGGCCGGTACCTGGGCAGTGAAGTTCCCATCGGCATCGACCGGGACGGTCACGGTCGGCGTGAGCTGTTGGGTCGGCGCCGTCTGACCGCTGGAAGGCTCGCTCGCATAGTAGTCGTCACTTTTGGTACTGGCGACGGCAGTGGTGGAATCGGCGGTGATGGTTACCGATAGCGACTGGCCGGACGTCAGGGAGCTCGACACACTGACGTTGCCGCTAATCACCCCTTTTTCAGCCGCGCTGGAGGAGGAGCTACCGCCACCGCTGCCTCCATCTCCACCACCGCCGCTGCATGCCGTGAGTGCCAGGAACAGGCTGAGCAAGGGAACGATGGCAAGAGACGACATCCGTTTCATACACTACTCCTGATTTTGCGAGCGCTGGTGACCCACGGCGGATTAACACGTTCCAGGTGTTGGCGCAGGTGGATCTCCGATTATTTAAAGCGCAATGTTTTGTTATGTTTGGAATTAATATAATTTTTATGGGAAAAGATAGCTAAATCATAAAACGTCCGGCCACAAGAAAACAACTGCATTAACATGGCGGCGCCCTGATCGGCACTCGGAGGGAGAGTCCCGTTTACCTGTTTGTCGTAATAGCGATTTAATCAAAAGGTTAACCGCTCTCTATCCTCGCCCTGCGGATAGTTTGGAAAACCTGTCACCTCTGTCGAGAGCGCATGACAGTAGCCCATAGGGTTCTTGGCGAGATACTGCTGATGATATTCCTCGGCGTAATAAAACGCGGTTGCCGGCAGGATCTCGGTGGTGATTGTGCCACCGCCCGCCGCGGTCAGCGCCTGCTGATAGCGCTCGCGCGAGGCCTCGGCGGCACGGCGCTGCGCCTCATCGAACCAGTAGATGCCCGAGCGGTATTGGGTGCCGACATCATTGCCCTGGCGCATCCCCTGGGTCGGGTCGTGCGACTCCCAAAAGTGTTTCAGCAAAGCCTCGTAACTCACCTGCGCCGGGTCGTACACTACCAGCACCACCTCGCTGTGGCCGGTCATACCGCTGCATACCTCGCGGTAGGTGGGATTGGGTGTGTGGCCCGCCGCGTAACCGACCGCCGTCACGTAGACCCCCGGCAGCTGCCAGAAGCCACGCTCCACCCCCCAGAAACAGCCCATGCCGAACAACGCCTGCACCATACCAGCAGGCCAGGGAGGTGACAGCGGATGGCCATTGACGAAGTGGTGCTCCGGCACCGTCATCGCCGCGCTGCGTCCCGGCAGTGCCTCCTCGGCGGTGGGCAGTCTCAACGGTTTGCTGAAAAGTGACATGGTGATCTGACCTCATACATCAATTCATCTGTGACCAGTGGCAAGCAACTCGCGCTCGCCACGCCGCACACTTCCCTAGATAATGGCACACCTTTCCGCTCCCACACGCCCGCCGACCATGCAGAAAAAGTCCTTCCCACAGAACGCCGCCTCCACCCCGAAAAAAACGGGTGCGCGCGAGCTCAAATACTATGGCACCGCCGCCTGCCGCGCCCTCTGGCAACAACGCCCCGATGATGTGATCCGCATCTACATCGAGCAAGCGCTCATCAAGCCCTTTGCCGACCTGCTCAAATGGGCCGCCACGCAGCACAAGGCCTACCATGTCGTCAGCAGTGAGGAGCTGGAAAAGATCACCGAATCGGTCCATCACCAAGGGATCTGCCTGCTCGCCCGCGACAAACCGCCAACCACCTTTCCCGCGCTGCTCAAGCGGCTCAAGACCGAGCAGCGACCACAGCTGCTCGCCTATCTCGACGGTGTGGAGAATCCACACAATCTCGGCGCCATCGTGCGCAGCTGCGCCCACTTCGGTATTCATCACATTCTCGGCGAGGCAGGAAAATTGCCGCGCCTCTCCCCCTCTGCCTGTCGCGTTGCCGAAGGTGGCGCTGAATTCGTTGAGCTGGTCGCCCTCGACCAACCACTCGCCCAGCTCAAACAGCTGCAGCAACTCGGCTTCACCCTGCTTGCCACCGCCATGCAGCGCGGCCACGACCTCTACCACTATCAGTTTCCGCCGCGCACGGTGCTCATCTTCGGTGCCGAAGAGCGCGGCGTCTCGCAGGCGATGTTCAAAGCCGCCGACGCCACCCTGCATATTCCCGGCAGCGGCCACGTGGAGAGCCTCAACGTCTCGGTCGCGTTTGCCTTGATTGCCGGGGAGAACTACCGGCAGCGGATGAGTTAGCGCCAATCCACTACGGCGAGTGGCTGCGCGATCCTGACACTTCCCCCCTAACCGCCGCGCGGCGCTCACCCCCCGCTCGGACTACACTTCTCCTGATCCCCGTAATCACCACGACTTTTGATTCACGCCGAAAGTCCCGGGCACCGGCACAGGAGGAGGCAGATGAGCGTGGAACAGCGCATTCTGCACATCGCCCAGGTGACCGCACTCGCCATCGTGGCTCTCGGCTGCTTCATGGTGCTACGCCCTTTCTTCCCTGCCATCCTGTTCGCGGTGGTGATCTGCAGCTCGTCGTGGCCGCTTTACCTTCGCCTTCGGAAATGGGTGAACGGAAGATCCTCGCTCGCCGCGCTACTGATGGTGCTGCTCCTTGTGCTGCTCATCATCGGACCGTCGGCACTGCTCGCAGCCACCCTGGTTGACAGCATGAGCGCCGTGTTCAACACGGCCAAGGCATTACTACAACACGGCCCGCTTTTGCCCCCCTCCTGGCTGATTCAACTGCCCCTGGTCGGCGAACAGTTCAATGAATATTGGCACCGGTTAGCGAGCGGTGGGGAGGAGGCAGTGGCACTGCTCACACAACTGCTCGAACCGGCAAGAAAGTTGTTCGTCATTGCGGCCCGCGCCATCGTTCATAGCGTATTGCAGATGGTGTTCGCCGCATTCATCGGCTTTTATCTCTACCGTGATGGCGAGTTGTTGGTTCAGAGACTGCACAACGGCGCGGTACGGCTGGCAGGCCCCCTCGGTGAAAAGCTCCTGACAACCATCCACCGTACCGTGGCGAGCGTCGTGCAGGGTATATTCGGCGCGGCACTGGCCCAGGCCATCCTCGCCACCGCCGGTTTCTTCATCGCTGATGTGCCGGGTGCCCTGCTGTTGGGCACTGCCACCTTCTTTCTCTCCATCATTCCCATTGGCCCTCCGCTGATCTGGGGTGGAGTCACTGTCTGGCTGTTCACCCAGGGCTCCTATGGTTGGGCGCTGTTCATGGTATTGTGGGGCATGCTCGCGATTAGCAGCATCGACAACCTCGTCAGACCCTACCTCATCACCCAGGGCAACAAATTTTCATTGCTTGTGAATGTGTTTGGCGTCTTCGGCGGCATCATCGCCTTTGGCTTTATCGGCATCTTTATCGGTCCGCCGATCCTGGTGGTAGGCCTAACCCTGGCTCGTGCCTGGACGACACGGCCACAGAAAAGCAGCGAATCACCCCAAGCCCCCCAGTAGGGGGGCGTACAGAAGAAATTCACTCCTCTAAACTTATGCAGTTCGCATGCGCCGCCCTTGGGTTATGAGGCTTTGATGTTATGACACCGAACCGACGACTCGACGCTTTTTTCTGAGAATATTGCGCCACGTTGTTCAAGGTGATGATCAACCTGACAGAGGTGTATACATGTCTCCAGCAGAGCTTGAGAAATATCTTTATCACCACATCCCATTATCCAAGGCCATGGAGGTGTCGGTTGTTGCAATTGAGGCAGAAACCGTTATTCTGCGTGCCCCGCTCAAACCGAACATCAACCATCAGGCAACCGTGTTTGGCGGAAGTGCTTCGGCCGTCGCAATTCTTGCGGCATGGTCGCTATTACATACCCGCCTTCACAGCGCAGGCATTGCCACGCGTTTAGTGATTCAACGAAACACCACGAACTATGAACGTCCTATCCATGGCGAGTTCACCGCACGGGCATCACTTGCACAAGGACAGGAGTGGCATAAGTTCACTAAAATGCTTGCGCGCAAAGGCAAGGCCAGAATAGCGACCGCCGCTGTGCTTGAGCATGCGGGTCAGTTTGTCGGCAGTTTGCACGGCGAATTTGTGGCAATGGGCCAGGAGTAGCTCGCCTGACTAAATACACCAGCTCCCTAGTCACCTGCGTTCCCGGCATTGGCAGGAGGCCAGTGGCTATACAATATTCATGCTTGACCAAGTTGCGTTTCTTGTGTGACGCTGCGTGCAGTGTGCATTCTGCTGTGTGTTCTAACCCGACTGGATAACGCCTTCATGTACATCCCCAAACATTTTGAAGAATCCAGAGTCGAGGTGCTGCACGAACTCATGCACACCCATCCCTTGGCAACTGTGGTCACGTTGTCAGACAACGGATTGAACGCCAACCATATTCCTTTAATTCTTTCGCCATCACCTGCCCCATTTGGGTTGCTGCAAGGACATGTCAGCCGTAAAAATCCGGTGTTGAGTGAAGTGCAACAGAGGAGCGAGGTGCTGGCCATTTTTCAGGGACCCAATTGCTATATCACACCCTCCTGGTACGCCACCAAACACGAAACCGGCCAGGTAGTGCCCACCTGGAATTATGCCGTTGTGCATGTCTATGGAAGTGTACGTATAGTGGACGATACCTCATGGTTGCTCAGCCACCTTGAAGCGCTGACGAACCAGCATGAAAGCACATTCGCCGAACCATGGAAGGTGAGCGATGCGCCGCAGGAATATATTGAACGGCTTCTGCCAAGCATCGTTGGTATCGAGATAGTCATCACCCGTCTTTCCGGCAAATACAAGATGAGTCAAAATCAGGTAGCGCAGAATCGGGCGGGAGTGATCGCGGGATTGCACACGCGTGGCGATGAAAATTCACTGGCGATCGCCCGGATGGTGGCAGCCGCCGCTAAAATTCAAGACTGACCCTTATGGATCGACAGATAAGACACTACCAGGACAAGCTCGCTTTTGAGACCGACTCGTGGGACCTGAAGGTTGCCATCGAGTCC
Source organism: Gammaproteobacteria bacterium (assembly GCA_036401755.1). Classification (GTDB taxonomy): domain Bacteria; phylum Pseudomonadota; class Gammaproteobacteria; order Thiohalomonadales; family Thiohalomonadaceae; genus DASWUD01. The sequence continues at coordinate 21,610 of DASWUD010000081.1, forward strand.
GGCAAGCATCTCCTTGTCATTGATACCCGTTCGCCTGAGGCATTTCGCAAGGAGCACATCCCTGGCGCCTATAATCTTCCCCATCGATTGATGAACGAAGAGACGACCCGACACCTTGACCGGACCGCATTGATAGTCACCTACTGCGACGGCATCGGCTGCAACGCCTCGACCCGCGGTGCCCTCCACATGGCGCGTCTTGGTTTTAGCGTCAAGGAGCTGATCGGTGGTCTCGACTGGTGGAAACGGGATGGCCATCCGACAGAAGGCGAAGGTGCAAACACAAGCTCGGCAACCTGTGGTTGCGAATGAACTCGGATAATCATCCTCCGGCTGCGTGATTCTACTCAGAGACAACAACCAATGGCACAGGTGAAGATATACGGCATCAAGGAGCAGCTGACCTCAATCCGTCAGCGTCTCTCCGATACCATCCATGCATGCGTCATGGAGGCGTTGCAATTTCCCGCCGACAAACGCGCACATCGCTTCTTCATGATGGAGAAGGAAGATATGCTTTACCCCTCCGGACGCACCGATGCCTATACCATCATCGAAATCGCCCTTATCGAGGGACGCACTGTTGCAGCGAAAAAACGGCTTATCCGCCTGCTGTTCGACAAAATACGTGACGAGGTCGGCATCGACCACCACGATATCGAGATATGCATTCAGGAAAGTCCGGCGCACCACTGGGGCTTCAGGGGCATGCATGGCGATGAGATCGCCCTCAACTACAAGATCAATGTGTAGTCAATGTGGGACAGCATCATCAACTGTCTTGCCCTCTGAGCTAACCTTACTCATTCTCTGGTAGTCAAGGAGCATACATGGAAGTAACTCTTTCTTTGGCGAGTGTGCTTGGTGCACTGCTCATCGGCGCCATCAGCCCGGGCCCAAGCTTTGTGCTTGTGGCGCGCACCGCCATGGCTATTTCACGCATTGACGCACTCTTTGTGGCTGTCGGCATGGGGCTCGGTGGTGTATTTTTTTCGGTAGCGGCCCTGCTCGGCCTGCAGGCTCTGCTCGTCCATGTACCGTGGCTCTATCTCACCTTAAAATTCGCAGGTGGCCTCTACCTCGTATATCTCGCGCTGCGCATTTGGCGCGGCGCCCGCCAGCCGATAACGCTTCCCGACACGCCGCAACTTAGCACTACTGCAAGAAAGTCCCTTCTGCTCGGCCTGGTAACCCAGTTGAGCAATCCGAAGACCGCTATTGTCTACGGCAGCATCTTCGCGGCACTGCTGCCGCAACACCTGCCGCCAGCTGCCACCCTGGCACTTCCGCTTCTGGTCTTCTTGGTAGAGACAGGTTGGTATTCCATCGTCGCGCTGGCGCTCTCCTCTGCAGCACTGCAGAACGCCTATCTGCGCTCCAAACACCATGTGGATCGCGTAGCGGGCGGGGTCATGGCCTTGCTCGGTCTCAAGCTGCTCGCTGCGACACGACCACTTTCATAAGCAAACAGGCAAGTCGTAAATTCTCGGTTACCCGCTTACTCCCACCCACGTGAGGCACACCATGATCAGGATCACCATTCTCTACCCAAACACCAAAGGCTCACGCTTCGATTTGCGCTACTACATCGACAAACACATGCCGCACTCCATTCAACTGCTGAGCAGCCATCCCGGCTTCAAGGGTGTTTCGGTGGAGCAAGGCATTGGCGGTGCCGTGCCGGGCAGCGAGGCCACCTACGTGGCCATGTGCCACTTCCTGTTCGACTCCGTAGAGAGCTTTGTGGCTGCCTTCATGCCCCATGCCGCACTATTACAGGGTGACATGCCCAACTACACCGATATCGAGCCCGTCATCCAATTCAACCAGGTGCTCATTACTCGCTAAAACGCTTTTCAGTCGGGAAGGTTATGGAACCACGTCTGAACATCATCACCCTGGGCGTACGTGATCTCGCACGCGCTGTCGCCTTCTATCGCGATGGCCTGGGCTGGCCACAGTCAAGTGCGAGCGTCGGAGATTTTGCCATCTTCAAGCTGGCCACCGGCACCGCCTTGGCTTTATATCCACGCAAGCTGCTGGCCGCTGACGCCACGCTAAAGAGCGGCAGCGGCTTTGGCGGGATCACCCTCGCACAGAACGTCGCCGACAAAAAGAGCGTCACGCGGGTACTGGCGCAGGCCGTCACGGCCGGTGGGGTGCTGCTCAAGCCGGCACAACAAGCCGAGTGGGGCGGTTATTCCGGTTACTTTGCCGATCCCGATGGTTACCCCTGGGAGGTTGCCTGGAACCCGTTCTTCGTGCTCGAGCACGGAGTACTGCAACTGCCTGACTGAGTCGCTGCGATTGCTGGCTGCGCGTATAATCGCGCCATGGATCTCCACCCCACCCGCTCCTGCGAGCCACGCTGGTACGACAGCGCCCGGCAGCGGCACCACCTTCCTGCCACACTGCGCGACTGGCTGCTCGATGAGTCGTCACTGACGCGCCGCCTGCAGGAGCGCTGCCAGGGACATTTTTCGGTCGAGCTGATCTCGCTCGGCTGGGGCCGCCCGCGGCTGGATGAGTCTCGCGCGCTCGGCACGGCGCCAAGTCAGCGCGCCTTGATTCGCCAGGTGCGGCTCTGGTGCGCTGACAAGCCATGGGTCTTCGCCCGCACCGTGATCCCGATCGCTTCTCTGCGGGGTGCACAACGCCGCCTTGCGCATCTCGGCAACCGTCCGCTCGGTGCCTACCTGTTTGCCCACCCCGCGCTGCAACGTTCCGCGCTGCAAATCGCACGCATCTCCCGCCACAGTCGGCTACTGGCCGCCTGTGCACCGTTGCCGCATGACGCCTGGGGACGCCGCTCGCTGTTCAGGCTCCAGGGCCACCCCCTGTTGGTCAGCGAGTTTTTTCTGCCCGATTTGCCACCGTTTGCATCGAGATTTTCCCATGAGTGAATTTCGCACCCGGCTGCGCAGCGCCGGCCACGTGACCCGGCGTTATCTCCAGACGGCGCGCCTGCTCCCGCCGCTACCGCTGCT
>DASWUD010000082.1:0-30127 GCA_036401755.1 Gammaproteobacteria bacterium
TCAACGCCCGCATCCGCGCCCTCTAATCCGGGCCGGGTGTAGACGATAAATAGCCGGTCCCTGACCGGCTTTTTTATTGGCAGTTGATTTCCTCTTCCGCAAAAGACGGCCCTAACTCCCAATAGTGCAAACGCCGCACGATTCAAGCTGCCCCACTACTCCTCTCGTTTGAGCAGATAGTCATACAGCGCATTCTTGCGCGCCCCGGTGATCTTTGCCGCCAACGAAGCAGCCTGTTTTACTGGCAGCTCTTCGGCAAGCAGGAGTGCGACCCGGCGCGCCTCCTCTTCGGTTTCGTCAGCAAGCTCTGCACCGGCGATAAGCAGGACGATCTCACCGCGGCGTTGATCGGGGTCGCTCTTCACCCGTTCCAGCAGCATGCCCAAGGGCATGGCCAGTAGCGTCTCCCAGGTCTTGGTCAGCTCGCGCGCCATTACCGCCTCGCGCGCTGCACCAAAGACCGCAACGGCGTCCGCCAGGGTCTCTTCGATGCGGTGGGGCGCCTCATAAAAGGCAAGGGTGCGAGTCTCCCGCCGCAACAGTTCGAGGCGTGCCGTCCGCGCACCGCTCTTGGCCGGAAGAAAACCTTCGAAACAGAAACGGTCGGTGGGCAATCCGCTCACCGAGAGGGCCGCGATGAGGGCGCTGGTGCCGGGGACCGGGACCACTTTCACACCGGCGGCACGGGTTTGGCGTACCAGGTGATAGCCCGGGTCGCTGATGAGTGGGGTGCCGGCATCGGAGATGAGAGCGATATCCTCGCCGGCGAGCAGGCGCTCCAGCAGCATCTGGGCACGCTGCCGTTCGTTGTGCTCGTGCAGGGCGATCATCGGGGTGGCGATGCCGAAATGGTGCAGCAACCCCGCGCTGTGGCGGGTATCCTCCGCCGCGATATGCCCCGCCGCCCTCAGCACCTCGACGGCACGCGGGGTCATATCTCCCAGATTGCCGATCGGTGTCGCTACCACATAGAGAGTTCCCGCTTTCGTTGACACCCCTTCACCCCATCACGATACTGTTCGATTCTTGGAAAGCTAACACAGTTTGCGTGCCATGGAGCCGCTACGATAACCCTATGAAAAATTTATTCAGAATTCTCCCGTTGCTGTTGCTGCTTGTCGCGGGATGCGCCGTCACCCCTCCCGCAGTTACACCCACTGGCGATACCTCGGTCGATGAGGCGATGCAGGCGTTTTATGAAGGGCAATACGACGAAGCCATCCGCCGCTTCACGCCGCTGCGCGACAAGGCCGTGCCTCCCAAACGTCAGGAGTACGAGCTCTATATCGCCGAGGCGTTGCACAAGTCGGAGCGCAGCCAGCAGGCCTTACAGATGCTTGAGTCGATGAACCTCGCCGGCCTGTCACCACAGCTGTTGGTGCGCCGGCAGTTGCTGCGCGGCGACATCGTGCTGCGCAAGGACCCCGAGCTGGCCCTGAGCATCCTGCAGAGACCGGCGGCACCCGCAAGCGAGCGGACGCTGTACGCTGACTTCTATCGCCTGCGCGCCGCGGCCTACAGCCGTCTGGAAAAGCCCCTCGACACGGCGCGGGAGTTTGTGGCGCGAGAACCGTTCCTCGCTAGCGAAGCGGAGCGGGAGGCGAACCAGCTGGCCATCTGGCAGGCGCTGGGCACCCTCTCACGCGAAGCCCTGGAACAGACCCGGCGCCAGCCACCGCCCGATACGCTCAGTGGCTGGATCGAGCTGGCGGCGATGGCCAAAAACCTGGCACTGGGTCCCGAGATGATGCAGCAACGCATCGACCTGTGGCGCCGCGCCTATCCCGGCCACCCGGTCAAGCAGAAATTCCTTGCAGACCTACTGGAGCGCAGCCGCGAACTGACGCGCCGCCCCTCGGTCATCGGATTGCTGTTGCCCCTTAGCGGCCAATTTGCCCAGGCGGGTGCGGCCATTCGCGACGGCGTACTGGCCGCTTACTATCAGAGCCCAGGCCACGAGTCGATCCGCCTCAACATCTACGACGCAGGAACCAGCCCCGAGCAGATATTGAGCCGGTATCAATTGGCGGTATCCGAAGGGGCCCAGTTTGTCATCGGCCCCCTGGACAAGGGACAGGTACAGGTACTCGCCACCCAGGATCAACTACCCGTCCCGGTGCTGGCGCTCAATTACACCGGTCCGGCAATGAACGACAATATCTTCCAGTTCGCACTCTCTCCCGAGGAGGAGGCCATCGTCGCGGCGGAGCGGGCCTGGGCCGACGGTCACACCCGTATGGCTGTGATCGCCTCCGATGATGCACTGGGTAACCGTATGGCCGAGGCGTTTGCCGCCCGCTGGAACGAACTAGGCGGAATCCTTGCTGGCAAAACGCTCTATGAACCACAGCAGATGGACTACACCACCCAGCTCGAAGATCTGCTCAAACTGGCCGACAGCGATGCGCGACGCCAACGACTGCAGCAGGTGCTGGGCAAGAAGCTGGAATTCACCCCGCGCCGCCGCCAGGATATCCAGGCCCTGTTCGTCGCCGCCCTGCCGATCCAGGGACGCCTGCTGCGCCCGCAGCTCAAATTCAACTTCGCCGGCGATCTGCCGATCTATGCCACCTCCACCATCTACGGTGGACGCCCCGATGCCAATCAGGACCGGGATCTGGATGGGGTGATGTTCTGTGACATGCCGTGGACCTTCGACAGCGATGGTCCGCAACAGGCTCAGCGCCACGCCCTGCAGGCAAATTTGCCGCATTATGGTGGCCAGTTGCAGCGTCTGGTGGCGATGGGGATCGATGCCTACCATCTGGTGCCGATGCTGCGTACCTTGCAGAGTTACCCCTACGAGCGCTATCCGGGTGAGACGGGAACCCTGCGTCTGGAGAGTGGTGGTCGGCTGCTGCGCCAACTCAAGTGGGCTCGCTTTAAAGACGGCCTGCCGCAGCCGCTCGAAAACCTGACGGACTAATGCCGTGACCGATGAGCGCGCCATCGCTGCCGCGCGAGGTGCCCAGGCGGAGCAAGCCGCCTGTGATCACCTGAGTGCCCAGGGTTTAAGACTTCATGCCCGCAACTACCACTGTCGCAGTGGCGAAATCGACCTCATAATGCGCGATGGTGACACGCTGGTCTTCGTCGAGGTCCGCTACCGGAGCAGCACACGCTTCGGCGGCGCGGCAGCCAGTATCGACATGGCCAAGCAGCAGAAATTGATTCGCGCCGCGCAAACTTTTCTCAGCGAACAGCGCCTGACCAATACCCCGTGCCGCTTTGACGTCGTCACCGTCCACCCCCATGATGGCACCATGAGAGTGGAGTGGATCACCAACGCCATCGAAGCCCATTGAAAAGACCATGACCGATCTGCAACGCATAGAACGCCATTTTCTCGACAGCATAAGCACCAAGCAGGCCGCACTCGAGCTGCTCACCCCTGCCATCGCCCAGGCCGCAAGCAGCCTTAGCGGCGCCCTATTGCAGGGGCACAAGATCCTGAGCTGCGGCAACGGTGGTTCGGCTGGTGATGCCCAGCACTTCTCATCGGAAATGCTCAACCGTTTCGAGCGAGAGCGTCCCGGACTGCCCGCCATTGCGCTCTCCACCGACACCTCGACCATTACCTCCATCGCCAACGACTACCACTACGACGAGGTTTTCGCCAAGCAGGTACGCGCGCTGGGACAGCCCGGCGACATCCTGCTCGCCATCTCCACCAGCGGCAATTCACGCAACGTGGTGCGTGCCATCGATGCCGCCCACGACCGTAGCATGCTGGTGATTGCCCTCACCGGGCGCGAAGGGGGGGTGATGGCCTCGCAGCTGAGCGAGGGTGATGTGGAACTGCGCGTGCCCTCCGATGTTACCGCACGCATTCAGGAGGTCCATTTGTTGATTATCCATTGTTTGTGCGATCTCATTGATCAACATCTGTTCGGCGCGGGGGAGCAGTAGTGGTGAAACTGCGCCTGCGACTCCTGACGCTACTGGCGGGCGCCGCTGCACTCAGTGGCTGCGCCGCGCCGGTGCTGATGGGGGCCGCCGCGGCCGGCACCGTGGTCATCGCCCAGGACGAACGCAGCACCGCCACCATCACTGCCGATGAATCGATCGAATCGCAAGCGGCCGCACTGGCGCAGCGCGATGCACAATTTGTCGAAGCGAGCCATCTCAACTTCACCAGCGTCAACGGCGTGCTACTCATCACCGGCGAATCCCTGCAGGCCGACGCGCTGGCGCGCCTGCAGGCAGAGGTCGGCAGACTGGAGAAGGTGCGCGAAGTGCGTAACGAGGTGCTCGCCGGCCCGCTCAGCAGCATGAATAGCCGCTCCCAGGACAGCTGGATCACCACTAAGGTCAAATCACGCATGGTGGCGGAACGAAATTTCCGCGCCAACCGCTTCAAGGTGGTCACTGAACGACAGACCGTCTACCTGATGGGGGTAGTCACCCGGCACGAAGGTTTTGTCGCCGGCGTGATCGCCCGCGACATCGAAGGGGTGAAGCGCGTGGTGAAGATGTTAGAGTATCTCGACTAGGCATCCGGCCGTGCCCCACCTCTCCCAGCTCTTTCTCGATGAACTGCTGCGAATCTTGCCCGCAGAGCAGGTCATTACCGATGTAGCCAGTCGCTGGCCCTACGGTGGCGATAACAGCCGCCGCCACGTACTGCCCGATGTGGTGGTCTTTCCGGTTTCACACGAGGAGGTGGCGCGCATCGTTACTCTCTGCGCTGCGCATCGTGTCCCGGTGGTGGCACGTGGTCGGGGCACCGCCACCACCGGTGCCAGTGTGCCGGTAGCGGGTGGCCTGGTGCTCTCCACCGAGCGACTCAACCGCATCCTGGCGCTCGATCCCGACAATCGCACCATCACGGTACAGCCCGGTGTCACCAATCTCGAAGTACAGCAGGCCGCCGCACGCTACGGCTTCTTCTGGCCACCCGATCCCACCAGCGCCGCCGTGTGTACCGTCGGCGGCAATCTCGCCTGCAACTCGGCAGGACCCCGCGCGGTAAAATACGGCACCACCCGCGACAATGTACTCGGCCTGCGTTTTGTCACCGGCACTGGCAGCGCCATGCATAGCGGTGTGCATACCACCAAGGGGGTGGTCGGTTACGACCTGACACGGCTGCTGATCGGGAGCGAAGGGACACTGGCCATCATCACCGAGGCGATACTGAAACTGACGCCGTTACCCGAAGCGACACGCACCTTGCGCGCCCTCTATCGTGACATCGGCTCTGCCGCGCGAGCGGTGTCACGCATCATGGCCCAACCGGTCACCCCCTGCGCCCTTGAATTCATGGACGGCAACGCGGTCGAGCTGATCCGTGAGCGCCTGCCCACTGCCCTGCCCGCGGAGTGTCAGGCACTGCTGATGATAGAGGTGGACGGCGCCGCAGAAGAGCTGGAGCGCTCCATTCAGGCGGTATCAAGAGCCGCTGAAGGCGACGGCTGCCTGGAGATCCGCAGCGCGCCAAGCATAGAGGAGAGCGCCAGCTTGTGGGAGGCGCGCAAGGCGCTCTCGCCGGCACTGCGTGCGATAGCCCCGAAGAAGATCAACGAGGATGTGGTGGTACCGGTATCGCGCATCCCCGCCCTCATCAATGGCGTCGCAGCGCTCGGGCAACGCTACGGCATTACCATCGTCAATTTCGGCCACGCCGGAAACGGCAATATCCACGTCAACCTGCTGGTCGATCCCGATGACCCGGCGCAGATGCAGCACGCCGAACCCTGCCTTGACGAGATCTTCTCACTGGTACTCTCGCTCGACGGCACCCTCTCCGGGGAGCACGGCATCGGCCTGGTCAAGCGCGAGTTTGTGGCGCGCGAACTGGAGCCAGCCGCCATCACCCTGATGCATGCCATCAAGGATCAGTTCGATCCCTTTCACATCCTCAATCCTCAGAAGACCCTGCCCTGACCTCCCACCCCGGGGGCAGTGGGTACCGCCAGCGTTAAGCCGCTTGCCCATATGAAAGCAGCTGATAGGTCACTCCGGTAGGCGACTATTTGACGACACGCAGTGAGGGGCGCGACGGCTTCGGTGCAGGTCCTTCTGGTTCGGGTGGCGGCTCGCTCCCTGGCTCCTCTTCGTTGAACACCATGCCCCGGCCATTCTCACGCGCATAGATGGCGAGCACCGCGAGCAGCGGTATGGTGACATTCATGGGGGTTCCGCCGAAGCGGGCATCAAACAGCACGTAGTCGTTACCAAGACTAAGCCCATTGACCGCGGCGGGATTGACGTTGAAGACGATGCGCCCGTCGGCCACGTACTGGCGTGGTACCTCACAGCCGGGATACTCCGCATCCACCAGCAGATGGGGGGTCATGCCGTTGTCGATGATCCAGTCGTAAAGGGCGCGCAATAAGTAGGGGCGGCTTGATGTCATGTAGATGGGCAGGCCTAGTGGCGCATTTCGGATTCGATTTCGCTCAGGCTCAGCTTGAAGGAGCGGCGGCGGAAAATCCGCTCCGCATAGTCGAGCAGCGGCTGGGCCTGTTTCGGCAGGGAAATATCCAGCAGTGGCAAACGCCACAGCAAAGGTGCCAAGGTACAGTCGACCAGGGAAAACTCGTCACTGAGAAAGAAAGGCTTCTGCTGGAAGATGGGGCTGATCACCAGCAACTGGTCACGCAACTCTTTGCGGGCTTTGGCCGCCACCTTGTCGTTGCCTTCCACGATCAGGTCGAACTGGCTGTAGAGATCCTTCTCAATGCGATGGAGCATCAGGCGGTTGTTGGCGCGGGCCACCGGATCGACCGGCATCAGGGGCGGATGAGGATAGCGCTCGTCCAGATACTCCATGATGATCGGCGCGGTATAGAGCACCAAGTCGCGATCGAGCAGGGTGGGCAGGGTCTGGTAGGGGTTGAGGTCGAGGAAATCCTCGGGGGTGTTATTGGCATCGACCGAGACGATGTCGACGGTCACATCTTTTTCAGCCATGACAATCCTGACACGATGGCTATAGGCATCGGACGCACCGGAGAAGAGCGTCATGACCGAACGTCTGCTGGATATCACTGCCATTATCGTCTTATCTCCCCTGTTGGCCTGCTGGAAAAAAAGAGGGGGCTTTCGCCCCCTCTTTTCTGTTCCGGGCCCAGCCCCGGCGCGGGCACGGTGTCTATGTTATCACACCGTGCCTGTTGCGGCGGGATCAGTGCACGTCCTTCCAGTACTCCTTCTTCAGCGCGTAGGCGAAGACGAAGAGAATGCCGAGGAACAGCAACACCCAGACACCGAGGCTCTTGCGCTGCAGTTGCGCCGGCTCACCGATGTAGACCAGGAAATTGGTCAAATCGAGCGCAGCCTGATCAAACTCGGTCGTGCTCATGGTGCCTTTGGTCACCGGCTCAAAACCGGTGAGCACGTGGGTCTCGTTACCCTCATGATCTAGCTCGGTTTTGTAGAGCGGCTTCTGCAGCCCCTGCAACTCCCACAGCACGTTGGGCATGCCCACGTCGGGGAAGACTGTGTTATTGGTGCCCGTCGGCTTCTTCTCGTCCACATAGAAGCTGCGCAGGTAGGTGTAGATGTAGTCGGCACCACGTGCACGCGCCATCACCGAGAGGTCCGGCGGAGGATTGCCAAACCACTTCTTGGCGTCCCCCGTAGGCATGGCGATGGTCATGGTGTCACCCACCTTTTCGGAGGCGAACATCAGGTTGGCCTTCACCTCATCATCGGTCAACCCCAGGTCCTTGCCCATGCGGTTATAACGCTGGAAGGCGGCGGAGTGACAGCTCAGACAGTAGTTGACGAACAACTTGGCACCACGCTGCAGCGAAGCCTTATCGTTCAGATCGACATGGGCCGGATCCAGATGTACACCGCCCGTAGAGGCAAGAGCCAGCCCCGGCAGCGCGGCAAACATGAAGGCAATTATCAGCTTTTTCATTGGGTAACCCTCTCCGGAACCGGTTTGCTCTTCTCAAACTTGTGAATGAACATCAGCGAGAAGAAATAGGCGAAGTACAGGAACGTGAAGAGCTGTGCCAGCATGGTCTTGCCCGGAGTGGAAGGCTGTACACCCAGCCAGCCGAGGACCACGAAGGAGACCGCGAACACTGCCAGGGCCAGCTTCGACAGGATGCCGCGATAGCGGAACGACTTGACCGGGTTACGATCCATCCAGGGCAGCACGAACAGGATTGCGATGGCGGCAAACATCACCACCACGCCAGGGAACTGCGAACCGAACATGGGCGGAATCGCACGCAGCATGGCGTAGAAGGGGGTGAAGTACCAGACCGGGGCAATATGCGGCGGGGTCTTCATCGGGTTGGCTGGCTCGAAGTTCGGGTGCTCCAGGAAGAAGCCTCCCATCTCCGGTGCAAAGAACAGCACGGCCGCAAAGAACATCATGAACACCACCACGCCAACGATATCCTTGACGGTGTAGTAGGGATGGAACGGAATACCGTCGAGCGGATGACCGTCCGGACCCTTGTTCTTCTTGATTTCGATGCCGTCGGGATTGCTGGAACCAACATGGTGCAGGGCGAGCAGGTGCAGCACCACCAGCGCGGCCAGAATGAACGGCAGGGCGAAGTGGAAGGCAAAGAAGCGGTTCAGGGTGGTGTCGGAGATAACGAAGTCACCGCGCACCCACACCGACAGGTCATCACCGACAATGGGCACCGCCGCAAACAGGTTGACGATAACCTGCGCACCCCAGAATGACATCTGGCCCCAGGGGAGCAGATAGCCGAAGAAGGCGGTCGCCATCATCACCAGGTAGATCACCACGCCGAAGATCCAGAGCAGCTCGCGCGGCTTCTGGTAGGAACCGTACATCAGCCCGCGGAACATGTGCAGGTAAATGACGATGAAGAAGGCGGAGGCACCCGTGGAGTGCATGTAGCGGATCAGCCAACCGAAGTCGACGTCACGCATGATGTACTCAACCGAGGCGAAGGCCAGGGCTGCGTCCGGCTTGTAGTTCATCGCCAGCCAGATGCCGGTGACGATCTGGTTGACCAGCACCAACAGCGCCAGGGAGCCGAAGAAGTACCAGAAATTGAAATTCTTCGGTGCGTAGTATTCGGAGAGATGCTCCTTCCACATCTGTGTGGCCGGGAAGCGGGCATCCACCCATTCAAGCAGTTGTGTCATCTTGCTCATCAGGCGGCTCCTTTCTCTTCGCCGATCAGGACACGGCTATCGCTCAGGAACAGGTAGGGTGGAACCACCAAGTTCTTGGGAGCGGGGACGCCGGAGAATACGCGGCCGGCGAGGTCGAAACGGGAACCGTGGCAAGGGCAGAAGAAGCCGCCCTTCCAGTCGGCGCCAAGATCGGCCGGAGCGAGGTCAGGACGGTAGGTGGGCGAGCAACCGAGGTGGGTACAGATGCCGACCAATACCAGGATCTCCTTGTGCGCCTCCAGCGAACGGAACTCGTTCTTGGCCCACTCAGGCTGCTGTGCGGTGTTATCGGAGTTGGGATCGAGCAGACGGGGGTCGTTGCTCGGCAGATCAGCCAGGTTCTGTTCGGTGCGGCGCACGATCCACACAGGCTTGCCGCGCCACTCGACGGTCATCATCTGACCCGGTTCAAGTTTGCTGATATCAGCTTCAACCGGGGCCCCCGCGGCCTGGGCGCGGGCGCTCGGCTGCATGGAGACCACAAACGGGATTACAGCGCCTACTGCACCTGCTGCACCGACAACTGCGGTGGCAGCCGTGAGGAAGCGGCGTCTGCCCTTGTCAACGCCTTCTTTACTCATCAAGCCTCTCCCAAAAATGGACCTGGATAGAAAATCCGTTGTTTTTCGCCGGAGCCCCCATATATATCCATATATCCGTACGAGACGGCCGGAGGTTCAGAAAATAAGCAGGTTCTAAACTCCCGCGAATTTAGCCGTATAGTTTGTTACAAACCGCTCTTGGCGGTCAAGCTGGAATACCGCATCCCTCAAACGGGATTGTCGATATCAATAAAGTGGTGAGTGAGTCCATACTTGAGCGCCAGGTGCTCTCCCAGCGCGGAAACTCCATAGCGCTCGGTGGCATGGTGGCCGGCAGCAAAGTAGTGGATGCCCAGTTCGCGCGCCGTGTGAAAGGTGCGCTCCGACGCCTCGCCACTGATGAAGGCGTCAAGTCCCAGGCTGGCGGCCTGCTCCAGTGTCTCCTGGGCGGCGCCACTACACCAACCGACGCGATAGATGGGATGGGAGCCACCCTGCAATAGCAGTGGGCTCCGCCCCAGCACCTGCTCAATATGCCGGGCAAACGCCTCGGCAGAGAGCGCCGGTTCCACCACCCCATAACAGGCGATGCCTCCCGCCGGGCCAGAGCCAAAGCGCCCGTGCTGCGCAACGCCCAAACGCTCGCCCAGCAGCACGTTGTTCCCCAGCGTGGCATGACCATCGAGCGGCAGATGGTAGGCGATGAGATTGACGCCGGCGCAGAGCAGCCGCTTGAGGCGGCGCTGCTTCATCCCCACTATCCGTGGATCCTCACCCCGCCAGAACCAGCCATGGTGCACCAGCAGGGCATCGGCGTTCAGCTCGATGGCCGCCTCGATCAACGCCTCGCACGCGGTGACTCCGCTTACCAGCGTGGTGATGGTCTCGCTTCCGGCCACCTGCAGTCCGTTCGGCGCGTAATCCTGATAGGCACCACTGTCCAAAAATATGTCGCAGAAGGCGACCAGTTCGTCGCGGTTAACCATGCGTCCTCCTTGCAATTGGGTTAAGATTCTACTTCATTAGCTTCACACATCTGAACAGATCCCATCATGACCCTGCGCAAATCCATCGTCTTTCTGTTTCGCTCCGTCACCATCGGACTTGCTCTCGCCTTTCTCATCTCGCTCTGGAAGCCCGAACTTTTCACCGGTCAGAGAAACATCGTTGAGATCATCGAACAGGCCACCCCCGGTGGTAGCCCTCGTACAGAAGGCCCCGTCTCCTATGCCGAGGCCGTGACCCGCGCCGCCCCGGCCGTAGTCAATATCGCCACCCGCAAGGTGGTCGAGGAACAGGCCAATCCCCTGTTCGACGACCCTCTTTTTCGCCACTTCTTTGGTGATTCGCCGGGAGCCATGCCTCGCCAGCGCCAGGAGACCTCGCTCGGCTCCGGGGTGATCATCAATTCGCAGGGCTACATCCTCACCAACAACCACGTCATCGAGGGGGCTGAACAGATCAGCGTTACCCTCAAGGATGGGCGCACGGCCGATGCGAAAATTGTCGGTGCCGACCCGGAAGCCGACCTGGCGGTACTCAAGATGGAACTGACCGATCTGCCGGTGATCACCCTGGGCAATTCAGATCAATTGCAGGTAGGGGACGTGGTGCTGGCGATCGGCAATCCATTCGGCGTTGGTCAGACCGTCACCTTCGGTATCGTCAGCGCCACCGGCCGCAGCCAGCTCGGCATCAACACCTTCGAGAACTTCATTCAGACCGATGCCGCCATTAATCCCGGCAACTCCGGCGGCGCACTCATCACCGCCTCCGGAGAACTGATCGGCATCAACACCGCCATCTTCAGCCGCAGCGGCGGCTCACAGGGGATCGGCTTCGCCATTCCCACCAGCCTTGCCAAGGGGAGCATGGAGCAGATTATCGAATTCGGTCATGTGCGACGCGGCTGGCTCGGCGTGGAGATCCAGGCGATCACGCCAGAGTTGGCCGAATCGTTCGGCCTCAAGGAGCCGCACGGGGCAATCATCGCCGGAGTGTTGCGCGGTGGTCCCGCCGACAAGGCCGGCCTCAAACCGGGTGATGTCCTTACCGAAGTGAATGGTACCAAGGTGAGCGATGCCAACGCGGCCCTGAACATGATCGCCCGCACTGCTCCTGGCGAATCGATCAAGCTGAACGCGCTGAGAAATGGCAAGGCCATGGAGGTGAAGGTGGAGATTGGTGAGCGACCGACGCAGGAGCAGCGTTGAGAAGGCTTGAAGCGCTCGATTTGACCGGTTGTTGAAAAAGCCCGCTTACATGGCTGTAAATGTGCATTTTGAGTTGTAGAGAGCTTTTTTCGGCATCCTGTTAAAGGGGCACACCAAGCCATGTACACCAGTCGCGCCACAATTTTTGATCCAGCGCTGCAACAGCCGAGCGGGCTGCCAGCGTACCATTGAACAGCGGTTCACCTTGCAAAGTCACCGCCTTGCCGCCCGCCTCGGCAAAGATCAACAAGCCCGCCGCATAATCCCACAGACGTTGCCCGCCGTGCAGGTAGGTGTGACAACGCCCCGCCGCCAGCCAACACCAATCGATGGCCACCGAGCCGAAACTGCGCTGCGAACTGAAGGGGCGCTCGGTGACGAGGCGCGCAGCGAGTTCGGAAGAGAGCCGTTTGAAATCGATGAGGGAAATTGTCTGGCTGAGTTCGTGCGGAAATACCACCGACTGTAATGGGGCACCATTGCATTGCCCGCCCTCGCCTTTCACCGCAGTGAAGCACTCATCGCGCACCGGGTCGTAAACCACTCCGAGCACTACCTCCCCCTTTAGCAGCAACGCTACCGAAACCGAAAAGAACGGCAGACCGGCGGCAAAGTTGCGCGTGCCATCGAGGGGATCGACGATCCAGACGCCCTGGGCATCATTGGCGAGCAGGCCTTGTTGCTGCTCCGCCGTCATCTCCTCGCCGAGAAAGGCGATGTGTGGCCAGTGGTGGTGAAATTCGCGCGCCAGGCGCTGCTGCATCGCCAGGTCAGCTTCGGTGAGCAGCGAGTCATCCGCCTTGCGGCTGAAACTTCCCTGACGGAAACGCGGCAGCAGCTCCTGCCGGGCAGCCGCCACCACCACTGCAGAGAGTTCGGTGATGGCCGGCAGTGTACCCATGCTAGCGATGCACCGCCCACGCCAGTGTGGCGCGTAGTGCGTCGAGGAAGGCGCGATTCTCTTCCGGGGTACCGACGGTAACACGCAGGCAATCCTTGAGCGGGCCGCCACTGCGGTTGAGGTTTTTGATCAGCACCTTGCGCTCCTTGAGCCCTTCGAAAACCAGATCCCCCTTGCCGTTAGGCACGCGGAACAGGATGAAGTTGGCGCGACTCGGATAGACAGTGAGACCGTCGATGGCCGCCAGCTCGCCGGCAAGGTGTTCGCGATCGCTGCGCAACTGCGCGGTCTGCGCATCAAACAGCGCACGGTGACTGAGGGCGAACTCGCCGCTCGCCTGGGTGAGTACATTGATGTTGTAGGGGAGGCGCACCTTGTCGAACTCGTCGAGCCACGCCTTCGGCCCCGCCAACAAACCGAGGCGCAGCCCGGCCAACCCCAGCTTGGAGACGGTGCGCATCACGACCAGGTTGGGAAACTCGCCGAGGCGGCCCATGAAGCTCTGTTCGGCGAAGGCGTGGTACGCCTCGTCGAGCACCACCAGCCCCGGCGCCTTACTGAGGATCGCCTCGATGGCCTTTTCATCAAACAGGTTGCCGGTGGGGTTGTTGGGATAGGCGAGGAAGATGAGGGCCGGCTGGTGCTGCTCGATGGCGGCGAGCATCGTCGGCAGGTCGAGGGAGAAGTCGGCGGCGAGCGGCACGCCCACATACTCCATGGCGCAGAAGGTGGCGATCATCTTGTACATGACGAAGCCCGGTTCGGGGGCCAGCACCACGCGCCCCGGTGCCGCCAGCGCCATCGCCATCATCTGGATGATCTCGTCGGAGCCGTTGCCGAGCAGGATGTCCATCCCCTCGGGTACGCCCATCGCCTCGCGCAGGTGAGCCTTCAGTTTGCGCGCCCCCGGATCGGGATAGCGATTGAGTTCCACATCGCGCAACAGTGCCAGCCACTCATCGACGATCGCCTGCGGCCAGCGATAGGGATTCTCCATTGCGTCGAGCTTGATCATCGTTCCCGGATCGGGCACGTGGTAGGCAGAGATGGCGCGGATCTCGGGGCGCACCCACTGTTCAACGAGGGCTTTAACTTTTTCCATGGTGATTCACCGTCAGATGCACACTGGCGCAAAGGAGTTCCATGATTAACCTTTGCGTTCCTTCGCGTCCTTCGCGGTTTAGTTGTTTTTAATACGAAATTCCGCCGAACGGGCGTGCGCCGTCAGCCCTTCGCCGCGCGCCAGGCAGGAGGCGGTCTTGCCCAGCTGCGAGGCGCCATCGGCCGAACACAGGATGAGCGAGGAGCGCTTCTGGAAATCGTAGACGCCCAGCGGTGAGGAGAAGCGCGCGGTGCGCGAGGTGGGCAGCACGTGGTTGGGACCGGCACAGTAATCGCCCAGCGCTTCGGCGGTGTAGCGGCCCATGAAAATGGCGCCGGCGTGCTTGATCTGCTTCGACAGGGCGAGCGGATCGTCCACCGACAGTTCGAGGTGTTCCGGCGCGATGAAGTTGGCCACTTCGACCGCCTGCGCCATGTCGCGCACCTTGATCAGTGCGCCGCGCGCGTGCAGCGAAGCGCGGATGATATCGGCGCGCTCCATGGTGGGTAAAAGCTTTTCGATGCTGGCCTTCACCGCGTCGAGGAAGGCGCCGTCAGGAGAGACCAGGATCGACTGGGCATCCTCGTCGTGCTCCGCCTGCGAGAAGAGGTCTATGGCGATCCAGTCAGGATTCGTTTTGCCATCGCACACCACCAGGATCTCCGAAGGACCGGCGATCATGTCGATGCCGACGGTGCCGAACACCATCCCCTTGGCGGTGGCCACGTAGATGTTGCCGGGGCCGACGACCTTGTCGACACGCGGCACGCTCTCGGTACCGTAGGCGAGTGCAGCAACGGCCTGCGCACCGCCGATGGCGAAGACGCGATCGACCCCGGCCACCGCGGCGGCGGCAAACACCAGTTCGTTGATGATGCCGTCCGGTGTCGGCACCACCATGATCAACTCGTTGACGCCGGCCACCTTGGCGGGGATGGCGTTCATCAATACAGACGATGGGTAGGCGGCCTTGCCGCCCGGCACATAGAGACCGACGCGATCGAGCGGCGTCACCTGCTGGCCGAGCAGTGTGCCGTCGGCCTCGGTGTAGCTCCACGACTCCTGCTTCTGGCGCGCGTGGTAACTGCGGATACGTTCGGCGGAGAGTTCCAGTGCACTGCGCTGCTCGGCGCTGATCTTCTTCAACGCCTCCTGCAAGCGGGCCAGCGGGATCTCCAGCGCGCTCATCGACGGCGCACTCATGCGATCGAAGCGGTTGGTGTACTCCACCACCGCCGCATCGCCGCGGCTACGCACGTTGTGCAGGATCTCGCGCACCGTGGCGTTGACCTTGTCGTCGGAGACACCTTCCCACGCCAGCAGATGATCGAGCTCGCTCCAGAAGTTGGCATTGGTGGTGTCGAGTCGCTTGAGGGTGGTCATGGCCGTTCCTTTGAATCCCAAATTGTTGATTATTTGCCGCTGCGCTGTTTGACCGCTTCGGCGATCTGCGCGATGAACTGCTTGATGGTCTGGTGCTTCATCTTCATCGCCGCCTTGTTGACGATGAGGCGCGAGCTGATGTCGGCAATGTGCTCCAGCGGCGCCAAGCCGTTGGCCCTGAGGGTGTTGCCGGTATCGACCACATCGACGATGCGATCGGCGAGTCCCACCAGCGGCGCCAGCTCCATCGAGCCGTACAGCTTGATGATCTCCACCTGCTTGCCCTGCTCGGCGTAGTAGCGGCGCGTCGAGTTGACGTATTTGGTAGCGATTTTCATCCGTCCCGCGGTTTCGGGGACACCCACCGGCCCGGCTACCATCAACTTGCAGCGCGCGATCTGCAAATCGAGCGGTTCGTAGAGCCCATCACCGCCATGCTCCATCAACACATCCTTGCCCGCCACGCCGAGGTCGGCGGCGCCGTACTCCACATAGGTGGGCACGTCGGAGGCGCGGATGATCACCAGCTTCACCGTGTCGATGTTGGTGTCGAGGATCAGCTTGCGGCTGGTCTCCGGATCATCCTTCGGCACGATGCCGGCGTGGGCCAGCAGTGGCAGGGTATCCTTGAAGATGCGCCCCTTGGAGAGGGCAATAGTTAACGTGTCGCTCATGGCCTCACACCCCGTTGCTCTTGCGGCGCCCCGGCGAAGGGACGCGGCGGATGCGCGCACCGAGCTGCGACAGCTTCTCCTCGATGCACTCGTAGCCGCGATCGATATGGTAGATGCGATCCACCAGGGTATCGCCCTCCGCCACCAGCGCGGCGATGACCAGGCTCGCCGAGGCGCGCAGGTCGGTGGCCATCACCGGCGCACCGCTCAGCTTCTCCACGCCGCTAACGATGGCCATGTTGCCTTCAACGCGGATGTGGGCGCCCATGCGCACCAGCTCCTGCACGTGCATATAACGGTTTTCGAAGATGGTCTCGACGAGGGTGCCGGTCCCTTCAGCGATACAGTTGAGGGCACAGAACTGCGCCTGCATGTCGGTGGGGAAGGCCGGATAGGGTGCGGTGTGGATATCAACCGCCTTGGGCCGCTTACCCTTCATGTCGAGGGCGATCCAGTCCTCGCCGGTTTCGATCTCGGCGCCGGCCTGGCGCAGCTTGTCGAACACCGCATCGAGCAGACTGGGGTCGGTATCCTTGAGCTTGACGCGCCCGCCGGTGATCGCCGCCGCCACCAGATAGGTGCCGGTCTCGATGCGATCGGGCTGCACGCAATAGCGGCCGCCGTGCAACCGCTCCACCCCTTCAACGGTAATGGTGCTGGTACCGGCGCCGCTGATCTTCGCGCCCAGGGTGATGAGGAAGTTGGCCAAGTCGACCACCTCGGGTTCTCGCGCCGCGTTTTCCAGCACGGTAGTGCCCTCGGCCAGCGCCGCCGCCATCAGCAGGTTCTCGGTGCCGGTGACGGTCACCAGCTCCATGACGATCTTGGTCCCCTTGAGCCGCTTGCCGTGGGTGGTGGCGCGCACGAAGCCGTTCTCCACCTTGATATCGGCGCCTAGTGCCTGCAGGCCGGCGATGTGGATGTCGACCGGGCGCGAACCGATGGCGCAGCCGCCGGGCAGCGACACCTCGGCCTGGCCGAAGCGCGCCACTAGCGGCCCCAGCACCAGGATCGAGGCGCGCATGGTCTTCACCAGTTCGTAGGGGGCGGTGAACGACTGGATGGTATTGGCGTGCACCTCGATGTTGAGTTTCTCATCGATGGTCAGCTCCACCCCCATGTTGCCGAGCAGCTCCATGGTGGTGGTGATGTCGTGCAGGTGGGGCACGTTGCAGACGGTGACCGGCTCATCGGCCAGCAGGGTGGCGGCCAGGATCGGCAGCGCGGCGTTCTTGGCGCCGGAGATGCGGATCTCCCCGTTGAGGGGCACACCACCGGTGATCATCAATTTATCCATGGGTCACTTCTGCTTTGAACTGTAAATGGCCGGACACGAAGGGAGATTAGGAGATCCGAAGCTTGCTCGCCCTCTCCCACTCCTCAGGTGTGTAGGTCTTGATGTTGATGGCATGCAACGCACCGCTGGTGATCTGCTCGTTAACCGTGGCATAGACCAGGCGCTGACGGTTCACCGGTGACTTGCCGGCGAACATCTCACCGATGACGGTGACATCAAAATGGCTGCCGTCGCCACTGGCGTACACCTCGCAGCCGGGTAGCCCCGCCTCGATGAGTGCCTTGACCGCTTCTGGTTGCATATGGAAACCCCCGTGCTGGCCGGAAAAAGGACCGGAGATGATACCCCCAGGAGGCTGGGAATGTAACCCGGGGGGTTAGACGCTGACGGGCAACACCGTGTCAAGATAGCTGGCGGCCGCGATGCTGTGCAGCTGTGCCGGCATGTGGCTAAAGCGCAGGGTAGCGCCCTGGTGACCTGCCTGACGCAGCCACTCGATGAGTAGCGCCAATCCGGCGCTATCGGCGCGGCTCACCCCTGCCAGGTCGATGACCAGCTCGCCGGACGGTTGGGCAAAGAGGGCGGCCGCCTTGCCATTCAGTGCCGTCACGGTGGCGAAGGTAAGCTCGCCGCTGACCTGGAGCGAGCCGTCGCTGGAGCGTTCGATGTGCGCCTGGTTCATGGCTTCACCTTGCCGCTGTTCATCTCCACCAGATGTGCGATCAATTTGTCCAGCCCGCCCTGACGGATCTCCTCGGCAAAGGAGGTGCGGTAGTTGTTGACCAGGCTCACCCCGTCGATGCTGATGTCATAGACCTTCCAGTCGTCCCCCTTGTGATAGAGGTTGTAGTAAACCGGAATATTTTGGCCACCGGCCTGGATGATCTCTGTCTTCACCGTCACCGTCTTGGCATCGGCAGCCGCGTGGAACGGCAGATAGCTGATCTTCTGATCGGTGTACTCCAGCAGCGCCTTGGCATAGGTACGCACCAGCAGGGTGCGGAACTGCTCGGTGAAGCGCGCCTTCTGATCAGGGCTGGCGCTGCGCCAGTTCACCCCCAGCACCCACTGCGACATCTTGGTAAAGTCGAAATGGGGCAGCACCAGATCCTCCACCAGCGGATAGATGAGATCGGGCTTTTTCTGCAATTGGTCATGATCCTTCTTCAGCCGCGCCATCACCTGCTCAGAGGTGGATTGCACCAGCTGTTGCGGCTCCTGACCGGCCTGCGCCACCGCGGCGATGAGCATGGCCAAGCCGAACAGGGCGGCGGAGAGGAGACGGTGGGTCATTTATTGCCCCCTTCACTCGCCTTGCTGTAGAGCAGCTGGCCGATGAGCTGTTCCAGGATCACCGCCGACTGGGTGAGACGGATGGTGTCGCCATTCTTGAGTACCGACTCCTCGCCGCCCGGTTCGAGCCCCACATACTTCTCGCCCAGCAGGCCCGAGGTGAGGATGCTGGCACTGGTATCAGTGGGGAGCATGTTGTACTGGTCGCCGATATGCAGCGTCACCACCGCTTCGAAGGTCTGCGGGTCGAAGCCGATATGGCTGACGCGCCCCACCTTGACGCCGGCCACCATCACCGCCGAACGCTCCTTGAGACCGCTGATGTTCTGGAACTTGGCCGTTACGTCGTAGCCACCACGTTCGCTGGCTGCGCTCAGATTGCTCACCTTCATCGCCAGCATGAACAGCGCCGCCATGCCGGCCGCGATGAACAGGCCCACCAAAATCTCGACACTCCTGGAATGAAACATTATTTATTCTCCAAACATCAAAGCGGTCAGGATGAAATCCAGCCCCAGCACCGCCAGGGAAGTATGAACCACGGTACGCGTTGTGGCACGGCTCACCCCTTCCGAGGTGGGCACTGCGTCGTACCCTTCAAAAATGGCGATCCACACCGCCACCACACCAAAGACCAAACTCTTGATGACCCCGTTGAACACATCTTCGTAGAGGTCGACCTTGTCCTGCATCTGCGACCAGTAAGAGCCCTCGTCGACGCCGAGCAGGCCGACACCGACGAAGTAACCACCGATCACCCCCACCGCGCTGAAGATGGCGGCGAGCAGCGGCATCGAGATGAAGCCGGCCAGGAAGCGTGGCGCCAGTACCCGCTTGATGGGGTCGACCGCCATCATCTCCATGCCGGAGAGCTGCTCGGTCGCCTTCATCAGGCCGATCTCGGCGGTAAGTGCCGAACCGGCGCGCCCCGCAAACAGCAGCGCCGTCACCACCGGACCCAGTTCACGCACCAGGGTCAGTGCCACCACCGGCCCGAGCGACGACTCGGCACCGAAATCGACCAGGGTGTTGTAGAGCTGCAACCCCAGCACCATCCCCACAAACAGCCCGGAGACCAGAATGATGATGATGGAGAGCACCCCCACCGCGTAGAGCTGCTGCACCAGCAGCCGCAAGCGCGGCAACACGCTGGGGATACCGCCGATGAGGTAGAGGAAGAGGAGACTTGCCCGGCCCAGCCGTTCAAAGGCACCCAGGCCGGTGCGCCCCAGTTGCTGCAACCAGTTGATCATGGGCGCCCCCCTTCTCTGCCCTGCAGCAGATCCTCAGCGAAGGGCTTGGCCGCATAGTGAAACGGTACCGGTCCATCGGGCAGCCCTTTGAGGAACTGCTGCGCCCATTCGGAATCGGAGCGGCCCAACTCGTCGGGAGTACCATGCCCCACCACCTTGCCGCCGGAAAGCAGATAGATGTAGTCGGCGATGGCGGCCGTCTCCTGCACATCGTGGGAGACGATGATGCTGGTCAGGCCAAGGGCATCATTGAGGGTACGGATCAGCTTCACCAGCACCCCCATGGAGATGGGGTCCTGGCCGGTGAACGGCTCGTCATACATGATCATCATCGGGTCGAGGGCGATGGCACGCGCCAGCGCCACGCGGCGCGCCATGCCGCCGGAGAGTTCGCTCGGCATCAGGCGACGCGCGCCGCGCAGCCCCACCGCCTCCAGCTTCATCAACACCAGGTCACGAATCATCGCCTCGGAAAGATCGGTGTGCTCACGCAGCGGAAAGGCGACATTCTCATAGACGTCGAGATCGGTGAGCAGCGCGCCGCTCTGAAACAGCATGCCCATCCGCTTGCGCAGCCGGTAGAGTTCGCGGCGCGACAGCTGGGGCACCTGTTCGCCATCCACCTCGATGCTCCCCTGCAGCGGGCGCAGCTGCCCACCGATGAGGCGCAGCATCGTCGTTTTGCCTGTGCCGCTGGGCCCCATGATGGCGGTCACCTGACCGCGCCGGATGTCGAGATCAACCCCGTCGAAGATCATGCGTGTGCCGCGCGCGAAGGTGAGGTTGCGCACCTTCACCAGAATATCGTGGCTATCAGCCATCCATTGAATCCCTGTGGTTATTGTGCCGCCTGGTAGAGCGGCCACATTAGCGAGATCGTGACACAGGGATATCGTCACGACAAGTTTGTAGCAATTTGTATCGAGCGACGACGGTGTAAGATAGAATGGCGTACGATCAGTGCAGGAACCCCATGGCAGAGATCATCCCCTTCAAACGCCCTTCGCTGCAGGAAAAACATCGCGGCAAGACGCTGTGCAAGAGCGGCTTCCACAAATGGGGGGTGGAGAAGCAGCTGCCGTTTGATGTTAAATCGGGCAAATTGATCACTCTCTATCGTTGCAGCCGCTGTGGTGCCACACGGACCGAAGGGCGCTAACCAGACAGTTGTCCACCGCAATCGCGGCGGTGATAATGCTCTCCCCACCTCTCAGGATTTATCATGAGCCGTTTGAGTTTCTGTCTACCGCTGATCATCGTGCTTGCCAGCGGATGCGCCTCGGTCTCCACACCACCGCCGAAGCAAGATCCACTCGAACGTTTTAACCGCTCCGTCTACAAATTCAATGACGCCCTCGACCGGGCCGTGCTCAAGCCGGTGGCGCAGGGGTATGAAAAGGTGGTGCCGCAACCTGTCGATGACAGCATCACCAACTTCTTCAGCAACCTCGATGATGTAACCGTGACCCTCAACGCCCTGTTGCAGGGAAAATTCCAACAGGCCGGCTCCGATCTGTCACGGCTGGTGTGGAACTCCACGGTAGGGATCGCTGGGCTGTTCGATGTGGCTACCCACTTCGGCCTACCCAAGCACAACGAGGATTTCGGCCAGACCCTCGGCGCCTGGGGGGTCGGGCCAGGCCCCTATCTGGTACTCCCCTTCCTGGGCCCCAGCACCCTGCGCGACACCGCGGCCCTGCCTGCCGACTGGATGAGCGATCCGCTCTACCACTACTATCCAGTCGACAAAAACGGCTACTGGCAGCTCAAGGGGCTCTACTATGTCGACCAGCGTGCCGGTCTGCTCCGTGCCAGCCGCCTGGTGGAGCAGGCCGCCCTCGATGAGTATGTCTTCATGCGTGAAGCCTACCTGCAGCGGCGCCAGAGCCTGGTCTACGATGGTAATCCGCCCCAGCCTGATTTCGACCTGTTCGATGAGGAGTCGGGAGGGGAGACACCGCCCGACTCCCCGCCGCAATAAGGTTGCATTTCAAGGCAGGCGCCTATCTAATGCCCGCCTTACTTCAAGCGACGCGAGTAAGCCCATGTTGCCCCTCTCTTTCCTGGCCATTCTCTGTGGTTTCGCCCTGCTGGTGTGGGGCGCCGACCGCTTCGTGCACGGTGCCGCCGCCACCGCGCGCAACCTGGGGGTGAGCCCGCTGATCATCGGCCTGACCATCGTCGGTTTCGGCACCTCCGCCCCGGAGATGCTGGTCTCCGCCATCGCCGCCTGGTCGGGCAGCCCCGAGATGGGGGTGGGCAACGCCATCGGCTCCAACATCACCAACGTCGGCCTGGTACTCGGCACTACCGCGCTGATCGCCCCGCTGGCGGTCAACTCCGAGACGCTGCGCCGCGAGTTTCCCGTGCTGTTCGCCATCATGCTCTTCTCCCTGCTGCTGCTTATCGATGGCGATCTGAGCCACTTTGACGGGCTGCTGCTGATGGGCGGGCTGGCGGCGATGGTCTACTGGATCGTCAGCCTCGGCCTGCGCGAGCGCGCGGCCGAAAAGGCTGGGGTGATCGATCCGATGGCCAGCGAATTTGCCGAGGAGATCCCGAGCGGCCTGTCACAGGGCTGGGCTCTCTTCTGGGTCGTTGTCGGTCTGCTGGTGCTGCTGGGCAGTTCGCGCCTGCTGGTCTGGGGGGCGGTCAATATTGCCCACTGGCTTGGGGTGAGCGACCTGGTGATCGGCCTGACCATCGTCGCCATCGGCACCAGCCTGCCGGAGCTGGCCGCGTCGATAACGAGCGCGCTGAAGAATGAGCCCGATATCGCCCTGGGCAACGTGCTTGGCTCCAACATGTTCAACCTGCTGGCGGTGCTCGGTATGCCCGGGCTCATCGCCCCGAGCACCATCCCCACTGCCGTCCTGCAACGCGATTATCCGATGATGATCGGAGTAACCATCGCCCTGTTTGCTATGTCCTACGGTTTTCGCAAGCCCGGCCGGGTGACACGCCTCAAGGGTCTGGTGTTATTGTTGGCCTTTGCCGGCTATCTGGGCTGGCTCTTTGTCGACAGCAAGTAATGGAGGCAAGCATGCAGACCGAAGTATTCAAGGTTAAGAACGTCAAGTGCGGCGGTTGCGTCGCCAATATCCAGAAGGGACTGGGGACGCTGGCCGGGGTCACCGCGGTGGAGGTCGTCATTGCCGGTGGTGATGTGACCGTCACCGGTGACCATCTCGACCGCACCCAGCTCTCCGCCAAGCTCAAGGAGCTCGGCTACCCCGAGGCATGAGATGACCCCCATAGACGATCAACGCTTGATGGAACTGGGCCGCACCCTCCTCGACACCGAGGCCGAGGCGGTGCGCACTCTGGCGACACGCATCGACAGCCGTTTTGCCACCGCTTGCCGCCAGATGCTCGCCTGCGAGGGGCGCGTCGTCGTCACCGGCATGGGCAAGTCGGGTCATATCGGCGCCAAAATCGCCGCCACCCTGGCGAGCACCGGTACCCCGGCCTTCTTCGTCCACCCGGGTGAGGCGAGCCACGGCGACCTGGGCATGATCACCGCCAAGGATGTGGTAGTGGCCCTCTCCAACTCCGGCGAGACCGACGAGATCATCACCATCCTGCCGCTCATCAAGCGCCTCGGCATTCCGCTCATTACCCTCACCGGTCGCCCCGAGTCGCGCCTGGCGCGCACTGCCACGGTCAACCTCGACGTCGGGGTGGCCAAAGAGGCGTGCCCGCTGGGGCTCGCCCCCACCTCCAGCACCACCGCGGCACTGGCAATGGGCGATGCACTGGCGGTGGCGCTGCTGGAGGCGCGAGGCTTTACCGCAGAAGAGTTCGCCCTCTCCCACCCCGCCGGCAGTCTGGGGCGCCGCCTGCTGCTGCGCGTCGAGGACATCATGCACGGCGGCAGCCGCCTGCCGCAGGTCACTGACACTGCCTCGCTCAGCGAGGCGCTGCTGGAGATGAGCCACAAGGGACTCGGCATGACCACCGTGGTCGATGCGAGCGGCCGGCTGGTGGGGCTCTTCACCGACGGCGACCTGCGCCGCCTGCTCGACCACGACGAGATCGCCATCAAGACCACCTCTATCCGCCAGGTCATGACCCACCACTTCACCACCGCCTCCCCCGCCATGCTCGCCGCCGAGGCTCTACAGCTGATGGAGAGCCGGCGCATCAACTCACTGCCGGTCGTTGACGAGGCGGGCCAGCTGGTAGGGGCCTTCAACATGCACGATCTGCTGCGCGCTGGCGTGGTCTAGCCGACCGCGACGGGTTAAGATCACCTCCCATACATCCGAGCAAGGGCCACCATGCAAGACATCCTGGCGAAAGCAGCGCAGATCAAACTCATCATCTTCGATGTGGACGGCGTGCTCACCGACGGTAGCCTCTTCATCGGCGATGATGGCGAGGAGTACAAGGCATTCCACTCCCGTGATGGCCACGGCATGAAGATGCTGCACGCCACCGGGGTGGAGATCGGCATTATCACCGGCCGCACCTCCAATGTGGTGCGCCACCGCATGCAGGGCCTAGGCATCCACCACGTCTATCAGGGACAGCTGGAAAAGCTTCCTGCCTTTCAGGAGCTTACCGCCAAACTGGGCATTGATCCCCAACAGGTGGCCTATGTGGGCGACGATGTGGTCGACCTGCCGATCCTGACCCGGGTGGGGCTGGCGGTAGCGGTGGCCGATGCCCATCCGCTGGTGAAGCGCCATGCCCACTGGACCACGCCGCACGGTGGCGGCCGCGGTGCGGCGCGTGACGTGTGTGAACTGATCATGGAAGCCCAGGGAACGCTCGACAGCACGCTCCAGCACTATCTGCAATGAGCCGCAGCACGCTCATCCTCATCATGGTGATCGCTCTCCTGGCCGCACTCAGTAGCTGGCTCTCCCGCGAGCAGGAAGAGGCGGAGCCTGTCGCCGAGCGCCCCCAGCGCCACATCCCCGACTACTACATCGCCGGTTTCAACGCTGCCGCCTATTCGGCCGACGGCATCCCGCGTCACCGCCTGAGCGCCGACCGCATGACCCACTTCACCGACGATGGCACTACCCAACTGGTCCATCCGCAACTGGCCTTTATCGACGAGCGGGGGGAGACGTGGCAGCTTGATGCCGGTCGAGGCGAAGTGGATAGCAAAGGCGAAACTTTGTTGCTCTCCGACTCGGTCAACATCCGCCGGGTAGGAGAGGCCGCCAACACCATCGAGTTCAAGACCGGCGAGCTGACGGTTCACCCCACCCAGCAGTTCGCCACCACCCACACCCCCGTGACCATTACCGCACCCGGCAGCCAAATAGAGGCCGCCGGGCTCGATGCCTATTTCGCCGAGGAGCGACTGGTGCTCCACTCCGCACGAGGCCACTATGCGCCGTAACCTGTTCATCACCGCCCTGCTGTTGCTGCTCGCCACGCTGCGCGCCCACGCCCTCGACGACGACCGCAAGCAGCCCATCAATCTCAAAGCGGCGCGCGTCGAGATCAACTACAAGGGTGGTGTAAGCACCTATGACGGCGGCGTTGAATTGCAGCAAGGAAGCCTGAGCATCAGCGCCACGCGCGTCGTGGTGCACAGCAAGGACAATGAGGTGACCTTCCTTGAAGCCGATGGGGCACCGGTAAAAATCCGCCAGCGGCCGGCCCCCAACAAGGAGGAGACCCGCGCCGAGGCGCGCCACATGGAGTACGACCTGAAGGCAGCGACGCTGCGCCTCACCGGTCAGGCGCACATTTGGCAGGAGGGCAACGAATTCAGCGGCGAAACCATCATCTACGACAGCCAGCACGGCAGCGTGCGCGCCCGCGGCAGCGAACAGAACAAAGAGCGCGTCGAGGTGATCCTCCAGCCACGCAAAGAGACCACGCCATGACCTTTCCGGACGATCCCTCCAGCCCAACCGTTAGCAGCCTGCCGCCGAAGCGGGAAGAGTATCTCTTTCCCAAGGTACGCCTCGATGCCAAAAACCTGGCCAAGCGCTACAAGGCACGCGATGTGGTCAAGGACGTCTCGCTCCATGTCGAAAGTGGCGAGGTGGTGGGGTTGCTTGGCCCCAACGGCGCGGGCAAGACCACCTGCTTCTACATGATTGTCGGCCTGATCCCGTGTGACAGGGGCGGCATTTTCCTCGATGGCAAGGATCTGACCCGAGCCCCCATGCACGAACGGGCCCGCGCCGGTATCGGCTACCTGCCCCAGGAGGCCTCGGTGTTCCGCAAGCTGTCGGTGCGCGACAACATCACGGCGATCCTCGAAACCCGCCCCCAGCTCTCCCCGCAACAGCGCCAACAACAGCTGGACGGTCTGCTCGAAGAGCTGCACATCACCCACATCCGCGACAGCCTTGGCATGGCCCTCTCCGGCGGCGAGCGGCGCCGTGTCGAGATCGCCCGGGCGCTGGCCACCGATCCGCGCTTTATCCTGCTCGACGAGCCGTTTGCCGGTGTCGACCCCATCTCGGTGCTCGACATCCAGGGGATCATCGCCCACCTGCGTGATCGCGGCATCGGGGTGCTGATCACCGACCATAACGTGCGTGAAACCCTCGGCATCTGCGAACGCGGCTACATCATCAGCGAAGGCCACGTCATCGCCGAAGGGCCCCCCGCCGAGCTGCTCGCCAATCAGAAGGTGCGTGATGTCTATCTCGGCCAGCACTTCCGCCTCTGAAATGGCAGGCTTCTTGCTGCCTTTGCCGGGGCAATTGGGCTAAAATGAATCCTCCTTCGGTTCGGGGCGCTTCCCGTCAGCAATGAAACAGTCACTCCAGCTTCGTCTCGGACAGCAGCTCGCCATGACGCCGCAATTGCAGCAGGCGATCCGCATGCTGCAGCTGTCGAGCCTCGAATTGCAGACCGAGATCCAGGAGGCGCTCGACTCCAATCTGATGCTGGAAGAGGCGAGCGACGAGAGCGAAACCGGCGAAGAGCCGGCTGGCCTCGACTATCCCGCCGAAACCGTGTCAGTCGCCGAGGAGAGCAGCGAGGAGGGCTTTGCCGACAGCGAGGGCGAGCCCCTAAGCAACATCCAGAGCGAATCGATCCCCGACGAACTGCCGGTGGACAGCGCCTGGGACGACATCTACGAAGCCGCCCCCGGCAGCGGCAGCAGCGCCGACGAGGAGCGCGACTTCGACTATGGCGACACCTCCGTCGAAAGTCTGCGCGAACATCTGCTGTGGCAGATGCGCATGATGCCCCTCTCCGCCACCGACATGATGATCGGCGAAACGATCATCGACGCCGTCGATGACGACGGCCTGTTGTCGGCGCCCCTCGAGGAGATCCTCGAAGGGGTACAACGCCAGCTCCCTACCATCGAGATGGACGAGGTGGAGGCGATGCTGCACACGGTGCAGAACTTCGAGCCGCTCGGCGTGGCAGCGCGCGACCTGCGCGAGTGCCTGCTCATTCAATTGCGCGCCCTGCCGGAACGCACCCCCTGGCGTGACGAAGCCATCGAACTGCTGCGCGATCACTTCGAGGCGTTGGCCACGCGTGACTTCAACCAGATCAAGCGCCGCCTCAAACTCGATGACGAAGAGCTGACCTTCATCACCCGCCTCATCCAATCGCTCAACCCCCGCCCTGGCTCGCAAATCTCCAATCGGCGCACCGAATACCTGCTCCCCGACGTCGTGGTCCACAAGGTCAAGGGGAGCTGGCGCGTGGAACTCAATCCCGAGGCGACACCGCGACTGCGCATTAACACCCACTACGCGAGCCTGGCGCGCCAGGCGCGCGGCGACGATGCCACCACCCTGAAGAACCATCTGCAGGAGGCGCGCTGGCTGATCAAGAGCCTGCAAAGCCGCAATGAAACACTGCTCAAGGTGGCGACCAGTATCGTCCAGCACCAGCGCGAGTTTCTCGAAAAGGGCGAGGTAGGCATGAAACCGATGGTGCTGCACGACATCGCCGAAGAGCTCGGCATGCATGAATCGACCATCTCGCGCACCACCACGCGCAAGTACATGCATACGCCACGCGGCATCTTCGAATTAAAATACTTCTTCTCCAGCCACGTCGGCACCGCCAGTGGCGGAGAGTGTTCATCCACGGCGATTCGCGCGATGATTAAAAAACTGATCAGCGAAGAAGCGCCAAAGAAACCCCTCAGCGACAGCCGTCTGGCCGAGATACTGTCTGCTGATGGGATTAACGTGGCCCGCCGCACGGTTGCCAAATACCGCGAGGCGATGGCCATTCCTCCCTCCAATGAACGTAAACGCCTTGTTTGAAGGCAACAACAACACCAAGGAGTAGACGATGCAAATGAACATCACCGGACACCATGTGGAAGTTACCTCTGCCCTGCGTGACTATGTCACTGGCAAGATGGACAAGGTGGTTCGCCATTTCGATAACGTCACCAATGTCCATGTGGTGCTGAGCGTGGAAAAACTGCGCCAAAAGGCCGAGGCGACCATCCACCTCGCCGGCAACGACGTCTACGCCGAAGCCGAGGATGCCGACATGTACGCCGCCATCGATGCGCTGGTCGACAAGCTTGATCGCCAGGTGAAGAAACATAAGGAGAAGTCCTCCGATCACCACCGCAGTGATGCTTCCCTGAAAAACAGCGTCGTTGAATAACGCCGCCGAACCCGGTACTCAAGCGACCACCTGTCATGCAGCTTACCGATATCCTTACCCTCGAGCGCGTCAGTTGCGACAGCCAGGCAGGCAGCAAGAAACGGGTTCTCGAACAGCTCAGTGAACTGGCCGCCAGCGGCCAGGACACACTGAGTCGTGCCGAGATCTTCGACAGCCTGTTGGCGCGTGAACGGCTCGGCAGCACCGGCCTTGGCCACGGTATCGCCATTCCCCACGGCCGCATCAAGAACAGCGACAAGACCATCGGCGCCTTCATCAAGCTGCGCGAAGGGATCGATTACGACGCCATGGATCACCAACCGGTAGACCTGCTGTTCGCGCTGCTGGTTCCCGAGCAGTCGACCGAAGAGCACCTGAACCTGCTGGCGCAGCTGGCCGAGATGTTCAGCAACGCCGAGGTGGTGGCCCGTCTGCGCAGCGCCACCAGCGCGGCAGCGCTGCTCGATACCATCCGTGCCTGGCAAAATGACCACTGATGCCATGAGCGTCATCACCGCACAAACCCTGTTCGATGCCTACCACGATCGGCTTGGTCTGCGCTGGTTGACCGCGGCACGCGGCGAAACACTCCCCATTCTGCAAACCGGACATCCGGTGGAGGGGATGAGCCTCATCGGCCATCTCAACTTCGTCCACCCTTATCGTATTCAGGTGATCGGTGAAGCAGAGCTGACCTATCTGCAGGGCCTCGGCAGCAACTCCTATCATGATCTGCTGAGCCATCTGTTTGGCGGTGAGAGCGCCATGGTGCTGATCTCCTCCGGGCTGGAGCCCCCGTCTGACCTGGTGGAGTTCGCGGCCCGCACACCGATCCCGCTGCTCAGCGCGAGCCTGCCCAGCGATAAACTGATCGGCTATCTCGGCTACTATCTCAACACCCTGCTGGCGGATCGCATCACCATCCATGGCGTATTTCTCGAGGTCATGGGCATCGGTGTCCTGCTCACCGGCGAGAGCGCGGTGGGCAAGAGCGAACTGGCCCTGGAACTGATCACCCGGGGCCACCGCCTGGTGGCCGACGATGCCCCCGAGTTCACCCGCATCGGTCCCGATGTGCTGCGCGGCCACTGCCCGGAGCTGCTGCGCGATTTTCTCGAGGTGCGCGGCCTGGGCATTCTCAATGTGCGGGCCATGTTCGGCGACAACGCCCTCAAGCAGAGCAAGGATCTGCGACTTATCGTCCACCTCAATCCGGTAGACAACACCGGGCTCGCCAGCCTTGATCGCCTGCGCGGTGCGCGCCACACACAGCGCATGCTCGATGTGGAGATCCCGGTAGTGGAACTGCCGGTGGCGCCAGGACGCAACCTGGCGGTGCTGGTGGAGGCCGCGGCGCGCAACTACATCCTCTACCACCACGGCTACGATGCCCCCGAGGAGTTCATTGCACGCCAGCAGCGCCTCATCCAGGGCGATTCGCCATGAAGCTCTACATCGTCAGCGGCACCTCGGGCGCCGGCAAGACCATTGCACTCCACGCCCTGGAGGATCTCGGTTTCTACTGCATCGACAACCTGCCGCTGGCGCTGCTGCCAGCGTTTGCCACCGAGGCGGCCGCCGGCTCGCGCCACCACGCCTACGAAAGTGCTGCCGTCGGCATCGACGCACGCAATCTCACCGACGATCTCGCCACCATCGCCGCGACACTGGAACAGCTGCGTGGCTCGGGGATCGATACCGAAGTGATCTTCGTCGATGCCGACGATGCCACCCTCCTCAAACGCTTCAGCGAAACCCGCCGTCCTCATCCCCTGGCCGGT
>DASWUD010000083.1:0-15092 GCA_036401755.1 Gammaproteobacteria bacterium
ATCGATGACCCTCAATCTCAAGGATGCCGACATCAATGCGGTGATCTCCACCGTGGCGGAGATGACCGGCAAGAATTTCATCGTCGATCCGCGCGTAAAGGGCAAGGTGACGGTGATCTCGGCGCGGCCGATGAACGCCGACGAAATCTACCAGGTCTTTCTGTCCGTGCTGAGTGTCAATGGTTTTGCCGCCATTCCCGGCCGCAACGCCATCAAGATCGTTCCCGAGGTGGATGCGAAACAGGATGCGGTACGCACCACCTCTGATGAAAGTCCCGGACGTGGTGATGAGTATGTGACGCGCGTTATTCAGGTCAACAATATCGCGGCCGCACAGCTCGTGCCGGTGGTGCGGCCACTGCTTCCTCAGGAGGCGCATCTTGCTGCCTATCCCGACACCAATGTCCTGGTGGTTTCAGCGCCGGCAGCAACCACGGAGCGTCTGGCGCAGATCGTGCGGCGTATCGACACCGCCAACAACTCTGACGTGGAGGTGATCCGCCTCAACCACGCCTCGGCAGAGGAGGTGGCGCGCATCCTCACCACCGTCGCCAACGATCCGGCGAAGGGGGCACAGCAGGGGGCGGCGGCACAAGCGAAGATCATTGCTGATGCCCGCACCAATACCGTCCTGCTCAGTGCCGACCAGGCAACCCGCCTGCGTCTCAAGGCGATCATCACCCATCTCGATCTGCCGCTGGAACAGAGCGGCAACAGCCGGGTCATCTACCTGCGTTACGCCAATGCCAAGGATCTGGTTCCGGTACTCACCGGCGTCAGCAACGGCATGGCGGCCGACGCCAAGAAGGCCGGTGGTACCGCGCCGGGTACCGATACCAAGACGGTGATCGAGGCCCATGAAGAGACCAATGCGCTGGTGATCCACGCCCCGCCCGATGTGATCCGTGATCTCGAATCGGTGATCCGCCAGATCGACATCAAGCGCTCCCAGGTGATGGTCAATGCCATCATCGCCGAGATCTCCTCGGAGCGGGCGGCGGAACTCGGCGTGCAGTGGCTCTACGATGGTTCACCCGACAACGCGCCGGTGGGGGTCGTCAAATTCGGCTCCGCGCTTGAGGGGCTGCTCTCCACGCCGCCAGTCGTGGGCGACGGCGTCTCGCTGGTGCTCGGTGATACCGGCGGCAGCGGCTCGCGCCTCGGCGCGCTGCTGCGTACCCTCGCGGGCGACGGCAATACCAACATCCTCTCCACACCGACCCTGGTGACCCTCGACAACCAGGAGGCGGAGATCGTGGTCGGTCAGAATGTGCCGTTTGTCACCGGCTCATACTCCAGTACCGGTACCGGCACCAGCTCCTCGGTGACCAACCCATTCCAGACCATCCAGCGGCAGGATGTGGGTCTCAAGCTGAAGATCAAGCCGCAGATTAACGAAGGAAGTGCCATCCGCCTGGAGATCGATCAGGAGGTCTCCAGCCTTACCGCCGGCACCAAGGGGGCCGCGGATCTGATCACCAACAAGCGCTCGTTCAAGACCTCGGTGATGGTCGATGACGGCGAGGTGCTGGTGATTGGCGGATTGATCGACGACACCCTCACCGAGAATGTGCAGAAGGTGCCGATCCTGGGTGATATCCCCGTGCTCGGCTGGCTGTTCAGCTACCGCAGCAGCAAGAAGGTGAAGCGTAACCTGATGGCCTTTATCCATCCGGTAATCATGCGCGACAACAACCAGAGCATGGCGCTCTCCAGCGAGAAGTACAACCAGCTGCGCGCCGAGCAGCTCGACATCAGAAAGCGTGGTGTCGAACTGCTGCCCGACGACTCCTCGCCCCTGATGCCCGAAATGGAGCAGTGGAAGGCGTTGCCCCCCCCCTATTACGAGGTGGATAAGAGCAGCGCCAGCACAACCGAACCGCCCGTGGTCAACGATGAACCTGCCCAGCCCCCCGTTCAGTGAGGAGAGCGCGCCGGCGGTGCAACCGGCGCGTCTGCCCTTTGCCTTCGCCAAACGCGCAGGCGTGTTGTGGCGCACCACGCCCGAGGGCGAGGTGCTACACATCCGTCCCGATACCGCGCTGTGGGCTATCAGCGAGGCGCGCCGGGTGATCGGCCACGCATTGCCCATTCAGGAGCTTGGCGCAGAGGCGTTCGATACCTTGCTGCACGAGAGCTACGAGCAGAGCACCAGCGGCACCATGCAGGCGATGGGCGACATCGGCGAGGATCTCGATCTGGCGCTGGTGGCGCAGTCGATCCCCGAACCGGAAGACCTGATGGACAGCGAGGATGATGCCCCCATCATCCGCCTCATCAACGCACTGCTCACCGAGGCGGTGCGCGAGGACGCCTCCGACATCCACATCGAGCCGTTCGAGAATCGGCTGGTGGTGCGGCTGCGCGTCGATGGCGTGATGCGCGATGTGCTGCAGACCCAGCGCACCTTCGCGCCGCTGCTGGTGTCGCGCATCAAGGTAATGGCCAAGCTTGATATCGCCGAAAAGCGCCTGCCGCAGGATGGCCGCATCTCGCTGCGCGTGGCGCGCCGTCCGGTCGATGTGCGCGTCTCCACCCTGCCCACCGGCCACGGCGAGCGCGTGGTGTTGCGTCTGCTCGACAAGCAGGCGGGGCGTCTCGACCTGCAACACCTGGGCATGGAGCCCAATTCGCGCGATGCCCTCGACAAGCTGATCCATGAGCCGCACGGCATCATCCTCGTCACCGGCCCGACCGGTTCGGGCAAGACCACCACCCTCTACGCGGCGCTCACCCGCCTCAACGACAACAGCCGCAACATCATGACGGTGGAGGACCCCATCGAGTACTACCTCGACGGCATCGGTCAGACCCAGGTCAACGCCAAGGTCGACATGACCTTTGCGCGCGGCCTGCGCGCCATCCTGCGCCAGGACCCCGACGTGATGATGGTGGGTGAAATCCGCGACCTGGAGACGGTGCAGATCGCCATCCAGTCGAGTCTCACCGGCCACCTGGTGCTCTCCACCCTGCACACCAACACCGCCGCCGGCGCGGTGACCCGTCTGCGCGACATGGGGGTCGAGCCGTTCCTGCTCTCCTCGACGCTGCTCGGGGTGCTGGCGCAGCGCCTGGTGCGCGTGCTCTGTCCGGAGTGCAAGCAGCCCCACGCGCCAACGCCGAGCGAGTGCCAGCTGCTCGGTATCGAGGCGCACACTGCCCCGACCATCTACCGCGCCGGCCCCGGCTGCGAGACCTGCAACCGCATGGGCTACAAGGGACGCACCGGCATCTACGAATTGATCGTCATCGACGACACCCTGCGCACCCTGATCCACGACGGCACCGGTGAACAGGAGATCGAGCGCTACGCGCGCACGCGCGGCCCGGCCATCCGCCACGATGGCATTCGTCGCGTGCTGGCCGGGGAGACTTCGTTGGAAGAGGTGTTGCGTGTCACCCACATGGAGTGACGGGCGCTGAACCATGGGTGCATTTGAATACACAGCCCTCGATGCAGCGGGCAAGCAGCGCAAGGGCGTTCTCGAAGGGGACACCGCGCGCCAGGTGCGTCAATTGCTGCGCGAGCAGGGGCTGGCACCGCTCGCGGTCGAGGCGGTGGTGCAGCGCGAGACGCGCAGCGGCACGTCGGGCGTATCGATGCGGCGCGGTGTCAGCGCCACCGATCTGGCGCTCATCACCCGGCAGATGGCGACCCTGGTGAAGGCCGGGCTACCGCTGGAAGAGACGTTGCACACCACCGCCCAGCAGACCGAACTGCCGCGACTGAAGAGCATGATGCTGGCGGTGCGCTCGCGCGTGCTGGAGGGGCACACCCTCGCCGACGGCCTGCGCGAATTTCCCCACGTCTTCCCCGAGCTCTATATCAGCACCGTGGCGGCGGGCGAGCACTCCGGCCATCTCGACGTGGTGCTGGAGCGCCTCGCCGACTACACCGAGAGCCGCCAGCAGCTGCGCCAGAAGATCCAGCTGGCCCTCTTCTATCCGGCGATCCTCTCGGTGGTGGCGCTGCTGGTGACCATCGCCCTGCTCACCTACGTGGTACCACAGGTGGTGCAGGTGTTTTCGAGCATCGGCCAGGAGCTGCCGCTCCTGACGCGCGCCCTGATCGCGCTGAGCGATTTCCTGCGCGACTTCGGCCTCGTGCTGCTCGGCCTCATCATCGCAGCGGTCATGCTGTTTCGCCGCTCGCTGCGTGTCGAAGCGAACCTCTACCGTTTCCATCAGCTGCTGCATCGCCTGCCGATCATCGGCCGCCTGCAACGCGGCCTCAATACCGCGCGCTTTGCCCGTACCCTGAGCATTCTCACCGCCTCGGGCGTATCGGTGCTGGAGGCGTTGCGCATCGCCGGCGAGGTGGTCGGTTCGCTGCCGATGCGCGCCGCCATTGAGGAGGCGACGCAGAAGGTGCGCGAGGGGGCCAGCATCGCGGCCGCTTTGCGGCGCAGCAGCTATTTTCCGCCGATGACCATGCACCTCATCGCCAGCGGTGAATCGAGCGGCAAGCTGGAGGAGATGCTGGAGCGTGCCGCGGTCAACCAGGAGCGTGAGCTGGAGACGACGATCGCCGCCTTGATGGGGCTGTTCGAGCCGCTGCTCATCGTGGTGATGGGGGCGGTGGTGATGGTGATCGTCATGGCGATCCTGTTGCCGATCTTCGATCTCAACCAGCTGGTGCATTGAATTACCAAACGATTACATCGATTGAAAAGGAGCGTAGTGACATGAACAAGTGCAATCTCGCGCCAACCCGGCAGCAGCGTGGTTTCACCCTCATCGAGATCATGGTGGTGGTGGTGATCCTCGGCATCCTCGCCGCGGTGGTGGTGCCCAAGGTGATGGACAACCCGGATAAGGCGCGCATCGCCAAGGCCAAGCAGGATATCCGCGCCATCGGTGGCGCCCTCGACCTCTACAAGCTCGACAACTACAACTACCCCAGCACCGATCAGGGGCTGGAGGCGCTGGTGAGCAAGCCCTCCGGCACCCCCGAAGCGCGCAACTGGAAGCAGGGCGGCTATCTGCCCAGCATGCCCAAGGACCCCTGGGGCAACGAATATCAGTACCTGTCGCCGGGTTCCCATGGCGAGGTGGATATCTACACCCTGGGGGCCGATGGTCGCCCGGGCGGTGAAGGGGTCAACACCGACATCGGTAACTGGACGCTCGATTGACCGGGACCTGCTGACGCCATGCGCCGTTCCCGCCACGCCGGTTTCACCCTGATCGAGATCATGGTGGTGGTGGTGATCATCGGCGTGCTCTCCACCTTTGCGGTGATGTCGCTGGGCGATGGCGGCAAGCGCGACCGCCTGGTGGAGGAGGGGAAACGCCTCGCGGCGCTGGTCCAGATGGCCAGTGACCAGGCGGTGATGGAGGGGCGGGAATGGGGCGTGCGCATCGAGGCCGACGGTTATCTGTTCATGGTGCTGAACGAGGGGAAGTGGCTGCCGGCCGATGGCGATCGCCTGTTTCGCGCGCGCCAGTTGGAGGATGGCTTTACCCTGGAGCTGCGCATGGACCAGCTGGAGGTGTCGCTGACCCCGCCCGAAAAGGAGGCGACGACGGACGCCAAAGAGAAGGAGACGGAGGTGGCGCCCCAGGTGTTTCTCATGAGCAGCGCCGAGCGCACCCCGTTCGAGGTCGTGATCACTGCTCCCGGGGGAAAACCACGCCTGGTGGTAGAGGCGCCGTTGATGGGCGATGTGGTGCTGCATGATCCCGAACAGCTCTAGGCCATCGGCATTGCGCGGCTTCACCCTGCTGGAGGTGATGGTGGCGCTGGCGGTGGTGGCGATTGCCCTGGCGGCGCTGGTCAAAGGCGGCAGTCAGAGCGCGGTGACGGCGGCACACCTGCGTGACAAATCGTTTGCCCACTGGGTGGCGATGAACCGGGTAGCGGAACTGCGCCTGCAGAAAGAGTGGCCGGCGACCGGTGACTCGACGGGTGATGAGGAGATGGCCAACCGCCACTGGTATACCCTGGCCAAGGTGATCGCCACCGAAGATCCCGATCTGCGCCGCCTGGAGGTGGAGGTGCGCACCAGTGACAACAAGGATGACGCGGTGCTGGCCCGGGTGGTCGCCTTCCTGCCACGCCCTGACAGCGGAGCACAACCGTGAGGCGCTCGCGCGGCTTTACGCTGATCGAGCTGCTGGTGGCCATCATGATCTTTTCGGTGCTGGCGGCGATGGCGTATGGCGGGCTGCGCAGTGTGCTGACCAGCGAGCGGGCCATCGATGAGGCGTCGCAGCGCCTGGCGGCAATCCAGCAGACGATGCTGTTCATCTCGCGGGACCTGGCGCAGATCAGCGGGCGCGGCATCCGCGACCAATACGGCGATCAGCAGCCGGCGCTGCGCACCCAGACCAATCTCCTCTCCTCCCTGGAGTTCACCCGTGGCGGGTGGAGCAACCCGGCGGGTCAGCTGCGCAGCACCCTGCAACGCATCGGCTATGCGGTCGAGGAGCAGCAACTGATCCGCTACAGCTGGCCGGTGCTGGATCGGGCGCCCGATACCCAGCCATGGCGCATGGTGTTGTTGGCACAGGTGGAGTCACTGCGCTGGCGATTCATGGACGACAAGGGGGCGTGGCAGGATGCGTGGGCGCAGCAGGCCGACTCCCTGGCGGAGGCATCACTGCCGCGGGCGGTGGAGCTGACCTTCGAGCTGAAGGATCTGGGCAGTGTGCGCCGCCTCTTCGCGCTGAATACCTCGACGGTCAAGCCAGAGCCGCCACCGATGAAGACACCGCCGGAGAAAAACCAGAAAGAACAGGCCCAAACGGGGAGTGTCCCGACAGGCAATCCCGCAGCGGAGAAGATGCCGTGAAACCGCTGATACACGTCGATCGCATGCGGGGCGTGGCGCTCATCACGGCGATCCTGGTAGTGGCGCTCGCCACCACGGCCGCCGTGGCGATGGTGGCACGCCAGCAGTTCGATGTGCGGCGCAGCGCCAACATGCTGGCAATGGAGCAGGGGCTGCTCTATCAGCAGGGGATCGAAGGGTGGACGATGCAGATCCTGCGCCGCGATCGCAAGGATAACCAGACCGATTCCGCTGCCGACGACTGGGCCACCCAGCTACCGCCGCTACCGGTGGAGGGGGGGCAGATCGCAGGACGGGTCGACGACCTGCAGGGGCTGTTCAACGTCAATTCGCTGCTGCTCAACGGCAAGGCAGATGCATTGACGCTGGAGCGCTTCAAGCGGTTGATGCTGGTGGTGGGGGTAGAGCAGTTTAATGCCGATGCCCTCGTCGACTGGCTCGATGCCGATATCGAGCCCACACTGCCCAACGGTGCCGAGGATGGTGTCTACCTGGGGCGCCAGCCGCCCTGTCTCAGCGCCAACCGCCTCATGGGCAGCCGCAGCGAACTGCGTCTGCTGGCCGGGATGAGCATGGATGATTACCAGCGCCTCGCCCCCTACGTCACCGTGTTGCCCACGGCAAGCGCCATCAACGTCAACACGGCGCCGAAGGAGGTGCTGCGCTCCCTCGCCGAAGGGCTCAGCGACAGCGACGCCGAAAGCTTGATCAGCGGGCGCGGTGAGAAGGGTTACAAGAGTGTGGAGGAGTTTCTGCGTCAGGATGTGCTTGCCGGACGCGGCGTCAAGCCGGATGGTTTGAGCGTCTCCAGCAATTACTTTATGGTGACCAGCCGGTTGCGGATCGGCTCCGTCGAAAATGGATACAGTGCAATGATCTACAGGAACCAAAATGGCGGCACGGCGCTGGTGCGCCGCGCCCAGGGAGAACTATGAGCCAGCGAACCCTCTATATCCGCTTTGCCAGCGGCGCTGAGCCGCTGGAGTGGCTGCTGCTCGGCCCCGACGGGGGGCGCCGTACCGGTCAGGCGGAGGATCTGGCCGCTCTGGCGCACGAGACAGCGGGGGCGCGCCTGGTGGTACTGCTGCCCGCCACCGAGATGACCCTCGCCAGGGTCACCCTGCCGCCGGTCAAGCGCGCCCAGCAGCGCCAGGCGGCGCTGTTCGCCCTGGAGGATCAGCTGGTCGATGACATCGCCGAGCTGCATGCTGCCTTCGGTGAGCGTGGCGAGGATGGCACCTTGCCCTTGGTGGTGGTGAGCCGGGAGCGCATGCACGGTTGGATGGCACAGCTCAACCACCTCGCACTGCGACCCGATGCACTGGTCGATGAGTTGCTGATGGTGCCACTGGTCAACGGTGAGTGGTCGGTGTTGTGGGAGGAGCGCGGGGTCAGGGTGCGCACCGGCGCGGTGAGTGGCGTTGCCTTTGAAACAGAGCTTTGGCCGCTGCTCTGGCCACGCCTGCTGGCTGAGGCGGGTGAGCAGCGCCCGCCGCGGTTGCGCGTATTCGATGCGCGCAGTGAGGCGACGGCACCCTTGCCTCTCGACGATGCCCTGCCCGGCGGTGAAGTGACGATCGAGGCCAATCGCAGCAGCCTGCGCTGGGTGGAGGTTGCCGAGGGGAGCGCCCCGGGAATCAATCTGCTGCAGGGTGATTTCAGCCTGCGCGAACAGTGGGGGCGCAAGCTGCGTCCGTGGCGCCCCGCTGCTGCGCTGTTTTTGCTCTGGCTGGTGATCCAGGGCGGTATGGCGTTCTTCGACATGCGCACCCTGAGCCGTCAGGAGTTGCAGCTCAATGAGCAGATGGAGGCGCTCTATCGCAAGAGTTT
This sequence comes from Gammaproteobacteria bacterium, assembly GCA_036401755.1. Lineage (GTDB taxonomy): Bacteria > Pseudomonadota > Gammaproteobacteria > Thiohalomonadales > Thiohalomonadaceae > DASWUD01. The sequence goes on from DASWUD010000083.1 coordinate 8,625, forward strand.
CCCCGACGCGCGCAAGGTGGTCGAACCGCGCACCCAGATGGAACAGAAGCTCGCCGCGCTGAAAAACGGCGACAGCGGCTTCATGAAGCTGGCGGTGAGTGTGGCGCCTGCGCTGCGCAACAGCCTGTTGAAGGGGATGCGCTATCAGGATGGGGCACTCGATCTTGATATCTCCTTTGCCGACATGGCAACGCTCGACACCTTGCGCAGCACGCTGGAGTCGAAGGGGTTGGCGGTGGAGATTGGCAATGTCGCGCAACAGGAAGGGCGGGTTGAAAGTCGTCTGACCCTGCGTGGAGGTGGTGCATGAAAGAGCTATGGCGCAATCTCCAGCCGCGTGAACAACGCATCCTGCTAGGGGGCGCGGTTGCCATGATCTTACTGCTGATCTATCTGCTGGCGTGGGAGCCCTATCAGAAGGAGAAGGCCCGCCTGCGCGAGTCGGTGGCGGCGAAACGTGTCGACCTGCAGGTGATGCAGCAGGCGGCCGCCGAGATCGAAGCCTTGCGTCGCTCAGGAGCGGGCGGTCAACTACCCGCCGGGCAGTCCATCATGGGGGTCGTCGACAGCAGCGCCAAACGGTTTAACGTCGGCGCGGGTATCAAGCGGATCCAGCCGGAGGGGGAGCGTTCCGTGAAGGTGTGGGCCGAACAGGTCCCCTTCGATGACCTGATCCGCTGGCTCGACGAACTGCAGAAGAGCTCCGGCATCATCATCTACACCCTCTCCATCGAGCGGCAGGAGACGAACGGTTTGGTCAATGTGCGTATGGAATTGAGGAGCGGCGCATGAGGCGCTGGCGCTGGCATGTTCTGCTGTTCGTGGCGGTGTATGGGGTGGCGCTGCTCGCCACGCTTCCCGCGCCCCTGGCGCTTCGCTGGATGGAACCTCTGCTGGCGAAAGTGCCGAACCGGCCGCAGTTGCAGGGGGTCGAAGGCACTCTCTGGTCGGGACACGCCGTTCAGGCTAGCGACCGGGGGGTGGCGCTTGGTGAACTCCAGTGGGAGCTCTCGCCATGGGCGTTGCTGCTCGGCCGTCTCGCCGTGACGCTCCACATCAGCGGCAGTGATGGCTATCTCGATGGCGAGTTGGCCACGGGACTGGGGATGAAGCAACTGCAACTCAGCCGCGTGAACGGTCAGTTGCCGGCGGCTCTGTTGAAGAGCTTTGCCCCCTCGCTGCCCGTCAAACCGGCCGGCAGCTTTGCCTTGAATCTGAATGAAGCGATGATTGAGGGGACGCGCCTGCGCTCGCTCGATGGTCGTGTGGTCTGGAACAAGGGGGGCGTCACCGCGCCGCTGGCACTGGAGTTTGGTGATTTGGCGGCGGAGTTCAGCAGCAGCGACGAGGGTGTTGCCGGGCACGTCAAGGATAGCGGTGGACCGCTGCAGCTCACGGCGGAGCTGAAGCTCGGCGCGGATGGCAGTTATACCCTGAGCGGCAAGAGCGCGGCGCGTTCGGGTGCCGCTCCGGCGCTTGCTACCTCGCTGTCGCTGCTGGGACAGCCTGACGCGCAGGGGACGATTCCGTTTCGCTTCACGGGCCGCCTCTGACGTGTGGTGAGTTACTCCATCTCCAGCTTTTTCAGGCGGTAGCGCAAGGCACGAAACGAAATGCCAAGCAGCTTCGCCGCTGCGGTCTTGTTGTAGTCGGCCTTGCTCAGCGCATCGCTGATGGCGCGTTTCTCGATGGTGGCCAGATACTCTTCGAGATTGAAGCCTTCGTCGATCTCACCCTCATCACCCTCCTCCTCGGCAACGGGGTCGTGGTTCGGCAGATGGAGGTCGGCGGCGTGGATGGTATGGCCGTCGCAGAGGGTGATGGCGCGCTCCAGAATGTTCTCCAGCTCGCGTACATTGCCCGGAAAGGGGTAGTCCTTGAGCCGCTCCAGCGCGGCCGGGTCGAGGGCAGGTGCGGTGATCCGCAGGGTGTGGGCGTGGCGCTGGAGGAAATGGTCCACCAGCAGCGGAATGTCGCTGGGCCGCTCGCGCAGGCCCGGTACATGCAGCTCGATGACGTTGATGCGATAGAAGAGGTCTTCGCGAAAGCGTCCCTCGCGCACCAGCGCAACCAGATCCTTGTGGGTGGCGCTCAGAATGCGCACATCCATGTGAGTCTCCTGCTGGGCGCCGACCGGGCGAACCGCCTTCTCCTGGATGGCGCGCAGCAGCTTCACCTGCATCGAGAGCGGCAGGTCGGCCACCTCGTCGAGAAACAGCGTGCCGCCGTGGGCCGCCTGGAACAGCCCCGCCTTGTCACTGGTCGCTCCGGTGAAGCTCCCCTTCTTGTAACCAAACAACTCGCTTTCCATCAGCTCCGCGGGGATCGCGCCGCAGTTGACCGGTACGAACGGCTTATCGGCGCGCGGCCCGAGCTGATGGATGAGGCGCGCCACCAGCTCCTTGCCGGTGCCCGATTCGCCACTGATGTAGACCGGTGCCTGGCTGCGCGCCAGCTTGGCGACGGTGGCGCGAATCGCTTCGATGGCGGGGGAGTCACCGAGCAGCGACAGGGTGGCGCCACTGGCCGTCGGTGCCCGGTTTAATTGCAAAGCGGTGGTGACCAGTTCGCGCAGCGTCTGCAACTCGACCGGCTTGTTGATGAAGTCAAAGGCGCCCGCCTTCAAGGCCTCGATGGCCGACTGCATGTTGCCGTGGGCGGTGATCATCGCCACCGGCAGTGCCGGCTGATTCTGCTGGATGTGGCGGATCACCTCGATGCCGTTGCCGTCGGGCAGGCGCATGTCGGTGAGGCAGAGGGCGAAGCGCTGCTTGACCAGCTGAGCCCGCGCCTCGGCCACGGTCGCCGCACTCGCGCTCTCGATGCCCATGCGTGACAGGGTGAGCGCCAGCAGTTCGCGGATATCGGGTTCGTCGTCAACGATCAGTGCCAGGGGCGTTGCGGATTCACTCATGATGTCGATGCGGCCTGGAAAGATTGTTTGAATGATAAGCGGAAACAGCTCATGCCGTCGCGCGGCTGGTAGCGCAATTGGGCAAAATTGCATTCGGCCAGTTCGCGGGCGATGTAGAGGCCAAGCCCGGTGCCACGCGAGGCGGTGGTGAAGAACGGCTCGAAGATGCTGCCGAGATTTTCTGCCGGCACGCCGGGACCGTGGTCGATAACATCCAGGTAGGGGCGGCCGGTGAGGGTGAGCCCGGCGAGCAGTTCGAGGCGCGGATTGGCCCCGTCGCCGCTGTGGCGCAGGCCATTCTGGCAGAGGTTCCAGAGGATCTGCTGGAGGTGGCCGGGATCGAACTCCACCGCCAGTGTCTCAGGGGGAGTCACCAGGCGCACTGCCTCGGCGGGCGTCTGGGTGGAGAGCAGATAGTCGTCGAGGAACCGGTGCAGCCAAGGGTGGAGCGGGATCATCACCGGTCGGGCGCGGTCGCGCCGGCCCAGCTGCATGACGTTTTCGATGATGATGTTCATGCGCCGTGACTGCTCGATGATGATCTGCACCAGACGGCGGTCGTTGCTGTCGAGGTGTGGCGATTCGCCGAGCAGCTCGCCGGCGTGGCTGATGGCTCCGAGGGGATTGCGTACCTCGTGGGCGATACCGGCGGTAAGCCGTCCCAAGGAGGCGAGCTTGAGCTGCTGGGCCTGATGGGCACTGCGGCTCACCTCTTCGAGAAAGATCATCACGCCCCCCTGCTGGCGCTGTTCGATCGCCTTGAAGCGCGGCAGAACCTGCTGCGGCACATCGCGCAGCTGCGGAATGTTGGCATTTTCGATGGTACCGAGCCGCCAAGCCTGTAGTGAGTGCTGCAATTCGGCGGAGAGGATGCCGAGCGTGACCGCACCGCGCAGGTCCGGTGCCACGTTGAGCAGCTCGCGCGCGGAGCCGTTCATCAGACGCACCCGCTGGTCGCCATCCACCACCAACACCCCGGTCTGCATCTGCTGGATGACGTAGTCGGCCAGCTGCTCCATGTTGGCCAGGTCAATACCACGCTGCTTGGCTAACGCCTCGCTTTCCCGGGCGCGCCGTCCCAGTACGTTGGCGACGAACGCGGTGGTGAAAAGGGCGGCGCCGAGCAGCCCGGCCTGTGTGTAATTGGTGGAGCCGCCCAGCAATGTGGCGTAGATCTGTTCGAGCAGCAGGGCGATGGTGGCGAGTGAGGCGAAGAGGCCGGCACTGCGCCCCGGTGCGATCATGCTGGCGATGGCGACACTGATCACCAGCAGCATGCCGACACCGCCGACGATGCCGCCACTGACATGCATCAACAGGGTGAGAAAGATAATGTCGAACATCACCTGCGCGTAGAGTTGCACCAGGAGGCGTGGCGTGCGCTGCAGGCAGCCGATCATGGCAATAATTGCCAGCAGCAGATAGACCAGCGAAAAACGGTGGAACAGCTCGTGGCTGCTGCCGGTGAGCGGCAGCGGCAGGTTGTTGCTCATGTAGAGCAGGATAAAGAAGCTGGCGAGGATGACGCGGTAGAGACCGAACAGGCGCAAGGGGCGCCAGGTCTTCACCACATGGGAATCATGTCCCGGCAGGAGCGAGGCGGACATCCGACCGATGATACCGGTCGCCTCGCGGCGTTCACCGCTGGTTGGCGTCACGGTGTTCAGTGCTGCAGTAGTAGTGGCCGTCGGCACTGCGAATGGCGCGGTCACGCGGCAGATGGATACCGCAGTGGGCGCAACGCACCATCGGGTCGTACTGGGAGGGTTGTGACTCCCCCTGTGGACGCTTGGGGGTGCGCTGGCGGCGCAACAGCATGATGACGATGCCGATAACCAGGGCAATGAGCAGGAGGCGGAACAGACCCATGAAGCGGTAACCTCGGTTGCAGGGCGAGTGTGTCGCCCATTTTATGTGTAATGGTGGGGTGAACCAAATGCCTTTTGCGCACCTTGCGGCTTTGTTCCACAATAGCTGTTTCGGTATTTACCACAGGGCGAGTCATGAATCTCCACGAATATCAGGCTAAAGGGTTGTTCGCCGACTACGGCGTGCCGGTGCCGCCGGGCCAGGTGGCCACCGGCGTGTCACAGGCAGAGCGCGCCGCGCAGGCGCTGGGGGGCGAGCGCTGGGTAGTGAAGGCGCAGGTGCACGCCGGCGGGCGCGGCAAGGCGGGCGGGGTGAAGGTGGTCAATGGCCTCGCCGAATTGAAGGCCTTTGCCGACCAATTGCTCGGCACCCACCTAGTGACCCACCAGAGCGGCCCCGAGGGGCAGCCGGTCAACCAGCTGCTTATCGAAGGGGCCTCGTCGATCGCCCGCGAACTCTACCTCAGCCTGGTGGTGGACCGCTCGCGCCAGCGCGTGGTGGTGATCGCCTCCAGCGCCGGCGGCATGGATATCGAAGAGGTGGCGGCCACGACTCCCGAAAAGATCCACACTGTCGCCATCGACCCGGTGGTTGGCCTGCAACCCTACCAGTGCCGCCAGATCGCCTTCGCCCTCGGCCTGGAGGGCAATCAGATCAAAGAACTCTCCACCATCATGAGCGGCCTGGCGCGCCTCTTCATGGAGAAGGATGCCAGCCTGGTGGAGATCAATCCGCTGGTGGTGACCGGCGACGGCCATCTGCTGGCGCTGGATGGCAAGATCAACCTCGACGACAACGCCCTCTATCGCCAGCCGCACATGGCCGAGCTGCGCGACGCCACCCAGGAGGATGAGCGTGAGTACCGCGCCCAGCAGCACGGCCTCAACTACGTGCGCCTCGACGGCAACATCGGCTGCATGGTCAACGGCGCCGGCCTCGCCATGGCCACCATGGACCTCATCAAGCTGCACGGCGGCAACCCCGCCAACTTCCTCGACGTGGGCGGCGGCACCACCGCCGACAAGGTGGCCGAGGCGTTCAAGCTGATCCTCTCCGACAGCAACGTCAAGGCGATCCTGGTCAATATCTTCGGCGGCATCGTGCGCTGCGACCTCATCGCCGAAGGGATCATCAAGGCGGTGAAAGAGGTCAACGCCACCGTGCCGGTGGTGGTGCGACTCGAAGGGACCAACGTGGAGCTGGGGCGCAAGATGCTCGCCGAGAGCGGGCTCGCCATCACCCCCTCCGAGGATTTGACCGACGCGGCCCAGCAGGCCGTCGCAGCCGTAAAGGGTTTATAAGATGTCGATTCTGATTGATCGTGACACCAGGGTGATCTGCCAGGGCTTCACCGGCAAGCAGGGCACCTTCCACTCCGAACAGGCGCTCGCCTACGGCACCCAGCTGGTCGGCGGCGTGACCCCGGGCAAGGGCGGTACCCAGCACCTCAACCGTCCGGTGTTCGACACCGTGCACGACGCGGTGAAAGAGACCGGCGCCGACGCCACCATGATCTATGTGCCGGCGCCGTTCGCCGCCGATGCGATTCTCGAAGCGGCCGATGCCGGCATCGAAACCATCGTCTGCATCACCGAAGGCATTCCAGTGCTCGACATGCTGCGCGTCAAGGCGGCACTGAAGGGGAGCAAAGCGCGCCTCATCGGCCCCAACTGCCCCGGCATCAT
>DASWUD010000084.1:0-8201 GCA_036401755.1 Gammaproteobacteria bacterium
CAATGATCTCCGAGGGCATCTCCAGGGGATCGCGCGGTACGGGAAACTCGTCCCACAGCTCCTTGCCATCGGGTTCGATGACGACACAGAAGGTGGGCAGTCCCGAGGGGTGCGCGGCGGGCAGCATGCCCATCTCCACCACCGTGCCGGAAGTAGGGGCGTGGACCGGCGCCGAGATGGCACCGGCAGCGCTGCCGATGAGTTGTCCTTTGAGCACCGGCTGACCAACCCGCACCACCGGTTCGGCCGGTGCGCCAATATGCTGCTGCATCGGCACGCGCAACTTTTTGGGTAACGGCATGCGAACGATGGGATGCGCGGCACTCTCCTTGCGTCCATCGGGATGCACCCCACCGCGAAAACGGAACAGCTTCATGATCAGGCGGCCTCGGTGATGGGTTTGGGCCAGCTCCAGGTGCGCAGCGAAACCAGCACCCCCTGCATCGCCAGAGCATCGGTGGGACAGACATCGACACAGGCGCCGCAACCGGTGCAGGCCTGGGTCAGTACGCTGTGGATCTGTTTGGGGGCACCAATGATGGCGTCGGTGGGGCAGACCTTGAAACACTTGGTGCAGCCGATGCATGCCTCTTCGGCAATCGCGGCCAGTTGTGGCCTTTGCTCCTTCACGCTGGAGAGATCGACCTTCACCCCGAGCTTCTCGGCTAGTTGCATCGCCAGGGCACGCCCCCCGGGTGGACAGAGTGTCACCGCCACCTCACCTTTCGCCAGCGCTTCGGCCGCGGGACCGCACCCCACATAACCGCACTGGCCGCACTGCGCGCCGGGCAGCACGGCCTTCAACTCCTCGACTAGCGGATCGCCCTCCACACGCAGTTTGTGCGACGCCACCCCGAGTCCGATGCCGAGCAGCAGACCCAGCAGGGTGATGAGTGCGATACCGAGCAGTAGTGTCATCTGCGCCATCGACGCCTCCTTATTTGACCGGCAGACCGGAGAAGCCCATGAAGGCCAGCGACAGCAGCCCTGCCGTGATGAAAGCGATCGGGGCGCCACTGAAGGTGTTCGGCACATTGGCCAGCGCCAGCCGTTCGCGGATGCCGGCGAAGATCACCAGCACCAGGGTAAAGCCGAGGGCCGAGCCAAAGCCGTAGAGCAGGCTCTCCATGAAGCTGCGCTGCTCCTGCACGTTGAGCAGTGCAATGCCGAGCACCGCGCAGTTGGTGGTGATGAGCGGCAGGAAAATGCCGAGCATCTGATGCAAGGGCGGACTGACCTTGCGCACCACCATCTCGGTGAACTGCACCGCCGCGGCGATTACCAGGATGAAGGAGAGGATGCGCAAGAAAGCGATGTCGAGCGGTTGCAACACCCAGTGCTCCAGCAGCCAGCCGGCGACAGAGGCGAGGGTGAGCACGAAGGTGGTGGCCATGCCCATGCCGAGCGCCGAATCGATCTTTTTCGACACCCCCATGGTGGGGCAGAGACCGAGGAACTTCACCAGCACTACGTTGTTCACCAACGCGGTGCCGAGCAGCAACATCAGATAGCTGGACACGCTGAACTCCACCCATTAATTCGCATTAATCTGCTGAGTGCATCAAGCATGCCACCAGAAAGAGTGGGGTGTGTCCGCATGGTTTGGGTACGGATACGCACTATTGGCGTGCCGATCGTGGGCGTGAGCGCACCAGAATGGGGAGCGCTTTGCATGTAAAGAACAGGGCAACGGCGGCGGGCCACGCTGGCGATTGTCGTAAAGGCGACACAGCGCGCCATTGAGATGCCACCCGTGGTATCTGGTGAGTCTGGCCCTCTTCTTGCAGTTGCTCTAGCAACGAGTGAGGAGTGTTCATCATGACAAGACCAGGTTTGCCGTTAACGGAGAAGAGCCGTGAACTGGAGGGGCTGGGGCTACCGGCCCATCTGTTTCAGGCTGCAGTCGAGCAGTCGCCGGTTGCCATCTCCATCACCGATCTGCGCGCCAATATTCTCTATACCAATCCGGCGTTTCAGTGCGTCACCGGCTATGAATTCTGCGACGTGACCGGACACAACGAGTCACTGCTCTCCGACAAACGCACGCCACCGCAGGTCTATCACACCATGTGGCAGAGCCTCGTCGCGCAGCGGCCCTGGAGCGGCATCCTGATCAATCGCCGCAAGGATGGCACCCCCTATCTGGCAGAGTTGAATGTGGCGCCGGTGCTCGACGCGCAGGGGCTGACCACCCACTACCTGGGGATGCATCGCGACGTCACCGAGATCCACCGGCTGCAGAGTCGTCTGGGTAATCATCGCCAGCTGATCGAATCGGTGATCAATGCAGCGCCACTGGTGGTGGCGCTGGTCGATGAAAACGGTGGGGTAGTGTTGAAGAACCCCGCCTACCTCTCCCTGATGGAGGCGCTTGCCGGAATTGAGCCCGCACGACTGCTGCTCGGCAACGCGGAGCTGACAGCAGAGAGCTTCGGTGATCGCGAAATACGCCTCGATACCCCGGGCGGGGCCGAGCCACGCTGGTTCGTCTGTTCCGCCACCCGGGTGCACGAGCGCGACGAGGAGGCCGACAGCTTCTTTGCCCAGCAGGGGCACCAATATCTGTTGCTTGTCGCCAAGGAGATCACCGAGCTCAAGCGCCAGCAGGAGCAGATGCGCGTCAACAGTCTGCGCGCGCTGGTCGCGGAACAGGAGAAGCTGGGTACCCTGCGCGAGACCATCTCCGCCGCGATCTTCCAGTTGCAGGGGCCGCTCAACATGCTGACGGCCGCGATGGGTATGGAGTCGCGCCGCGTGGGAGAGCGGCCAGAACGCTTTTCACCGCTGTTTAACGCCCTGCATACCGCCATCGAGGCAGGTAACAAAGCGATCACGGTGTTGCAAGGCTCGCTGCCGCAGCTGGTCGATGAGCCGCTGGTCTCACTCAATATCAATCAGGTGCTGCGCGATGCGCTGGGCATTACCACCGAGCGGTTGCTCGCCGGGGGGATCGTCATCGACTGGCGACCGGCTCCTATTCTGCCCGCCATCTGCGGCTACGAAAATCAACTACGCGCCATGTTCAAGCAGCTCATCGACAACGCCATCGACGCCCTCGATGGCCAGTCTCCTCGCGAGCGCGCCCTGTTCTTATCGAGTGCCCTGCGCGATGGCGAGGTGTGCATCACCCTCGAAGATAGCGGCTCGGGCATCGCCGAAGAGCATCTGCTCAAGGTGTTCGAACCCTTCTTCACCACGCGCCGTGGCGGTGACCACACCGGCATGGGATTAGCGATGGTGCAGGAGACGGTCAACCGCCACGCCGGCGTGCTCAGTCTCAGCAACCGGGAGGAGGGGGGCTGTCGTGTATTGATCTGTCTGCCGGTCAACGCGCCGCAACTGTGTGAAACGCAATCCCAGGAACTGTCATGAAGCGCTGTGAACTGATCGAAAACGAAGTCAAAACTCTCTACCGTGTCAGCCAGGTACTCAACCGTTCGTTGGCACTGCAGGAATCACTGCATGGCGTGCTCGAAGTGCTGCACGAATACGCCGGCATGCAACACGGCCTGGTGACGTTGCGCGACTCCGGCTCGGGAGAGCAGTGGATCCGTGCCATGCATGATGGTGATCCGGAAAAGATCGAGCGGGTGCGTTATCGCAGCGGCGAGGGGATCATCGGCACCATTTTGGAACGTGGCCGCACCCTGGTGGTGGAGTGTATCGCCGACGAGCCGCGCTTCCTCGGTCGGCTCGGGGTCTACGAACCTGAACTCCCTTTCATCGGTGTGCCGATCCGCGTGGGGGAGGAGCTGGTCGGGGTGCTGGCGGCGCAACCCGCCAGCGGTGAAGTGGACCTGCTCAGCGAGCGCGCCAATTTCCTGGAGATGGTGGCCAACCTGATGGGGCAGAGCGTGCGCCTCTCCTGGCAGGTGGAGCGTGAACAGCGCGACCTGCGCGATGAGCGCGACCGCCTGCGCCGTGCGGTGCGCGGCAACTACGGTTTTGACAATATCGTCGGTCACACCGATGTCATGAAACGGGTCTTCGAACAGGTACGGCAGGTGGCCAAGTGGAACACCACGGTGTTGATCCGCGGCGAGTCGGGCACCGGCAAGGAGCTGATCGCCAACGCCATCCACTACAACTCGCCGCGCAACAACGGCCCGTTCATCAAGCTCAACTGCGCCGCACTGCCCGACAACCTGTTGGAGTCGGAGCTGTTCGGTCACGAGAAGGGCGCCTTTACCGGTGCCATCGCGCAACGCAAGGGACGCTTCGAGCGCGCTGATGGCGGTACGCTGTTTCTCGATGAACTGGGCGAGATCTCCGCCCCCTTCCAGGCCAAACTGCTGCGTGTGTTGCAGGAGGGGGAGTTCGAACGCATCGGTGGTTCGCGCACTATGAAGATCGATGTGCGGGTGATCGCCGCCACCAATCGCGATCTGGAGGCGGCGGTGGAGGCGGGGGAGTTTCGTGAGGATCTCTACTACCGGCTCAACGTCATGCCGATCTACCTACCATCGCTACGCACCCGCGCCGAGGATATTCCCGATCTGGCGCATTTTCTGGTCAGCAAGATCGCCGCGCAGCAGGGGCGCGAACTCTCCATCACCGACAGCGCCTTCCGCCTGTTGATGCGTCACAGCTGGCCCGGCAACGTGCGTGAACTGGAGAACTGTCTGGAGCGCGCCGCCATCATGAGCGAAAGCGGTGTCATCGATCGCGAGGCGGTTACCGCCGCCGGGATTCAAGAGCGCCTCGATGCGCCACTCAGCGAAGTGCGCAACATCAACCTGAACGATCCCGAGGTGGACGAGCGCGAACGGGTCATCGCGGCGCTGGAACAGGCCGGCTGGGTCCAGGCCAAGGCGGCACGGCTGCTCAACATGACGCCCCGCCAGATCGCCTATCGCATTCAGACGCTCAATATCAAGGTGCGGGTGATATAAATGTAGGTCAATCCTATGCGCCAATGAGTGGGCACCCAAGGTAGACATGCGGCGCAATAGGATTGCGCCTTACTTATTACTGGTTGAATAGCTACCTGTAACTCCGTTTAGCGCAGCGTAACGCTTCGCTAATCGCAGCTACCTCTTCTGCCTCATCTCACCGCCCATCCCGCACAGCTTGTCTTCCTCTCGACACTCTCCCTAGCCTGCTGTGTCGTATTTCGAACAATTTCTCCATCGGCGCTCACTCACCTCAATGGAATCATCAAGTTATTACGCTCTCGGAAGTGGGCACACCGCTTGCAACGTCCGCAGAAGAGATGCCAAGGGGAGCGTGACCATGAGCGAAAGCGGAACAAAGAAGGGCGGCTGCGCAGCGAGTTCGTGCGGCAGCAGCAATGACCAACTGGCACACCTGCCAGAGTCGGTTCGGGAGCGGGTTCACAACCACCCCTGCTATTCGGAGCAGGCCCACCACCACTATGCACGCATGCACGTGGCGGTGGCGCCGGCCTGCAATATCCAGTGCAACTACTGCAACCGTAAATACGACTGCGCCAACGAATCACGTCCCGGCGTGGTGTCGGAGCTGCTCACCCCCGAGCAGGCGGTGAAGAAGACACTGGCGGTGGCGGCCACCATTCCGCAGATGTCGGTGCTCGGTATCGCCGGTCCTGGCGATCCACTCGCCAACCCCACGCGCACCTTTGCCACCTTCCGCGCCCTGGCCGAGCAGGCGCCCGACATCAAGCTCTGTGTCTCCACCAACGGCCTGATGCTGCCGCAATACATCGATGAGCTGGTGGCGTGCAACATCGACCACGTCACCATCACCATTAACTGCGTTGACCCGACCATCGGCACGAAGATCTATCCGTGGATCTTCTGGGAGAACAAACGCATTCGTGGCCGCAAGGCGGCGGAGATCCTCATCGCCCAGCAACAGAAGGGGCTGGAGATGCTGGTAGAGCGTGGCGTACTGGTCAAGGTCAACTCGGTAATGATCCCGGGTGTCAACGACGAACATCTCAAAGAGGTAAGCAAGGTCGTCAAGGGCAAGGGGGCATTTCTGCACAACGTGATGCCGCTCATCGCCGAGGCGGAGCATGGCACCTATTACGGGGTGATGGGGCAGCGCGGGCCGAACCATGCAGAGTTGCAGGCACTGCAGGACTCCTGCGCCGGTGACATGAACATGATGCGCCACTGCCGCCAGTGCCGTGCCGACGCGGTGGGACTGCTCGGCGAGGACCGAGGCGCCGAGTTCACCCTCGACAAGATCGAGACGCTGGAGATCGATTACGCCGCCGCGATGGAGAAGCGTGCTGCCGTACATGCGGCGCTGCGCGAACAGCAACACGCCAAGCCGGTGGAGGCGCCGGTGATGTGGCAGCCGCGCATGAAGAAAGTCGAGACGCGTCCGGTATTGATGGCGGTGGCAACGCAGGGCGGCGCCATCATCAATCAGCACTTCGGCCATGCCCTTGAATTCCTGGTCTATGAGGCATCAAGCATGGGAGTGCGCTTTGTCGGGATTCGTCGCGCCGATCACTACTGCACAGGCGCCGATCACTGCGATGAGAGTGAAGACAAACTCGGCCAGGTGATCAAGGCGCTGGAAGGATGTGAGGCGGTATTGTGTGCCCGCATCGGGATGACACCGTGGGATGCACTGGCGCAGGCCGGTATTGCGCCGGTAGCCGATTATGCCATGGAGCCGATCGAACCATCAGTGGCGGCACTCTATGCGCAGTGGGCCAGGGAAGGGAAGCTTGTCCCCGCAGTCACCACCAGCGCCATCGCTTAAGAGGAGTGATGAAATGTCCCTTTCCATTACTGCACCGTGTGTCAACTGTTGGGCTTGTGTCGATGTCTGTCCCAACGATGCCATCGTCGAGGCCCGTCCCCACTTCCGCATCGAGGCGAAACGCTGCACCGAGTGTGACGGCGACCATGTCGATCCGCAGTGTGCCGCCATCTGCCCCATCGAAGGGGCGATCCTCAATGCCCAGGGTGAAGCGCTCAATCCCCCCGGTTCCTTGACCGGCATACCCCTGCACATTCTGGCGCAGTTCAACAGACAACAGGTGCAGCCATGAAACTTGCCCGCTGGCTGGTGCGCTTATTGAGCGGAGATGACGGTTATCACATGTGCTGCGACGAGTGGTTGACAGAGCGGATATTGACACAGTCAGGGCGGCGTCATTTCAAACACTCTGTACGCCGTACGGGCGGCTGGGTGTAGGAATATGCCGCAGATCATCTTCTTTGAAAAGCCGGGATGCATAAATAACATCCGACAGAAAGAGTGGTTGCGTGAACGTGGTGTGAAGCTTGAAGCGATCGATCTGCTCACCTTTCCATGGAGTAAGGAGGAGCTGCTGGCATTCTTCGGTGCCTTGCCGGTGAGCGATTGGTTCAATCGCAGCGCGCCTCGGGTCAAATCGGGTGAACTGGTGCCGGAGTGCCAGACACAGCACGAGGCACTGCGGCTGCTGCTGCAGGAGCCGTTGTTAATCCGCCGTCCGTTATTGCGTAAGGGCGATGAGCGGCGCGTGGGCTTCGATAGCGAAGCCATCACCCGCTGGCTTGGTATTCGCAGTGAAGAGCAGGCACTAATAATCGATGAGAGCTGCCCGCGTCCTGCGCGGCCATGTGGAACAGGGGAGGAGAAAATATGATGGCGATGATGTTGGCAATGGTGAGCAATCGTACGCAAACCTATGAGGATGCCTTTGATTATCTGATGTCGATGAGCCAGGGCGGCACGGGCGAATATCTCGCCGTCATGCTCGCTTCCCTGATGGCCGGCAGGGGGGCGATGCCCCGTTACCTCGGCCTGCCCAAGGAGGATTTCGACAGCCTGCTGCGCCACCACTTTCACGACATCGACCCCGGGCAGTTTTATCACTATGGCAAACCGCTGCCGCCTGACCGTGATGACGAGATGGCCGATCTGCGCGCACTGTTCATTGCCCACATTGCCCCGGGTGAGCCGCATGGTGGCTGGCATGCCACCATTCTGCTCTCGGGGTGCCTGGCGGAAAATCACCTGTGGCAGGACATGGGGTTTCGTTCCCGCGCCGACGTAAAGGGGTACCTCAATTTGCTGTTTCCGGCACTCGCTGCGAAGAACGTCAAGGACATGAAGTGGAAGAAGTTCTTCTACAAACAGCTCTGCAATCAGGAAGGGATCTACACCTGCCGCGCGCCATCGTGCGCGGTGTGTGACGATTACGCCAAGTGCTTCGGGCCGGAGGAGTGAGCCACTGGACAGAACAACCGCAAAGTAATCAAAGTACACGAATG
>DASWUD010000085.1:0-3820 GCA_036401755.1 Gammaproteobacteria bacterium
GTCGGCGACACCACCCACGGCGAAGGGCGCCACAACCGCCTGTTTCGCGACCACTTCGATTCGCAGCGGCTGCTGCTTTACGCAACGCGCCTCAGTTTTCTCCACCCCTACAGCGGCGAGCGCATCACCATCGAGGCGCCACTGGATGACGCATCACAACAGCTGGTCGCGCGATTGGGGTGGAACAGGTGTGTGAGCTAGAGAGCCGCGCGGGTAGGCGGACCCCCCGCGGGCTGATGTTAACTACTCGGTGATATCCGGGACTTCGCTGATATAGACCCCGCTCATGCCGGTCTCTTCGCTGCCCATGGTGGCGTTGATGGCGAGGGCGTTGCCGCGAAAGCCGTCGCGCTCCAGACCCATTTCGGTGACCGGCAGTGGGGTGCCGTCGCTCATCGCTTGCGGGTCGATCAGCGTGCCATCCATCCCCGCTTCGATGAGGGGGACGAGCCGTGCGCTGCCCGGCCCTTTGCGCAGATAGATCCCGTCGAGCGGCGCGACATAGAGGCCCTCCGCCACTTCGCCGCTGCGCGCCTTGAATGCGGTATGAAAATTCGCATCGTTCAATTGCCCATCGACCCTCCCCGATACCGCAGCAAAGGCACTGGCGCGCCAGCGGGCCGGTTCGCCGTCGTCCCCTTCGCTGGAGCCCGGCACGTGCCCCGAAAAATTCCAGAAGAGGAAGTCATCGAAGTCGCTGGGCGTCTTGGCCACCACTAGGGTCTGCTTCTTGCGAATGTCGTGGACGAAGATCCCCTGGTGCAACGGGACCTGCACTTCAAAATTGTTGAAGTACATCTGGCAGAAGGCGATGCGTTCCGCATTCCCTTCGCTGGGGCATTGCAGCCGCAGGGTTTTGCTCGCTGTTCCCCAGGCGCCCCAGAAGGCGACGAAGCGCCCGTCGAAGGAGAGCCCCTCGCCCAACCGGGTGAAGCCCACCCCTCTCTTTTCACCGGGAACCTGTCCGCCGATGGAGACCAGCGTGGTGAGCGGCGGCTTGGTTGTTCCGTTCAGCGGCGCCAGATAAATGCCACCCAGGGTGGGATGCTCTTCGTTGTCGAAACCGGAGAAGACGGCCAGGCGGCCCGCGGCGCTGGGTGGTGCGGTGGAGCCGAACCGCGTGCTGGTACCGGGGATCAGCGAATCGGTGTTGTTGGCGATCAGTATCACCGGATGGGTTCCGGCGGCGGGCGCGAGTTCATCTCCGGGAATGGGTAGCGGCTCATCCACCAGGTCGCGGTAGTAGACGCCGGTCTTGCCGACCTGACCCACCGTGTAGTTGCCCTTGAAGACGAGCGTGGCGCCATCGGTCACCGCCGGTGCGCCAGGAAATACGTCGAAGAAGGTACCCGGTGCCTCGGGGACCTGAAAGAAGGAAAAATCGGCGACTCCGCCGAGTTTGCAGACACCATTCACCAAAGGACCAAACGGATTGGTATAGATGCCGGTGGTCCCCGCCCGCGTCTCGCTGCCATCGCCCAGGAAGTATCTCCACACCGGTGGGTGGTTGCCACGAGTGGCCAGGGTGGCCGAATCGCTGTCGATGCGTGGAAAGGAGGGGGGCTCATGAAACACGGTGGCGAGGTTGTTGGGTTGCGGCACCTGCGTTGCGCGATCGAGGATCTGCACCACCGGTCCCGCCGTGGCCATGTCGCGGGTGTAGACGCCGTGCACCGGCTGCCCTCCGCCATGACCGCCACGGCTGCGTGCCCGGATCACCACCAGGCGCTGGGCATTCACCGAGGGTTGGTTGTAGCTGTTGAAGTGGCGACACGCCGCGGTGGGGAGCTGGGGATCGCACGCATCGGTCGGCATGTAGTCGTTGTTGTTGACCACGGTGGACCAGCTGAAGGGGTATGGGAGTGGCACCGGGTCATCGGCGCCGGCGCTTGCGCTGTAGAGGGTGATGAACGCCAGGGGAATGGCGCAGAGGGTGGGGCGAGTCATCTGCTTGCTCCTTGTCCAGCGAAGGGCAATGGGGGAGCCAACGGCTCCCCCTGTGGGTCGAACCTGCCTGTCTCTCCTTATTGCGGCTTGTCGCCACCGCCCTTCTTGCCGCCGCCCTTGGTGGTCAGCGTCAGGTCGATGTAGGCGAGGCCACCTTCGTCACCCAGTTGGGAATCGCCCGCGTAGATCAGATGGGGCACGTTGGCCTCACCGATGTTCACCAGTTGCGTACCGAGGCTCTCTAGCGTGGGTGTCTCAAATTTCGTTGCGAGGGTGGTCGGGCACTGCGGGCCGGTCGTGTCGTTGCCGTCGAGCACGAAGGTGAGGCGGTAGGTACCGGTGGGCAGGGTCATGGCGTTCCAGTTGTAGCCGTAGACGATGCTGCCTCCCGAGGTGATCTCCACCGACCAGGGATTGGCGGTCGAGTAGGTGGCAACGTTGACTACGGGGGCGCCGACGCTCGCGCCGCTCCACTGGCCGGTGGCCGGATCCCAAATGGGCTGTCCAGTGATCTTCTGAATTACCAGACGTGCGCAGTTGGAGTAGACCAGCGCCTGGATCGGGAGAGTCGTGGTGCCATCCGCGAGTGTGGCCGACCTAATCGTGGTGGGATCGAGCAAGGTCTGGGTGCCAGGAACCACCAGGGGGTTATTGGCATCGGGTCCGGGACCGAAGTCGGTGCCCTGCGTCTCGTTACCCGATTGCTCGGTACCGGGCACCGCCCCACTCATGCCGAGCGCGGCGAAGCAGCCGATGCTCTTGTCGGTATCGGCCGCCTCGGGCAGATTGCACGGCGACGGAATACCGTCGGTCCAATCGCTCACCAGGTACTGGCCAAATTCTGCGTCGTCTGTTGCCACGCTCTGCAGCAGATTGAACTCGACACGGATCTGGCGCGTGGCGATGGAGGGAGTCGACTCCAGCAGGTCGCCGACATCCACCGCACTCACCACCAGCGGGCTGCTGGTGTCGTGGCCGACGCTCAGCGCCTTCCAGAAGTTGGCGGGGCGCTTCTGCAGCCACCACACCTTGGGGTCACCATCGAAAACGATTTCGCCGGTTTCCGACACCACGGTGACGTGGCGACCGTAGTAGCAGAGGTAGCTCGGGTCCACCACGCTGCCGGGTGTCACCCCCGCTTCACCGATACACTGCGCCGCAGGATCGGTGATGGTGGCGAAACGCCAGGCCGCGTCCGCCGGGAAACTGGTGGGTGCCGCATTGTCGGAGAGGATCACCGGGAAGGAGAGGTTGTTGGCGCCCGTCTCACCGCCGGGGGGTTGACCGCCACCGCCGCCACCGCCACCGCCACCGCCGCCACCGCCACCGCCACCGCCACCACTACCCGGCCCAATGGCAAAGGCACCGACACCGAATGTGCAGAGCGCAACGAAAACCGCCGCCGCCAGGCGCTTCGGCTGGAACGACTTCAACTGTAGTGCCTTCATGATCACCCCTCCTTATCGCGGGTTGGAACAAGTAAAGACGCATGCACGAAAACTATGAACTTTGTTGCGAGGCTGGCTATGGGGCGAAGACACTATTTTTTCGGTGCGCCAAAAAATGCGAGACCACTAATCCGGTTGCCGTTGTGCAAGTCAATGGCTCGCGAAGCAAGAATCATCAAACTGCGTGTGGGCACAAACGTGTGCTTGAGTAAGTGGAGACACGCAGCAGGCGATCACGATTGCGAGATGGTCACGCAGGCACATCTCTCCAAATTCGTGTGGTTGAACTAACGACATTAAAGACTACCTTCAGGACTCTAAGCGGGGGCATGCATTGCGCAACTTGTGGCGCAGGCGAAGTCCTGTCGTGTCACCCATAACGGCAGCTGAAGTACTTATAAGGAGAGTGAAGATGATTGCACGCA
>DASWUD010000086.1:0-4323 GCA_036401755.1 Gammaproteobacteria bacterium
TACCTGGAACAGCAGTACTACAACACGCTTGTCAATCCCGACCGTCGAGTGAATAGCTTCATGTTCGCCGCCAACGACCACGATTACGAGGCGGTTCTTCAGCTCAAACAGGCGATCGAGCGGCGACTGGCGGCTACAAACCTGCCGGTGTTGGAGGTGATGTCCCACGCCGAGCGGGTGAAGATCATCTACGACCACCTCAACATTGTGCTGAGTGTGTTGCTGTTTTTCGCCTTTACCGTGCTGCTGGTCAGTGCCCTCGGCATGGCCTCCGCCATGGGCATCAGCATCATGGAGCGGACGCGGGAGATCGGCGTGCTGCGGGCGATCGGGGCGACCCCAGTCAGGATATTCAGGCTGTTCGCCACAGAAGGGATGCTCATCAGCATTGCCAGCATCCTGCTGGGGCTGGCACTGAGCTGGCCGCTGAGTAGTGCGGCGTCGGTATTTTTCGGGGATCTGATGCTGGGTGGGGCGCAGCTGCGTTTTGTGGTGAATGAGCAGGGCGTGTGGATCACCTTGCTCACCACCTTGCTGTTTGGCTGGCTGGCAAGTCGCATCCCGGCGCGACGCGCGGTCCGGATCGCCACCCGTCAGGCGTTGGCCTATGAATGACCCTGAAATGTTTCCCATCGTGATGGGCACAAGGAGTGAAGAATGAAGAGGTCGATTTTATTACTGCTGACACTGTTGCCGTTGCCCGGCTATGGCGCTGATCTCACAGCCCGGATCACCGGCTTCGCGAACAGTCAGGGCAGCGCCAGATTAGCCATGTTCTCCAAGAGCAGGCAGGAGCTCTTTCCCAATAAGGGTAATCCCGATTATGTGAGGGACTCAGTAATAACGGCAGGCACAGCGACGATCACGCTCAGTGACGTCCCGCCTGGGGAATATGCAATTTTTGTCTACCACGACAGCAACAGCAACAATAGCCTCGACCATAAATGGTATGGTCCACCGCGGGAGGCCTTTGGCTACTACAGACACTTTACGGTCAAGCTGGTGCCACCCGATTTTGATGAGGTTTCCTTTCAGGTAACAGATAAGGAGATGGTGTTTAATATTTCGTTACAAACATTTTAGTTAACGATGGATTTCGGAATGTTGGCTGATAGGGTTGTTTGATTATGCACCTGCAGCAAGGGTAGAGCAGTACATGAGCGAGTTCAGAAAAAAATATGGACCGTGGGCGCTTGTTACCGGTGCCTCATCGGGAATTGGCGAAGCGTTCTGCAGGCAGCTCGCAGCACGCGGGATGCATCTGATTCTTGTCGCGCGCCGGCAGCAACGGCTGGTGCAACTGGCCAACGAGCTAGAAAGGCAGCATGGCGTGCAATGCAAGGTGATTGCCGGGGACCTCGCTAGTGATGAATTTTTGACGGAGCTCTTCGCCGCCACGGCTTCCCTTGAGGTGGGACTGCTTGTCAATAATGCGGGATTTGCACAAACCGGCAATTTCCTGGCGCGCCCCGTCGAACAGCATCTCTCGCTGTTGCAGGTGAACTGTCGCGCTCCCCTCATGCTGGCACATAACTACGGCAATCGGATGGCGCGGCGAGGTCGTGGCGGGATCATCAATGTGGCATCGGCGGCCGCTTTCCTCCCCATGCCGCACTGGGGCAACTACGCCGCATCCAAAGCGTACCTACTCTTCTTCTCCGAAGCCCTTGGCTTTGAACTGCAGGAGCGGGGTGTCGATGTTCTCGCGCTTTGTCCCGGTGCCACCCGAACCGAATTCTCCAACGTGGCGGGAACGCGTCACGGGGGGATGGAGGCTGGCGAGGTTGTGGCCTGCGCCCTGAAGTCACTAGGGAAGCGCCCGCTGGCCATCGCCGGGTTCACCAACCGCCTCATCGTGTTATTCACCCGACTATGTTCCCGCCGGTTATTAACAAAAATTGGCGCACAAACGCTGAAAGAGATGATGGTCACTAGAGGGTTCAATCGGCCAGTCGGTTCAACATAGAGGTCGGGGGTGATGGCTTTGCTGTCGGGTGTTCTGTACTTCAATGCTACTGGTCACCGGTTTTCACCAGTTCGGCCAGTTTGGCAGAATTCATGACGGTCACTGTGCCACGCTTGGTGGTGACATAGCCTTGCGTGGTGAAACGCTGAATCAACCGTGCGACAACTTCGCGCGTGGTACCCAAATGACTCGCAAGCTCACTCTGGGTCATGCGGATCACCCCATCGGACGAGGCATTAAGCAGGAGAAAATTTGCCAGGCGCTGTGACAGCGTGCATGAATGGATCTGCTCCAGCTCACCCATCAGGCGAAACACCAGGGTCGAGAGCGCTTTGACGGTCATATCCTGCACGGCGGGTTCGCGTTCGAACAGTTTGCGGTACACCGCCCCCGGGATGAGGTCGACGATGGTTGATGCGGCTGCCTCAACCCAGGCCGGGTAGAGCAAGTCATTAAACAGGCAGTTAAGGGCCAGCACACAGGTTTCACCTGGCTTTATGAAGTAGAGCGTGGCCTCGGTGCCTTGGGGGGTGAAGGTGAAGACACGCAGTTGACCACTGCGCACCACGTAGGCGCCAGAAACACGCTGTCCCTTGTGGATAACTGTTGTTGCGTCAGGGAAGCTGTTACTAAGGGTCCCTTCGAGAAGTTTTGTTCCTTCCTGAGAAAGATTGGGTAATACCTCGAGAAATCTCTGTGCTTTCACCGCGCCACCCCCATCGTTCGGCGCTGGCGTGGTTGTGAGCATATGCCGTGCTGCAGGTGAACCGCTCCACGCCAGAGCCTCGCAGTTATTAATGTCTGGCGTAAGCATATCTCACCTCGGGCGTGCGGTGCATTCTCGCCTGCCTCATGTGTTGTGACAGCGAGTCGCTGGTCAGTGCGTGCAGGAAGGCTACGATGTCGCGCACCTCCTGATCAGTCAATTGCGGCGAGGCGCGTTCTGTCAATATTTTGTCGCGATCGGACCAGACGAGAAATTGACCGCTCCACCCCAGCTCTGCTGCGGCCATGATGCGCACCGCCTCATCCAGGTTATCAACCGCCCCGTTATGGAAATAGGGGGCGGTCAGCGCCACATTGCGCAGCGAAGGTATACGCCAGATGCCACGCTCACTCCCTGAGGCGGCGGCACCGCTATCACGCGTGAGACGGTAGCGGGTTTCAAAGGGGGTGGGATGGGCGGGAAAAATCCGCAGTGCTGCCTTCTGCTCAAACAGGCTGGCCGCGCTGAAGTTGGGTCCGGAGTGGCAGTTCACGCAGCCGACCGATTGGAACAGACCCATGCCACGTAGTTGCGCCGGTTTGAGCGCGGTGAGATCACCGCGGACAAAGCGATCGTAGGGCGTGTCGGGAGTGATCAAGGTTCGCTCATAGGCGGCGATGGCGGCGGCGATCTGCTCGATGGTTATCCGCGTATCACCAAAGACACGCGCAAACTCGGCCCGATAGGCCGGATTATCCCTCACCCGCGCTTCCACGGCAGTCAGTGAGGGCATACCCATCTCCAATGGATTGACCAGCGGCCCCTTGGCCTGTTCCTCCAGAGAGGCGGCGCGGCCATCCCAAAACAGGACCGATTGGAACGCTGCGTTCCACACCGTCGGCGAATTACGCTTGCCAACCTGGCCGCCAATACCGCGTGCCGTGGCACGGTTATCAGCGCCACTACCACCGCGTACATCGTGACAGCTGCTGCAAGCGAGGGTTCGATCATGCGAGAGTGAGCGGTCGAAAAAAAGTCGTTCTCCCAGTGCCACCTTGTCGGCCGTGGTGGCGTTGCTCTTCGGATGCGGTGCTTCAAAAGGCAGGGCTTCCCATACAAAGTGTTGTGATTGGGTCGCCAGTGAACGGGAGGGGAGTGGCTTGCGCTCATCCAGCGGTTCCCAGACGAAGCGCGCCGGTTCCGTGGCGCGATATGACAACTCATGAGGCTGTTGTGAGCTTGGCGCGCTGGAAGGAAAGGGCGTGGGATGAGCAAAATTCAGTAGGGTTATTATGAGCAGAAGCTTGACGGCGAAGGCCAGCACACCCGTGCCGAGCGCAGTCGCAAGCAGCCACTGCCCGACGCGTGATAGCCCACCCTGGTGGGCCAGATCGTGGCGCACCATCGCCGTGAGCACGACGGCACCAACGGTGACTGCGGAGATACCGAACAGCAGGAGGTCTAGCTTTTTCATATATATTTCCTCCCTAATCAGGTGCCGCAGCAAGTGAACACCTGCCGCGGCGCCAGTTACCCGATGTTATAAAGCAGCGCGACGGAAAAATGTGTCTCCCGGAGTGGCGGTAGCCACCTCGGTGATAGCATCGTAAGGCAGACCGACCCGTGCATGAGCCTTGCGCACCGCCTCCGC
>DASWUD010000087.1:0-2190 GCA_036401755.1 Gammaproteobacteria bacterium
CGCGGCCGTGGCGCCCTCGGCAACCCAGACAACCGCTATGCGCAGTGGCAGCGCGAAGCATTGGATGACGGCTGGGGCTCCCTCGACCAGCCCATGGAGCCGCTGCGCACCACCCTGACGCGCGACACCAGCCGCACCATCATCACCTACAACGACTCGCCCGCTGTGGGCTTCGACCGCTCCATCAACCCCTATCGCGGCTGCGAGCACGGCTGCATCTACTGCTTCGCCCGCCCCACCCACGCCTACCTGAGCCTCTCGCCGGGGCTCGACTTCGAAACCAAACTTTTCTACAAGCCCGATGCGGCGGCACAGCTGCGCCACGAGCTGGACAAGAAGAGTTACCAGCCGCAACCACTGATGCTCGGTATCAACACCGACGCCTGGCAACCGGCGGAGCGCCAGCTCGGTATCACTCGCCAGATCCTGGAGGTGCTGCAGGAGTACCGCCACCCGCTTGGCATCGTCACCAAGTCGGCCTTGATCGAGCGTGATATCGACATCCTGGCCGAGATGGCGCAGCACAATCTGGTTTCCGTGGCGATCTCCATCACCACGCTGGACCGCTCGCTATCACGCACCCTGGAGCCGCGCGCCGCGGCGCCACAACGCCGGCTGGAGACGGTGCGTCGTCTCGCCGAGGCGGGCATTCCGGTGGGAGTGCTGGTGGCGCCGCTCATCCCGGTGCTCACCGACAGCGAACTGGAAAGCATCATGGAGGCGAGCCGCGCGGCGGGTGCGCACTATGCCGGCTATGTGCTGCTGCGCATGCCGCTGGAGATCGAGGGGCTCTTCGAGCAGTGGCTCCACACCCACGCACCGCTCAAGGCCGAGCATGTGCTGAGCCGCATGCGCGATTGCCATGGTGGCAAAACCTACGACACCCGCTTTGGCGAGCGCATGCGTGGCAACGGCCCCTACGCCGAACTCATCGCGCAACGCTTCCGCCTGGCGCGCAAGAAATACGATCTCGACCGGGACAGCCCGCTCGATATCTCACAGTTCAAACGGCCCGGTGATACCCAGCTGGCGTTGTTCTAGCTCCACGGGAACCACCAGTGTGGTGAGGTGCCGATGATCTCGGCCATCGCGCGGTAACCACTGCTTCTGGGATGGGCACCATCGTTACTGGCCACCTCGCTGCGGTAGAGCGGGTCGGCAACCAGCTGCGAGTAGAGCTCGATGAACGGAACGCCCAGTCCCTGGGCCAGCTCGGCGTAGGCTTGCGAGAGCGCGCAGATGCGCAGGTTCTGCGCCTCCTCATCCACCGGTGGCGGCCCCACCATGATGACCTGATAGTTGCTGGCCTTGCGCAGGATCTCCTGCACATTTTGACAAGACTGCGCGACCGGAACACGAAGTGCGCCATTCTCCAGCACCGTGTCATTGACGCCACAGGAGAGGACCACGCGGCCATCGCACGCCGCGGGCAAGCGCAGGGCGCACTCCCCCTCCCAGCGCTGCACAATGTCGCTGCTGGTGTTACGGCGAATTCCCAGGTTGTAGTAGGTGACTTGCCTGCCACCGGCGTTGGCTGCAACCGCCAATCGCCCCGCCCAGCCGAGCGCCGTCTCATCCCCGGTACCGTTGACGAACGAATCGCCAATAAAACAGAGCCTGATATCCTGGTTCATTTCAAATTCCGCATAAGGTCGCAAATAATTATCGGCCAGTCGGCCGCTCAGCCTCATAGCAATAGTCGGCAAATTCCCAATAGTTGCGCGGTGATCGGTTGAGTCCCGACCAGCCCATCCTCCTCAGGTGGCGCGCGATGAACCAGTTGAGGGAACCGTGGCCGACGAACAGTACAGTGCCATGTACCTCGGCCCAGGCAGCCAGTTGCTCGGCACAATAGCGCGCTCGTTCCCTTGCTGCTTTCACCGACTCGCCATTGGCCGAAAATCCGAGCAGCCACATAAAGCGAAACAACACCGCCCAGGTAAGTACCGGCAGACGCACCACACGCCAGCAGGCATGGGGTAATTCCAATTCGCGAAAAGCCGCCTCGCAAGCGTCGATGTTTGCAACGCCCAGTAGATGGGCCGATTCCCTGGAACGGCGCAGCGTGCTGCACACCACAAAGGCGCCTTCTGCCGCGTGTTGGATCGCGGCGGTCGGAGGGGGGTGAGCCCTATCCAGCGCGGCGTCATTATAGTCGGCGATCCACTTGGCCAGCTCGGCCGCCGTCAA
>DASWUD010000088.1:0-5034 GCA_036401755.1 Gammaproteobacteria bacterium
GCAGCTATGCCATCTACCTGCTGACGCGCAATGGCACGGTCACCACCCGCTACCTCGACGGGCTGCGCAAGCGGCTCGACGAGATGGCGAAGGAGCAGTGGCACCACGATCTGAGCGGGCTGCTGCTGGCCGCCACCTACCGCATGCTCAAGCTGGAGCGCGATGCCGACAAGCTGCTCGCCGGCGTCCGTTTTGGCGAGGCACAGCAGGTGGACTACGCCACCCTGTATGACGGGCTGGTGCGCGACGCCCTCTTCCTCAACCTGCTGGCGCGCCACTTCCCGGAGCGCCTGCCCAAGGTGGAGGGTGATGACCTGATGCAGCTCGCCAAGCCGATCATGCAGGGCAACTACAACACCCTCTCCTCGGCCTATACCATCCTGGCGCTGGATGCCTATGCGGGTGCCGTCGGCACGCCGCAGCAGGCGCAACTGAAGTTCGAGGCGCTGCTCGCCAAGGAGAAGCTGCAGCCGCTCACCGTCCCGGCAGGTCTGTTCCCGCAGGTGGCGCTGGGTGACGAGGCACGCGGCGTGCGTATCTCGGTGGAGGGCAAGCAGCCGCTCTTCTATCAGCTCACCGAGGCCGGCTTCGATCGCCAGCCGCCGCAGCAGGCGATCAAACAGCGCCTCGAGGTGCAGCGCGAATACCGCAACAGCAACGGCGATGTGGTGAGCAAGGCCGCACTGGGTGAGGTGCTGGAGGTACATGTGAAGGTGCGTGCCGTGGGTAACGAGTACCTCAGCAACGTCGCCGTGGTGGACCTGCTGCCTGGCGGCTTCGAACCGGTACTGGAACGCATCACCACCACCGCGAGCGCGGCGGATGGCGATGGCGAGTACGAGGGTGATGGATACGAAGAGGGCGATGGCAGCGAAGAGGGCGATGGGTACGAAGAGGCAGACGCTTATGACGAGGGTAACGACAGCCCGCCGGTCAACCAAGGGGATTGGGTGCCCGATTACGTCGACCTGCGCGAGGATCGGGTGGTGATCTTCGGCTCGGTCGGCCCCAGCGTGCAGGAGTTCGTCTACCGGATGCGTGCCACAAACCGCGGCCGCTTCGAGGTGCCACCGCCCTTTGCCGAGGCGATGTACGACCGCACCGTGCAGGCGCGCGGCACCCTGAACACCATCGAAATCAGTGCGCCGTGACACGCCGGCGACGACGACTGCTGCTGGCCACGGCAGCGCTGCTTGCGCTGCCGTGGCTCTGGATGGTCGCCGCCCCCAAACCGGCACTGCTCGACAGCGGCTTTTCCCAGGCGCTCTATGATCGCCACGGCCGTCTGTTGCGCCTCACCCTGGCCGCCGACGAGCGCTATCGACTCTGGGTGCCGCTCAAACAGATCGCCCCGGTGCTGATCGAGACCACCCTGCTGCAGGAGGATCGCCACTTCCGCGAACACCTGGGGGTCAATCCGGTGGCGCTGCTCAAGGCGGCCTGGCGCACCTACGGCCGCGGCGACCGGCGCGTCGGCGCCTCCACCATCACCATGCAGCTGGCGCGCCTGCGCTTTGGCATCGACTCACGCACCATCCCCGGCAAGCTGCGGCAGATCCTGCGTGCTCTGCAGCTGGAGTGGCACTACAGCAAAGACGAGATCCTGGAGGCCTACCTCAACCTCGCCCCCTACGGTGGCAACGTCGAAGGGATCGAGGCGGCCAGCCGCATCTATTTCGACAAGCCGGCCTCTGCCATCACCCTGCACGAGGCGCTCACCCTCACCGTCATCCCGCAAAGCCCGGCGGCGCGCCTGCCCCAGCCCGACAGCCGTGACACCCCCCTCACGGTGGCACGCAGCGCCCTGCTCGACCTGTGGCTGGCGGAGCACCCGCAGGATAAGACGCGCAGCGAACGACTGCGCCTGCCGCCGCAACTGCGCCAGCGGCGCGACCTCCCCTTCGCCGCCCCCCACTTCGTCAATGAGATCCTCGCCCGCCAGGGGACTACAGAGCAGAATCTCCACACCACCCTCGACCTGCCGCTGCAGCAGCTGCTGGAGCGCACCCTGCACGACTACGTGGCGAGCGTCGCCAACCTGGGCATCGTCAACGCCAGTGCCCTGCTGCTCGATACGCGCGACATGGGGGTACGTGCCCTGATTGGCTCGGCCAACTACCATGATGACGCCATTCAGGGACAGGTGGACGGTACGCGCGCGCTGCGCTCGCCCGGCTCCACCCTCAAACCGTTCATCTACGCTTTGGGGCTGCAGCAGGGCCAGATCCTGCCGACCACCCTGTTGAAGGATGCCCCCTTCAGTCTCGGCAGTTACAACCCGGAGAATTTCGACCGCGATTTTGCCGGGCCGGTGAGCGTGCAGGATGCGCTGATCCGCAGTCGCAACATACCGGCCATCGAGGTCGCACGCGCGCTGCGCGAGCCCGATCTCTACACCTTTCTGCAGCGGGCCGGCGTCGAGCTGCCGCAGGCAGCCGATTACTACGGGCTTGCGCTGGTGCTCGGTGGTGCCGAGGTGCGCATGCAGGATCTGGCCCGCCTCTATGCCCTGTTCGCTCATGAGGGCGAACTGCGCCCCTTGCGCTTCACCAGCAGTGACGAGCAACCGCGTCATGGCACACCGCTGCTCACCCCGGCGGCCAGCTATCTGACGCTGGAGATGCTGGGCCACAACCCGCCACCCCGTCGCGGCTTTCGTGCCGAGTGGAGTCGCGATGCCCTGCCGGTCTACTGGAAGACCGGCACCTCCTACTCCTACCGGGATGCCTGGAGCGTTGGATTGTTCGGCCCCTACGTGCTGGTGGTGTGGGTCGGCAATTTCGATGGCCAGGGCAATCCCGCCTTTCTCGGCCGCGAGACGGCCGCCCCGCTCTTCTTTCGCATCGTCGATGCGGTGCGCAGCCACGAACAACTGACGCCCCACCCTCTCACCCCGCCTCCGGGCGTGACCCGCACCCAACTGTGCGCCGTCTCCGGAGAGCTGCCGGGGCGGCACTGCAACCACCTGGTCGAGGGGTGGTTCATTGCCGGCGTCTCCCCCATCACCCCCTGCGGGGTGCACCGTGCCGTCGCCATCGATCGCGCCAGCGGCCTGCGCAGCTGCTCCGACGTTCCAGGCAAAGTGCGCAACGAAGTCTATGAGTTTTGGCCCTCGGATATCCTGGCCATCTTTCGCCGCGCCGGTGTGCCGCGGCGCTCGCCGCCACCCTACCTGCCCAGCTGTGGCATCGAACAGCGCGATCGCGACCACAAGGCACCGCAGATCACCTCACCGCGCACCCACCTCACCTATCAATATCGCCCCGGCGTTCGTAACCGCTCGCAGCTGCCGCTCACCGCCATCAGCGATAGCGATGCACGCACCCTCTACTGGTTTCTCAACGAGCGCTTCGTGGGCAGCAGCCAGCCGCAGGAGTCGCTGCTGCTGACACTGAAGCCGGGAGATTATGTGGTGCGCGTACTCGACGACACAGGCAACGGTGATAGCCGCGAACTGCACGTAGAATTGGCGCCGTGAAACACGGGCGTAAAGCGGACGATCACCAATGGCTGGTAGACGATAACCGAATCAGTTTACCGCCATCCATTCGCTGAGCAGCTCATCGAGCTGCTCCTCCAATACCGGCTTGGTCAGGCACTCGTCCATGCCGGCGCGGATGAAGGCGGCACGCTCCTCGGGCAGGGCGTGGGCGGTAAGCGCAATAATCGGCGTACGGTAGCGACCGTGTTCCATGTGGCGGATGCGGATGGTCGCTTCAATGCCGTTCATGCCGGGCATGCGCACGTCCATCAGGATCAGATCGAAGCGGTGCCGTTCTGCCATTTCTACCGCCTCCAGGCCATCCTTTGCCTCGACCACCACGATGCCCCGTTGGCCGAGCAGGACCCGGATCAGCCGGCGATTGACCTCGTTGTCGTCGACCACCAATACCGAGCTGCCGTGGATGGGACCAGCGTGTTTGCCATCCTCTCCCAGAGAGACGTTATGCTCGTGCTGATACGCCGTGGTCGGCAACTCCACGAGAAATATCGAACCAGCCCCGGGCGCGCTGCTCACGTCTAGATTTCCGCCCATCTGGCGCGCTAGCTTGCTGGAGATAGCCAACCCCAATCCGGTGCCCGGAAAGTCGCTGGAGGGCCGTTCGTCGAACTGGACGAACGGCTCGAAGATGTCACCCAGGTATTCACTGCGAATGCCGATGCCGGTGTCGATCACCGCAACACGGAGCTTCAACGCCTCCCCCTCGCGCACCACCACGCCCACCATGACCGTCACCGAGCCGCGCAGCGTGAACTTGACCGCGTTGCTCACCAGATTAACCAGGATCTGGCGGATGCGTACCGAGTCGCCCAGGATGAACTGCGGCACATCGTGATCAATATGCGCACTGAGCATCAGGCCACGCTCCCTGGCCGTTTGCATGAAAAGTGAGAGTACGTCATCGACACACTCGCCAATGTCGAACGGCACCTGATGGATGGCGAGGTGGCCCGATTCGATGCGCGAAAAATCGAGGATGTCGTTGATGATCACCAGCAGGTTATTGACGCTGGAGCGGATGATCTCCAGGTACTCCTTCTGCTCGCGCTCGAGTGCCGTCCGGGCGAGCAGATTGGTGAAGCCGACCACGCCGTTCATCGGGGTACGGATCTCGTGACTCATGTTGGCAAGGAATAGCGACTTGGCGCGGTTCGCCTCTTCCGCCTGCTCCTTGGCCGCGAGCAGTTCTCGCTCGGCGCACTTCTGGTAGGTAATATCCTCGAAGGTCCCCAGCACCCCGAATACCTCGCCATTGATATCGGTGAGTGGCACCTTGCTGGTCCTGGCCCAGCGCTCCTCACCGTGCGCATCAATAATCTTCTCCTCGTAACCGATGCGCGGCAAACCACTCTCCATTACCGCGTGATCATCGCGGCGGTACTCTTCGGCCAACGCATGCCACGGCAGATCACTATCACTCAGGCCGACGATTGCCTCGGGCGAGTCGAGGCCGGTGCTACGGGCGAAGATGCGATTGCAGCCCAGATAGACCGAATTGCGATCCTTCCAGAAGATGTGGCTGGGGTTGGAGT
>DASWUD010000089.1:0-9307 GCA_036401755.1 Gammaproteobacteria bacterium
GAAGGAACGCAAAGGGAAAAACTATTTCACCGCCTGTTTTCTTGGTGATGGAGAAGGATTGATGACGCTGAAGGGAACCAACGATTTTTTACTTTGCGTTCCTTCGCGTCCTTAGCGGTTAGAGAGGTTTTTATATGGAAAAGCTGAACAAAGTAACCGGTATCGTGGCACCGATGGACCGTCCCAATGTGGATACCGATGCCATCATTCCCAAGCAGTTCTTGAAGTCGATCAAACGCAGCGGCTTTGGTCCCAACCTGTTCGACGAGTGGCGCTATCTCGACCACGGCGAGCCGGGCATGGATAACAGCAAGCGGCCGCTCAACCCCGACTTCGTGCTCAACCAGCCGCGCTACCAGGGGGCGAAGATCCTGCTGGCGCGCGACAACTTTGGTTGCGGCTCGTCGCGCGAGCACGCGCCGTGGGCACTGGAGGATTACGGTTTTCGCGTGATCATCGCGCCGAGCTTTGCCGACATCTTCTTCAACAACAGTTTCAAGAACGGCCTGCTGCCTATCAAGCTCGTTGGGGCCATCGTCGACAAGCTGTTCAAGGAGGTCGCAGCGAAGGAGGGTTATCAGCTCAGCGTCGATCTCGAGGCGCAGACCATCACCACCCCCAGCGGCGAGGTGATCAAATTCGACGTCGACCCGTTCCGCAAGCACTGCCTGCTCAACGGCCTCGACGACATCGGCCTTACCCTGCAGCACGTGGATGCCATCAAGGCCTACGAAGCGCGCCGCCGTGAAGAGGCGCCCTGGTTGTTTACAAAATAAAAGATTAACCGCAAAGGACGCGAAGGGACGCAAAGGAATGCATATCGAAGATATCGGACGAGAGATAGTGGACAGCGCGTTGCGTGTTCACTCACTCATGGGACCTGGGCTGCTTGAGGGCACCTATGAGGTGTGTCTGGAGCATGAGCTCATCAAGCGAGGGTTAAAGGCCGTTCGGCAGATAGCTGTGCCCGTGCAGTATGATGGCATACTACTCGATGCAGGATACCGACTGGATCTGCTTGTCGAAGAGAAGGTTGTTGTAGAACTGAAGGCCATTGAGCAACTTAAGGATATTCACTTGGCTCAGGTACTGAATTATCTGCGTCTCGGTGGCTTTCAACTGGGTTATTTGATGAATTTTAACGTAGTCAGGATGAAGCAAGGCATAAAGCGCATAGTCAATGGCTTGTAACCCTTTGCGTTCCTTCGCGTCCTTAGCGGTTAAATTGTTTTGATTTTGGAGTGATTATGACCAAGAAGATTGCAGTACTGCCCGGTGATGGTATCGGCCCGGAGATCGTGGCGCAGGCGGTGAAGGTGTTGAAGGCGATGCCCGAGCTTGATCTGGTGATGGAAGAGGCCGCTATCGGTGGTGCCGGTTATGACACGGCGGGTGACCCGCTGCCCGAGGCGACCCTCAAGCTGGCGCGTGAGGCCGATGCGGTGCTGCTCGGCGCCGTCGGTGGTCCGCAGTACGACAAGCTGGATCGCCCGCTGCGTCCCGAGCGTGGTCTGCTGCGCATCCGCAAGGAGCTGAATCTCTTTGCCAACCTGCGCCCGGCGATCCTCTATCCGGAATTGGCCGACTCTTCTTCGCTCAAGCCGGAGGTGGTCTCGGGTCTCGACATCATGATCGTGCGCGAGCTCACCGGTGACGTCTACTTTGGCCAGCCGCGCGGCATCGAGGTGCGCCAAATGCCTGATGGAGGGCGCGAGCGCGTCGGCTTCAACACCATGCTCTACTCCGAGTCCGAAGTGCGCCGCGTCGCCCACGTGGGCTTTCAGATCGCCATGAAGCGCGGCAAGAAGCTCTGCTCGGTGGAGAAGGCCAACGTGCTGGAGTGCTCCGAGCTGTGGAAGGAGGTGGTGATCGAGGTATCGAAAGAGTATCCCGAGGTCCAGCTCTCCCACATGTACGTGGACAACGCCGCCATGCAGCTGGTGAAGTGGCCCAAGCAGTTCGACGTGATCGTCACCGGCAACATCTTCGGTGACATCCTCTCCGATGCCGCCTCGATGCTCTCCGGCTCCATCGGCATGCTGCCCTCGGCCTCACTGGACCAGAACAACAAGGGGATGTACGAGCCGATCCACGGCTCCGCCCCCGATATCGCCGGCAAGAACATCGCCAATCCCTTGGCGACGATCCTCTCCGCCGCTATGATGCTGCGCTACACCTTCAACAACGAAGCCAACGCCCAGCGTATCGAAAAAGCGGTGCGCAAGGTGCTGGCAGACGGCATTCGTACCGCCGATATCTACACGGCCGGGACGAAGAAAGTATCGTGCAGTGAAATGGGCGATGCGGTAGTTGCAGCGCTCAAGGGCTGATTTATTACTGGCTGCGCAGGCGGCCTAAACAACATTCACTAGAGGCGGGTCTGGAGATGGCTAAGAAGCGGGTTGGGTTGATTGGTTGGCGCGGTATGGTCGGCTCTGTGCTGATGGGGCGCATGCGCGAAGAGAAAGATTTCGATCTGATCGATCCGGTCTTCTTCACTACCTCCAATGTGGGGGGCAAAGGCCCTAATATCGGCAAGGATGTTCCCCCGCTCAAGGATGCCAACGACATCGACGAACTGAAGGCGATGGATGTGATCATCACCTGCCAGGGCGGTGATTACACCAAAGAAGTCTATCCCAAGCTGATGGCCAGCGGCTGGAAGGGCTACTGGATCGACGCCGCCTCCACCCTGCGCATGAAGGACGATGCGATCATCATCCTCGACCCGGTCAACAAGCATGTGATCCAGGACGGCCTGAAGAAGGGCATCAAGACCTACGTGGGCGGCAACTGCACCGTGTCGCTGATGCTGATGGCCATCGGCGGCCTGTTCGACAAGGGGCTCATCGAGTGGATTTCACCGATGACCTATCAGGCCGCTTCCGGCGCCGGCGCACGCAACATGCGCGAGCTGATCCAGCAGATGGGCGCCATCAACAGCGAAGTGAAGACGCTGGTGGATGACCCTGCCTCGGCGATTCTTGAGATCGACAAGAAGGTAGCCGACTTCATCCGCTCCGACCGCTATCCGCTCGAGGTGTGGCCGGTGCCGCTGGCCGGCAACCTCATCCCCTGGATCGACGTGCAGCTCGAATCGGGCCAGTCGAAGGAGGAGTGGAAGGCACAGGTGGAGTGCAACAAGATCCTCGGCCGCTCCAACCAGCAGATCCCCATCGACGGTCTCTGCGTCCGTGTCGGCGCCATGCGCTGCCACAGCCAGGCACTGACCATCAAGATGACCAAGGATGTGCCGCTCGACGAGATCCACGGCATCATCGCCGCCCACAACGACTGGGTGAAGGTGGTCCCGAACGATCGCCAGATCACCATGGAACAGCTGACCCCTGCCGCCGTGACCGGTACCCTCACGGTGCCGGTCGGCCGCATGCGCAAGCTCAATATGGGACCGCAGTACCTGTCGGCCTTCACCGTGGGTGACCAGCTGCTGTGGGGCGCGGCCGAGCCGCTGCGCCGCATGCTGCGCATCCTGCTGGAGGCTTGAGTTTTATTGATTCGACAAAGCAAGGGCCGGAGTAGTGCGCTACTCTGGCCCTTGTGTCTTTTTGTGCATACATATGAGATGAATTCTGTATGAGCCAATTGGTCGATGTTGCCGTCGCCGGTCTCTCATCACTGATGGGCGAGACCTTTCTTGAGGTGCTCCATGAGCGCCAGTTTCCAGTCAATGAGCTGTTCCTGATCGGTGATGAAGAGGATGTCGGCAAGAAATTCGAGTTTCACGGCCGCTATCTGAAGGTGACGCTGGCTGAGTCGTTCGATTTTTCCCGAGTAAAGCTGCTGTTCCTGCTCGATGCTCCTGAACTGGCGGAGGCGGTGGGCGAGCGTGCCGCAGCAGCAGGGTGCTCGGTGATAGATCTCTCTGGCCACTTCGATTCGATGCCGGGTGTGGCGCTGGTGGTACCAGAGCTTAACGGAGCTTCGATTGCACAGAGCGTCGGCGGCCAGATCATTGCCAGCCCGGCAGGAGCCGCTGCCCCACTGGCGCTGGTTCTTGACGTGTTGCAGCGTCAGGCGGGCATCACACGGCTGAATATTACTGCCCTTGCACCTGTTTCTTGGGTTGGCCGCGCTGGTGTGGAGGAGCTCGCCGGGCAGACAGCGAGCCTCCTCAACGCTCGCCCGATCACAATGGAACGGTTCACCAAACAGTGCGCTTTCAATGTGCTGCCCCAGGTGGGACAGTTGACCAGCAGCGGTTACACCACCGAGGAGGAGAGCATCACCCGGCAGCTGCGTCGGCTGCTGGAGATACCGGATATCCCCTTCAATGTCACTGCACTCCAGGTACCGACCTTTTTTGGCTATGGGGCCGTTGTGCACCTGGAGCTGGCAAGCAGGCTCTCTGCCCTTGAGGTGGAGGAGCTTCTCACTGCCCAGCCAGGTATTGATGTGATGTGTGACGAGTATCCCACTGCGGTCACCGAGGCGCTTGGTCAGGACCTTGTCTATGTGGGACGAATCCGGGAAGATGAATCCTACTATGGCGCTCTGGCATTATGGGTGGTGTTCGATCATGCCCGAAAGGGGGGCGCCACCAACGCTGTCCAGATAGGCGAGATTATGTTAAAAAACCATATGTGAGTTATAGTTAGTTGCAAAATATAAAGCAGATTGGTAAGTTCTATCCTCAATTGGGTGGAATGTCCCATGACTACCGGCGCCAAACCGGTAATAAATGATTAGTTTGAGTTAGGGAGTGAGGATGGTGCGGAAGTTAATCAAGGTACTTCTGGCAGGTTCCATGTTGATACCAACCTTGGGCTTTGCCCTTGGTTTGGGCGATATTCAGTTGCGCTCCGGGTTGAACCAGCAGCTCGATGCAGAGATCGAACTGTTATCGGTGGAGCCGTCCGACGTAGACAAAATTTCGGTATCCCTCGCCTCTTACGAAACCTTCGCCAAGCTTGGCGTGGATCGCCCCGCAATCCTGATGAACCTCAACTTCGAGGTCCTCAAGCATTCCAATGGCGCCCCTTATATCAAGGTAAAATCAAAATCTCTCATTAATGAGCCGTTCCTCGATTTCCTGGTCGAGGTGAGCTGGCCGACCGGCAAGGTGCTGCGCGAATACACCTTGTTACTGGAGCCGCCGGAGATGGTCCGTCAGGAGCCTCTTGTGATGGATGCTCCCCAGGTATATGAAGAGCCCCTCGCGGCTCAGACACAACAGCCTGTGGAGGAGCAGCCTTCGGTAGTCCCCGAGCCCATGGTGGGTGCCCCGGTGGAAGAGCCACAGGCGGCTGTGGGTGAAACCGCTGGTGGGGAGTCGCAGCCGGCCGCTGTGGCCGCTGAAGAGACTTCCTCAGTACCTGAAACTGCTGCACAGGCAGAGCCCGAACAAGCCACGGGTAACTTACCCGCTGCTGCTGCAGAAAAATCGCCCCCAAAAACCTACCCGGCCAACGCCCTGGTCTATGGCCCCGTCAAGCGCAATGAGGCGCTATGGCGTATCGCCAACAGGATGCGTCCAGACGACAGCATCTCTGCCGAACAGATGATGATCGCCCTTTTTAATGCCAATCGTGGCGCGTTTATGCAGGGGAACATCAATCTCCTGCGCAAGGGCGCGGTGTTGCGCATTGAAGATCCAGCGGCGTTGCGCGCGCTGAGTCACGCCGAAGCCCGCCGCGAGGTGGCGCGCCATGGCCGTGCTTGGGAAGAGTACCGCAGCCGGGTCGCGGCCAATACCCCGGAGAGCGTGCCGGCAGCAGATACCAAGGAAACCACCAAGACTGGCACAGCCGTTGCGGCAGCGCCTGCCAAGGAGGAGCCCAAGCTGAGCCTGGTGGCGCCTGAACAGAAGGGAGACACTGGAAAGGCCGGAGTGGGGGGAACCAGTGCCAAAGGGGGCGAGGTCGACACCCTGCGCAAGGAACTGCTCTTGGCTACAGAGTCGGCCGAGGCACGGCGCAAGGAAAATGAAGAGCTCAATAAGCGCCTCAAGGAGTTGGAGGGGCAGCTCGACAAGATGCAGAAGTTGCTCACTCTGAAGAGCGACGATCTGACCGCGATGCAGCAGAAGCTTGATGCCCAGAAGGCACAAGGCACGGCAACCCCGAAAGATGCCACGCCGGCCACCAAGCCGGATAGCGCTGCAACGGTGGCCGCCCAGCCTGCCCTGGTTGAGCCCGCCCCGGCCGTGCAGCCTGCACCTGTCGAGGTCAAGGCGCCAGAAAGCGCACCAGCTGCGGGTGAGCCGGCGAATGCCGAGAGCTCCCCCGAGAAAGATGCAACGGCAACCACGGCCGAACCTGCGGCGGGGGCGGCCACCGAGCCTGCCAAACCAGAAACGACGCAAACACCCGCGGCTGGGACGGCAACAACGCCAGTGGTACCAACCAAGCCCATACCGCCTGAACCGAAGAAGCCGAGGCCGATACAACCGCCGCCCGAACCGAGTTTCGTCGATCAGGTTCTGAACGACCCCTACATGATGGGTGGTGGTGCGGCGGCCCTCATCATCGTGCTGCTGGCCATCATGATGGTGATTAAGAAGAGCCGTCAGGGGCGCGGTTTTCAGGAAAGCATTCTCACGGTAGGCGCAACCTCTTCGATGACGAAGGGAAAGGGGGATAATCCGGCTTCGGAGACCTCCTTTCTAAGTGATCTCGCGATCAGCGGCATGGGTGGCCGCGTCCAGGAGGAGTCTGATGTAGACCCGCTCAAAGAAGCGGACGTCTACTTGACCTTTAACAAATTCCAGCCGGCCGAGGAGCTGCTCAAGGAGGGGCTCAGGCACAACCCCGAGCGCGATGACCTGCACGCCAAGCTGCTGGAGGTTTACTACAAGTCCAAGAATCGCGAAGCGTTCGAGAAACACGCAGGCGAACGCGCCGCATTGCTGCAGAAGAATAGTTCCATGTGGCAGAAGGTTGTCGCCATGGGCCACGAGCTTGCTCCGGAGAACCCACTCTTTGCAGGGGCTGCCGTAGCCGCCGGTGCAGCACTTCTTGCCGCTGACAAGCAGGAGTCCTCGGCTGCCAACGAGGTGTTTGATATCGGTCTCGATCTCGATGCCCTGAGCAGCGAGATGGAGGCGGCCGGCAGTGCGGGTTCCGATTTCAACGTCGATTTGGGGCTCGATTTCTCCGACCTCGGCGGCGAGGTGACGGATAAAAAAAAGCATGAAGGGGGCGTAACCGAGTCAGCGAGCCTCGATTTCGACCTTTCAGGATTCGGAACCGAAGAGGCGGTCGCCCAACCGATAGCCAGCGAACCGGTTCAGGCGGAAGAGAGTCTTCTGGGCGGGCTCGACTTTGATCTTTCGTCCATGGCGGAAGAGGCTCCTGCAGAGGAAGCACCGGCGGCGCTCGATTTCGGCGATTTCGATCTTGGCGCCATGGCTGAGGAGCGCGCGCCCGAAACGGAAAACACGATCGACTTCGGCACCATGACTGAGAGTGCTCCCGAAACGGAAAACACTATCGACTTTGGCTCCCTGGATTTTGGCAGCAGCGATGAGTCGGCCAGTACCTCGAGCGAGGCCCTCGATTTTGGGTCTCTCGATTTGGGTGGCGCGGCCGATGAAACGACCGTGGACATCGCCGATCTGGGAGACCTGGGAGACCTGGGAGACCTTGGTGATGGGGGTTTCGGCAGTATGGATGAGATCGGCACCAAGCTCGACCTGGCCAAGGCCTATGTCGACATGGGCGATGCCGACGGGGCGCGTGGCATGCTCGAGGAGGTCATCCATGAGGGGAGCGATGATCAGAAGCGGCAGGCGAAGGAGCTGCTGGCGCAGATCGCCTGACGGAACCAACGATATTCCAACTGGCGCCCCGACCGCGTTTTACGCGGCGGGGCGCAACTGTTTTGGTAACACATGAAAATAGCACTGGGTATCGAATACGACGGCAGTGGCTTTAGCGGCTGGCAGGTACAGGAGGGTAACGTCCGGACCGTGCAGGCAGTATTGGAGCAGGCGGTCGGCAAGGTGGCCGATCATCGTGTGCAGGTCTATTGCGCAGGACGCACCGATGCCGGAGTGCACGGCAGCGGCCAAGTGGTGCATTTCGATACCACGGCAGTGCGTGCCGAGCGCGCCTGGATCTTTGGCATCAATGCCAATCTTCCCAAGGATGTCTGCGTGTTGTGGGCCAAGCCGGTTCCCGAGGAGTTTCATGCGCGTTTTTCCGCCCGGCGCCGTGCCTATCGTTACGTGATCTATTGTCGTGAGGTGCGCCCGACCTTTTTGGCCTATCGCGTCACCTGGTCCTATCGCCCCCTGGATGTCACACGCATGGCAGAAGCGGCCCGCCACCTGCTCGGCGAACACGATTTCTCCTCCTATCGCGCCGTCGCCTGTCAGGCCAAGAGCCCGGTGCGCGAGATCTACAAACTCGATGTGACCCAGCAGGGTGAATTCATTTTCATCGATGTGGAGGCCAACGGCTTTCTGCACCACATGGTGCGCAACATCGCCGGGGTGCTGATGACCATCGGCCGCGGTGAACAACCCACCGATTGGAGCCGTGTGGTGCTGGAGGCTCGCGATCGCACCCTGGGCGGGGTGACAGCACCGCCACATGGCCTCTACCTGAGCCGGGTCGACTATCCGGCCGAGTTTGACCTCCCGCAACTTTCGCCGCCCTCCCTGGTTTGGTAATCTGCGCAGCTCTATGAGCCGACCCCAGATGAGCCGACCCCAGCGCACCCGCGTCAAGATTTGTGGCATTACCCGCCCCGAGGATGGCATCGCTGCCGCTTCCGCTGGGGCCGATGCCATCGGCCTGGTCTTCTATGCCCGGAGCCCCCGTTTTGTGACGGCGCAACAGACACGCGTCATCATCGCGGCCCTGCCGCCGTTTGTGACTACGGTGGGGTTGTTCGTTGATGCCAGCGCCGCCGAGATAGAAGAGATCCTCGGTACAGTACCGCTCGACACACTGCAGTTTCATGGCGAAGAGCCGCCCGAGTTTTGTGCCTCGTTCGGCCGCCCTTATCTCAAGGCGATCTCGATGCGCGATGACATCGATCTGCACAGCGAAGCAGAACGCTTCACCAGCGCCGCTGCGTTGCTGGTCGACACCTTCCAGGCCGGTGTGCCCGGGGGAACCGGCGTCACTTTCGACTGGACACGCATCCCGGCCGATTTGAGCAAACCGCTGATCCTGGCGGGCGGGTTGAATCCGGGCAACGTGGCACAAGCGATTACACAGGCGCGCCCCTACGCGGTCGATGTGAGCAGCGGGGTGGAGGCGGCCAAGGGCATCAAGGATGTCGGAAAGATTGCAGCATTCATGCGAGGAGTTGTGAAAGCCGATGGCGAATGACAAGAGCA
>DASWUD010000090.1:0-7607 GCA_036401755.1 Gammaproteobacteria bacterium
TCTCCACCGTGACGATGACACCGCCCCAGCGCACGCTCATGCCCTTATACTGCTGGGGCGCCGCCCGTACCTGGGCCGGATCGGGACTTTGTTGCGGACCACTACGCAGAGACTCCGGCAGTGATACACAGCCGGTCAGCCACGCCAATCCCGTCAGCAGCAGGGCTGTCACGGAAACTTTATAGGTCGAAGAGCAGCAAGGGTGGTTCATGATAATAACCTCCAGCGAAACATTGTGGTTTCTCCACCGGTTACTGGCAGGAACTGTATCATCAAGTCTAGAAGCCATCTCAAAAATGTCCTCGGGCTTCTCACTTTTTTCTCGAAGCCTCGATCCCTATTTTTGTGAGGGCCTCTGGTTGCGGAAAGATTAATTTCCGCAGTCGCTGTACCAATAACACGCTAGTATAGCGTCCAGCTAATCTGGACGGACACCTTAGGAGAACCTCGTGATCGAACGGCGCAACCTGGAGATTCTGATCGACTCGCACTTTCCCATCATCATCATCGAGAGTCATGAAGAACTTCGCGTCCTTGAGCTGCTGAAAAACATTGTCGCAACAAAAGAGGGCGGCTTCTACTCCTGGACGGTGACCCAGGGGCTCAAAAATATCGTGCGGGGCACCGGCTCGACCCTGCGTCTCGAAAACCTCGCACTGCAAGCGCGCGATGCGCTGCCCATCAATCCATCAGTCGAGCCCGAGACGATGCTCGCAACCATCAAGAACAGTTTGAAAAACAGTGTCGTCGCCCTGCTTGATTTTCACCCCTATCTGACCAACCCCAACATTGTGCGCCTGACCAAGGAGATCGCCCAGGAGTTCTACCTCAGCGGCAACCGGCTGGTGCTGGTGAGCCACGCCCTGGAGATCCCCGCGGAGATCAAGCGTTTTTGTGCGCGCTTCGAGTTGTCACTGCCCGATGCCAACAAGATCCGTGAGTTGATCCAGCAGGAGGCCACCACTTGGCGCATGAAAAATGGCAACGAGAGAGTAAAGGCCGATGCGCATGCCGTCGAGCTGCTGGCACAGAACCTGACGGGTCTTTCGGTGAGCGATGCCACCCGGCTGATCCGCAACGCCATCTACGATGATGGCGCCATCACCAAAAATGATCTTGCGGCGGTAACAGAAGCAAAATACGAACTGGTTGGGCAAGGCGGTGTCTTGTCATTCGAATACGATACCGCCTCATTCTCCGAAGTGGGTGGCTTCAGCAAGTTGAAGAGTTGGCTGGAAAAACGTACCAAGCCCTTTCTCGCCACGAAGGGCGCCGCTATCGATGTGCCCAAGGGCATTTTGCTGGTGGGCGTGCAGGGCGGCGGCAAGAGTCTTGCGGCCAAGGCTATCGCCGGTGTCTGGCAGGTTCCGTTGTTGCGCTTCGACCTTGGCGCGCTCTATAACAAATTCATCGGTGAAACCGAAAAGAATGTCCGCCAGTCGCTCAGGGCAGCCGACGTCATGGCACCCTGCGTGTTGTGGATCGACGAGATCGAAAAGGGCATCTCTACTAATGAGAGCGATAACGGCACCTCGCAACGCGTACTGGGCACCCTGCTCACCTGGATGGCCGAGCGCGGGTCGCGCGTGTTTGTGGTGGCGACCGCTAACAATATTGAAATGCTGCCACCCGAACTGATCCGCAAAGGGCGACTCGATGAAATTTTTTTCGTCGACC
Source organism: Gammaproteobacteria bacterium (assembly GCA_036401755.1). GTDB lineage: Bacteria > Pseudomonadota > Gammaproteobacteria > Thiohalomonadales > Thiohalomonadaceae > DASWUD01. The sequence goes on from DASWUD010000090.1 coordinate 1,678, forward strand.
TGCCGTCGCTGGAGACGCGCAGCGAAATTTTACGCACCCACCTGCGCAAACGCGGCATTGATACGATTACACTCGACCTGGCGCAGGCGGCGCAGGCGAGTGAAGGTTTCTCTGGTGCCGAACTCGAACAGGCGGTGGTCGCAGCACGTTATTCGGCGCTGGCACTCGACGAACCCATTACCACTGCACACCTGCTCACCGAAATCGGCCAGACGCACCCTCTGTCGGTGGTGATGGCGGAGCGCATCACGGCATTGCGTGCGTGGGCACAGCACCGCACCGTGCCGGTCGATTAATCCGGTACCGCGGCACATAAACCGTAAATGCAATATTTTGCATAGCGAGATATCGACGCGATGAACCAAACCGCTCGCTGGCCGGGTCCTCAGCTCAACATGACCAGCGTCAGCGCCATCAACCCCATCCCGGCGATCAGGCCATAAACCGCCTGATGACCACTGCCATATTTCTTGGCATTGGGGATCAGCTGGTCGAGCGAAATGAACACCATGATCCCGGCAACCGTAGCGAGCACCACACCCTGGAGCAGATCGTTGAGAAACGGCCTTAACGCCAGATAGGCGATGACCGCGCCTATCGGTTCAGCGAGTCCCGTGGCAAAGGAGTACCAGAAGGCACGATGGCGGCTGCCGGTGGCGAAGTAGATCGGTACGGCGATCGAGATCCCCTCGGGGATGTTGTGCAGCGCGATGGCAATGGCGATCGTCACGCCAACCATAGGATGCTCGATGGTGCTCATGAAGGTGGCAATTCCTTCAGGAAAGTTGTGGATGGTGATGGCCAGGGCGGTGAGCAGGCCTATGCGCTGCAGCTCATGATCCTCGGCGGGCTGTCCCATCTCTTTTGCAAGACGAGCGTGGTGGGGATTGTGCTCGACGGGTACTGCATAGTCGATGAGCAGAATCAGGCCCACCCCCGCAAAAAACCCGCCGTGCATCAGCCAGCTGCCATGCAGCTGACCATAACCCGCCGTGAGTAATTGCCTGGCCGACGGTAGCAGTTCGAGAAACGAGACGTAGATCATCACCCCAGCGGAAAAGCCGAGGGTCGCCGAGAGAAATGCCGTGTTGTTGCGCTGCGTAAAGCTGGCTATGGCACTGCCGATCCCGGTCGACAGTCCCGCGAGTGTGGTCAGGCCGATGGCCAGGAGTACGTTTCGGTCCATATACCAAGCATGGCGCAGAATTGCGCGCCGGCAAGCGTGCTATAGTCAACGCGAGAAGCTACCCATTGCCTGCCTGTAGTGAACTCACCCTGGAGTATTGCCATGAGCAAAGGGCTTGAGCTCTATCAATCGCGTGTCAGCCGTGTCGACCACGCCCAAGGCACCGTCACCATCCATTTCCCTCATGCCTACATCTATCAGGCCAAGGGCCTGCCTGGCCGCGACCCCGGTAGCAGCTGGAGCCAGGAGGTGGAGTTGTTGCTGGATGACGCCTCCATTGCCCAGACAACCACTTCACTGCCCAATATGATCGACGATGGCTATTTCGAGGTGGATGGCGTGCGCCATGAGGTAATTCCACTGCCCCTGGGAGAGCACGGCTCCGGACATCTGCACCTCACCTTCTCTGATGGCAGTGAGCTGGACATCCACGGTAAACACCCCGTCATAAAGCTGCTCGGCAAAGCGAAGCGACTGGAGGATTTTCTTTAGCCGTAACTTTGGGTAAACGCCAGGGCGTTCTATTTTTTCTTGAAGACCTCCTGTAAAAACAGCACCAGCTCCTGCCAGGATTGCGCATCGGCCTCGGCGTTGTAGGCGAGCGGCATGTTGAACTCTTTGCCGTATTTGTCGGCGTCGGGATTGGTAAAGGCGTGTTTGGCGCCGGGGTAGGTGATGAAGCGGTAGTCGATCTTCGCCGTCGCCATCTCCTTCATGAAATTCTTGATCTGCTCGGTTGTGGTAAAGGGATCATCAGCGCCATTCAGTACCAGAACCTTGGTGGTGATCGTGCCGGGTTTGGCGACCGTGGTACCGGGAAGGGAGCCGTGGAAGCTGGCGACCCCATCGAGCTTGTCGCCACGCCGCATCATCTCCAGGACGATACCACCGCCAAAGCAATAACCAATGGCAGCGATGTGTTGCGGATCAACCGTCGGCTGCTGTTGCAACAGCCTCTTCGCAGCATCGAAGCGCGCCTTGGCCACCGACATGTTCTTTTTCGCTTCGGCGGCGAACTTGGCAGCATCTTCCGGGTGCATGGCCTGTTTGCCGTTGCCATACATATCCACCGCCATGGCGGTATACCCCAGCTCCGCCAGCATCCGCGCACGCTTGCGGGCATAATCGTTGAGGCCCCACCATTCATGCACCACCAGCACGCCGGGGCGCTGGCCCTGGATGGCGTCATCCCAGGCGATGTAACCCTTGAGCGGAGTGTCGCCGGCTTGGTACTCCACCTCCTGGCCGACCACGGCGGCCAGTGCCGAACCGCTCATCAGCCACACGACTATCAGGGTTAACAGCCGTTTCATCTCTCGCTCCTTCCATAAAATGGGATCGCGATAATGAATGTAGACGCTCAGTCGTGCACCAGATAAAAAAATATGTAACGGCCGTGATGCACATCCACCTTCAGATTTGCACCACGGTTCAAGGCATAATCCACATACCCCGGTGTCGCCCCCTGTTTGCCACATTCACTGGCGTGTTGCGGCGATTCGAAATCGCGATCGCGGTCGTACCAGGAGAGCAGCATCCCCTGGCCGCGCTTTTTTGCCTCGGCATCGGCGATGGCCATGGCCGCCTGGTAATCACCCAGGGTCGGCACCGGATCGAGCCACACCACCTCGACGCTATTCTCATTCATTATTTTTGTCACAGCTTCTCACCTCCATCACGCTACAATGAGCATCAAGGTTTAGCTTCGAGCCCGCCATGAGCGACATCGTCCTCGCCACCCTCAACGCCCGCTATATCCACGCCTCGCTCGGCTTGCGCTATCTGCTTGCCAACCTGGGCGAGCTGCGGCCGCGCGCCACGCTGCGCGAATTCACCATCAATGAGCATAGTGCCGACATCGCCGAACGGTTGCTGGCCGAGCAGCCACGCATCATCGGCCTCGGCCTCTATATCTGGAATGTGGTGCAGACCACTGAAGTGGCCGCCCTGATCAAAACCGCTGCGCCGGATACCATTATCGTGCTGGGCGGACCGGAGGCGAGCCATGAACCGGAGAGCTTGCCGACGGCTCAGTGGGCCGACTACCTCATTGCCGGTCCGGGCGAACATACCTTTCGCGAGCTCTGTCTGCAGCTTTTGGCGGGGGAGCGCCCCGACCACAAGCTCATTACAGCCACAGCGCCTGAGCTCGCCACGCTGGTGCTGCCCTACCGCGAGTACAGCGATGAGGATGTGGCCCATCGCATCATCTATGTGGAGGCGTCACGTGGCTGTCCGTTTCGCTGCGAGTTCTGCCTTTCGGCGCTGGACAAAACCGCCAAGCCGTTTCCCCTCGACCAATTTCTGGAGGAGCTCGATCTGCTTTACCGGCGCGGGGTGCGCCACTTCAAGTTTGTGGATCGCACTTTCAATCTCAACGCGCAGGTCGGCACTCGCATCCTCGACTTTTTTCTGGCGCGCCTTGATGAGCGGCTCTTTCTCCATTTCGAGGTGATTCCCGATCACCTGCCCGATCCACTGAAGGAACGCCTGGCACATTTTCCAGCCGGAACACTGCAACTGGAGATCGGTGTGCAGAGTTTCAATACCGTAGTGCAGCAGCTGATCAACCGCAAGCAGGATAACAGTCGCAGCGAAGCGAATCTGCGCTGGTTGCGCCAGCATACCCACGCCCACCTCCACGCCGATCTGATCGCCGGGCTGCCCGGCGAGGATATGGCGAGTTTCGTTGCAGGCTTCGATCGCCTGGTGGCACTGCGACCCCACGAGATCCAGGTGGGCATTCTCAAGCGGCTGCGCGGCGCACCGATTGCGCGCCACACGCAATCTTATCAGCTGCGCTTCAGCCCCTACCCACCCTACGAGATCCTCGCCACGGATCGCATCACATTTGCCGACATGCGCCGCTTGGTGCGCTTCGCCCGCTATTGGGATCTGATCGGCAATTCGGGACGGTTTACTGCCACCTTGCCGTTGCTGCTGGGCGAGCATCCCTTTCACCGCTTCATGGCCTTCAGCGACTGGCTCTATGCCACTGCGCAGCAGACCCATCGCTTTGCACTGGAGCGTCTGTACGATTTCGTGCAGCAGGGCATGGTGAAGGTGCTGGCGCTCCCCGCCGAACAGGTCAACCCAGCACTGAGTAGCGATTACCGCCGCAGTGGACTAAAGGCTCTGCCACCCTGGTTGATACCGAGTCAGCCCGCTATTCGCCTGGAGAGCTCCCCCGCTTCCCATGCACAGCGGCAAGCACGCCACCATTTGTGAGTGCTTTGTGACCACCACCCTTTCCTTTAAAATCCGTCGACCCTATTTTCCGACAGACCGTAAACACTACTACCACAGCATGGACCCTCTTATGACCCGCCCCATGGAAGCCGTCATTGCCCAGGCCAACCACTTCATCCTCGGCAAGGAACCACAGATCCGCCTGGCCCTCGCCTGCCTGCTGGCGCGCGGCCATCTGCTCATCGAGGATCTGCCCGGGGTGGGCAAGACGACACTGGCCCATGTGCTCGCCTCGACGCTGGGGCTGCAGTTCAATCGAGTGCAGTTCACCTCGGATCTGCTGCCCGCCGACATCCTTGGCGCCTCCATCTATGAGCGCGACAGTGGCAGCTTCCGCTTTCATCCCGGCCCGATCTTTTCCCAGCTGGTGTTGGCCGACGAGGTCAATCGTGCCACGCCCAAGACGCAGAGTGCGCTGCTGGAGGCGATGGAGGAGCAGCAGGTCTCCATCGAGGGGGAGACGCGCCCGCTGCCCGACCCCTTCTTCGTCATTGCCACCCAGAATCCGACCTTCCAGATCGGTACCTTCCCCTTGCCCGAGTCGCAGCTTGATCGCTTTTTGATGGTGATCGCGCTGGGCTATCCCGATCGCAGCGCAGAGCGCGCGCTGCTGGCGGGCGAGGATCGCCGCGAGATGCTGCGCTCCCTGCAGCCGCTGATCACACCAGGGGAGCTTGTGACGTTGCAGCAGCAGACGCGCCAGGTGCATACCTCGACGGCGCTCATCGAGTATGTACAGGCACTACTGGAGTTCTCCCGCCAGTCACCCCACTATCAGGCCGGCCTCTCGCCCCGTGCCGGGCTAGCCCTGCTCGCGGCGGCGCGTGGCTGGGCGCTGCTGGAGGGGCGCGACCATGTGATACCCGAGGATGTGCAGACGGTGCTGCCCCACGTGGCGGCCCATCGCCTGCAGCCTGCCAGCGCCAGCCAGGAGCGTGGCAGCGAGGCACTGATCGCGCCGCTGCGCCAGGTGGCGATCCCCTGAGCCATGGCCATTTCCCAGCTGCGCCACTGGCGCGCCGCGTCGGCACAGCTCTGGTTACGGCTGCTGCTGCGCCGCAATCCCCCCGTGCCGGGTCCAATCCAGCTCTCGCGGCGCCGGGTCTATATTCTGCCGACACGCCCAGGTCTGCTCTTCGCGGGCGTGCTGCTGATGATGCTGCTGGGCGCCATTAACTACAGCAACAGCCTCGCCTTTGCCCTCACCTTCCTGCTCTCCGGCGTGGCGGTGGTCTCCATTCTCCATACCTTTCGCAACCTGCATGGGCTGACCTTTCGTGCCGGCCACGCCACGCCGGTCTTCGCCGGGGCCACCGTGCATTTTCCCGTCGCCATCGAAAATCAGCAGGGTGAACGCTTCGCCATCACCCTCAGCCTCGCGCAGGACGAGCCGGTCATCGTCGATGTAGCCCGTGGCGAGATGCAGTGGGTGGAGCTACCGCTAACCTCGCATCGGCGCGGCTGGCTGTCACTGCCACACATCACCGTTGCCAGC
>DASWUD010000091.1:0-4588 GCA_036401755.1 Gammaproteobacteria bacterium
AAGGTCATCGGCCACATGGAGCCAGTACGCGCCCAGTTGATCAGGCCATCCAGGCTGGTGGTTGCGAAGCCTTTTTCGAAGACGCCCTCTATTCCCACTGCAACGCCCCCTTCTTCCACTCATAGATGAAGCCAATCACCAGGATGGCGAGGAACAGCATCATGGCCCAAAAGCCAATCATGCCGATCTCCCTGAGCACGACAGCCCAAGGAAAGAGAAAGGCAATTTCCAGATCGAAGATGATGAAGAGAATGGCGACGAGGTAGTAGCGCACATCGAATTTCATGCGCGAATCCTCGAAGGCTTCAAAGCCGCACTCGTAGGGAGAGAGTTTTTCGCTGTCGGGTCGGCGTGGGGCAAGCACAAAACCGATCGCGAGCATGACAGCTCCGACGAGCAAACCGATCACCATGAATATCAGAATCGGCAGATAGTTCTGCAGCATGCGTCCCCCTCTGTCCTGAATAACTTCCGCATAAGCAGGCGCGGAAAAAAATTGACGTTTAATTTGTATTTTTATAAAGCGTGTTCGAGTCTATGGAGTGGCCCCTGGAGTGTCAAGAAGTCACAGAGCTAGTAATGCTTATATTTGCTTAAAATACTTTTTATACGCTGTGGAACTGTTAGTTGTGTAATTATTGGAGTGAAAAATGCGATACCGCGGGCTTTGCCAGCGGTATCGCAAGGTAAATCCAGAAAGAGTTGAGTATGTAAATTGCGAGGCGGGCCGAGCTATCACTCATCGTGGATTTATTATGAGTAGCCGGAAGGGCCCGATTTGAATTTGGTGCGGAAGGTGGGACTCGAACCCACACGGATTGCTCCACCACCCCCTCAAGATGGCGTGTCTACCAATTTCACCACTTCCGCAAAACTGTTACTGAGCCGGTGAATGATACCGCTTCACCGGTTTGCCGGGCTACTGTTTAGCCGGCGGGATATTCGGTACGTCGGCCGGGGCCTGTGGTTGCGCTGCCTCAACCGGCACAGCTACTTCGGTGACGCTTTTGCGCACTGCACTCTGCGTAGAGAAGTAGGCGAGCGAAATGCTGGTTACGAAAAATATCGCGGCGAGAATCGCAGTACTGCGCGTCAAAAATGATGCGGAGCCACGCGCGCCGAATACGGTCGACGATGCACCGCTGCCAAAGGCGGCCCCCATGTCGGCCCCTTTACCCTGCTGCAACAGCACTAGTGCGATCAGAGCAACCGAAGCGAGCAAGTGTACAATCAACAGAACCGTTTGCATCGTCTAACAGACTACCATCAGTTATTCAGCCCGCCGCACGGCAGACTGTAAGGAACTCTTGCGCCTTCAGAGAGGCCCCGCCGATCAAGCCGCCATCGATGTCGGGCTGTGCGATCAAGGAAGCGGCATTGGCGCCATTCATGCTGCCACCATACAGGATACGCACCTTTTCTGCCACCGCAGCATTACGTTCAGCAATACGGCGGCGAATGAAGGCATGTACCTGCTGCGCCTGCTCGGGCGTGGCAGTTCTGCCAGTACCGATCGCCCATACTGGCTCATAGGCGATGACCGCATCGGCCAAGGCCGCGACACCTTCCAATTCAATCACCGCATCGAGCTGACGGCTGACCACATCATCCGTCACCCCTTTCTCGCGCTCCTCCAGCGTCTCGCCGATGCAAAGGATCGGCACCTGACCGCCGGCGCGAACCGCGGCAAACTTCTTCGCCACGAGCGCATCGGTCTCACCGTAGAGCGTACGACGCTCCGAATGACCGACGATCACGTAACGACAAGAGAAATCCTTGAGCATCGCGACCGAGATTTCGCCGGTAAAGGCGCCTGCGGACTCGTGACTCACGTTCTGGGCACCCAGCGCGATCGCCGTACCTTGCAGCTGGAGTGATACCTCGCCAAGATAGACTGCGGGAGGGCAGACTGCCACCTCCGCCTGCTTCACATCGCCGAGGCCCTGCCTGATGCCATCCAACAGCTCTTTGATGCTGGCCTTGGAACCATTCATTTTCCAGTTACCTGCCACGAGCGGTCGACGCATCACTCTCCCCCACTTTCACTGCTCCCAAAACAGGCGCGCAGCTTACCGGTTGGCGCCCAAGAAATCAATGACAAATCACTGGGCGCTGTCAGGCGGAGGCAAGGGCTTCGGTGACACGCTCGGCCAGCTGATGGGCGATCTGGCTTACCTGTGTGCCATCCTCGCCCTCAACCATGACCCGCACCAGTGGTTCGGTGCCTGAGGGGCGTAGCAACACCCGCCCACGTCGCCCCAACAACGACTCCGCCTCGCGCACGGCATTCTGCACTGCCGGTACCGCACTGATATCAACCTTGCGCTCAAGTCGTATGTTGATGAGCACCTGTGGATATTTGTGCATACCGGCCTTAAGTTCGGCAAGCGAACGCCCTTCACGTTGCATTGCCGCCAACACCTGGAGCGCCGAGATGATGCCATCGCCGGTGGTGGTGCGATCAAGGCAGATGAGGTGACCGGATGATTCGCCGCCGATTTGCCAGCCATGTGCCAACAACTGCTCCATCACATACCGATCCCCCACTTTGGCACGAACAAAGGGGATCCCCGCAGCATCGAAGGCGTGTTCGGCGCCCAGATTGGTCATCAGCGTGCCCACCACACCATTCACACCCTGACCACTCTGCTGTCGCGCTCGTGCGATGATGAATAGCAGCTCGTCGCCATCGACCACCTCGCCCTGGTGATCAACCATGATCAGGCGATCCCCATCGCCGTCCAGTGCGATACCCAGATCAGCACTACTCTCCACCACCAACCGTTGCAGCTCTTCGGGATGGGTAGAGCCGCACCCTACATTGATGTTCAATCCATCTGGCTGGTTGGCCAGTGTAGTGACCTGCGCACCCAGCTCACGAAACACACTGGGAGCAATGTGATAGGTGGCGCCGTTGGCGCAGTCGACCACCAGCTTCAACCCCTTAAGATCACTTTGGTAGGGAAAAGTACTTTTGCAAAACTCGATATAGCGTCCCGCCGCGTCGCTCACCCGCTGCGCCTTGCCGAGGCGCGATGAGGCGACCATCCCCATCGGCTTGTCGAGTTCTGTTTCGATAGCAAGCTCCACCTCGTCGGGCAACTTGGTTCCCTGCCCAGAGAAAAACTTGATGCCATTGTCTTCGAATGGATTGTGTGAAGCGCTGATCACGATGCCCGCATCGGCATGCAGGGTACGCGTGAGATAGGCGATCCCCGGCGTAGGCATTGGGCCGAGCAGCAGGATATCGAGTCCCGCCGCAGAGAGCCCCGCCTCCAGGGCAGACTCGAACATGTAGCCCGAGATTCGCGTATCCTTGCCGATCACCACTTTGCCGCGCCCCGCCCGGCCCAGCACAACCCCGGCAGCCCAACCGAGGCGGAGCATGAATTCGGGAGTGATGGGATAGTCACCGACCCTGCCGCGAATGCCGTCGGTGCCAAAATAGTTTCGCTTCATTTTCTCTCCATCCAGATCCCGTCAATGGGCAGCATTATGCTATATCTCGCGCGCACAGTCCGGCATTGCAGTCACACGGCATCCTCCACCGCAGCCAGCAGGCGCAGCGCCTCAACCGTTTCCCGCACGTCGTGCACGCGCACGATCGAGGCCCCTCTCTCTACCGCAATCAGTGCAGCGGCGACGCTGCCGATGAGCCGATGCTCCAGCGCGGTGTCGAGTACCGTGCCAAGCATCGACTTGCGCGACATGCCGACCAGTAGCGGCACCCGCAACGCGGAAAATTGATCGAGATGCTTGAGCAGTGAGAGATTGTGGGCAAGGCTCTTGCCGAACCCAAAGCCGGGATCGATGATGATGTGCTCCTGCATGATACCTGCAGCCAAACAGCAGCTGACGCGCTCCTGCAGGAAGCCATGCACTTCGCTGACCACGTCGTGATAGTCGGGCTCCTGCTGCATCGTCTTCGGCTCGCCTTGCATGTGCATCAGGCAGACAGGCACCTTCAGACCGGCGGCTGCTTCAAGCGCACCCTCACGACGCAGCGCATAGACATCGTTGATCATCCCGGCCCCGGCAGCCACCGCGGCGCGCATCACCTCGGCCTTGCTGGTGTCTATGGAAATCGGTACCGGAATTCGTGGGGCAAGATGCTCGATCACCGGTACGACGCGGGCAATCTCCTCTTCGACAGAAACCGTCGCACTGCCAGGACGGGTCGATTCACCACCCACATCGATGATCGCCGCCCCCTCCTTCACCATCCGCAAAGCATGTTCCAGAGCCCGCTCCAGATCGTTGAAGCGGCCCCCGTCGGAGAAGGAGTCGGGGGTGACATTGAGGATCCCCATCACGGCCGGACGGGAGAGGTCGACGATCTGTCCTGCACAATCGAGAAGCATCAAATGGGCATCTGCTGAAAATTAGCGACTATTATAGCGATCTTGCAAAAAAGACGCCCCGCATAAGCGGGGCGCGTTGACTTTACCTGTAGTGGGATTCAGTGCTGGCCAGCCGGGATGGAACCGCCGGTCTCACCCTCCTTGCCCTGTGAACTGCCGACGCTGCTGCCACCCTTGGTGTCATGGTCGCTCCAGTCCGCAGGCGGGCGCGGTTCGCGACCGGCCAT
>DASWUD010000092.1:0-38772 GCA_036401755.1 Gammaproteobacteria bacterium
GCCCACCAACTTCCCCGCACATCGGGTGCCAGGGCGAGGAGCTCGTCGTTGCTACAGCCACCGAGGGGTGAACGCAAGACGGTGGCCAGCGCGAGATTGTCGAAGGGGGTGAGCAGGGTCTGGAGCAGGGCGATCATGTCGCGCACCTCCATGCTCTCCAGCAGGGTGCCGCGATCGGCGCCGATGAAGGGGATCGCGGCTTCGCGCAGTGCCTGTTCGAAAAGACGCACCCGGGTGCGGTTGCGCAGCAGCAGCATGATGTCACCGTAATGGAGGGGGCGGATGGCGCTGCCGCTGCCGCTGCCGATCAGCGTGTTGGCCGCAACGAGTCGGCGCATCTCGCCGGCGATCTGCCGCGCTTCCTGCAGCGTTCCACCATCGTCTTGCGCGGCACGCGGTTGGAGCAGGGGATTGCGCATCGCGGCCGAGGGGGGAGTCTCCGCCTCCTGAGCGGGCACCGGTGGTGGCAGCACGACTACCTCACCCCAGAGATCTTCCAGATGGGTGGTGTGGGGGATGAAATCGTGCAAGACGCCGTTAAGATGCGGCAGGCTGAAGAGCTGATTGACGCATGCCATGATCGCCGGCGACGAACGACGCGAACTGTGCATGGGAAATGTGCCTGCCTGCATCTGGCTCGTTAGCCAGGCCTGCGCTGCCGGAAAGAGGCGTGGTTCAGCGCGACGGAATCGATAGATCGACTGCTTGGCGTCGCCCACCAGAAAAACGCTGCGGCGTCGTCCGCTCTCACCGGCGGCCATCTCCTGCAGAAGGGGCAGCAGCATGCGCCACTGGGTGGGGTTGGTGTCCTGAAACTCATCGACCAGTAGGTGGTCGATGCGCTGATCGAGCTTGTACTGTACCCAGTGGGCATTCTCGCCATGGGCGAGCAGGCGGTAGCTCCTCCACTCGAGATCGGTGAAGTCGAGCAGGCGCTGCTCTTGCTTGATACGCTGGAAAAGGGCGAGCAGATGGCTGCCGATTTGGTACCAGAGGGTGTTGAAGCGCCAGCTGTCGAGCGCCGCAAGCTGTTGGCGTACCGCCAGGGTGCGTCCACAGAGCAGTGTAGCCAGCTCCAGAAAACGTGCCTCCTCTATTTCACCGCCCATGCTCTTGGCCTGCGCCTTGGAGGGCTTGCGTGAGCGGGGCGTTCCCTCCTTGGTGAGCAGTGCCGATTGCAACGCATCAAAACGCTGTCCGTAAGGCAGCGCCGCGTCCCGGGCGAAGCTGAGCTGCGCCAGTTGTCGCTCGTTCTCCACGCCCGGATGGCGAGCCATCAGTGTGACGTATTCGCCGAGTTGCATTTCGAGCGCGGCATCGAACAGGTCGTGAAGCGGATCGCCATCGGGCTCGACACCCAGCTGTTCACGCAGTCGGGTTGCTGCAAAAGCCGCCCCATCCTCTTCATCCTCGATGAAGGCCCACCAGTCACCGCGGTGGTCCAGAAAACCGAGCAGTGCAGTGCGCAGGCTCGACAGGGAGCCACACAGCTCAAGGAGTTGTTCAAGTTGCATCGCAAGCGGCGCTTCCGGTGCAAGCGCTACTTCGTTGAGCAGTGCCTGCCAGGCAGCCTCAGCCACCTCGCTGTGGCTTTCGAGCAGTTCGAATCCGGGGGGGATATCAGCCTCCAGGGGGAAGCGGCGCAGGAGTTCCTGACAGAAGGCATGGAAAGTGGTGGTGCGCAAGGGACGCGCTGCGCGCAACAGCACTTCATGAAGACGGCGTGCCCGCTGGATGGTCTGCTCATCGACCGAGGCTCCGGCCTCCTGCAGAAGCTGAAGCAGCTTTTCATCACTGGCATTGGCCAGGGTATAGAGGCGCTGCAGCAGCCGCGTTTCCATCTCCATGGCGGCCTTGCGGGTGAAGGTGATGGCGAGAATGGCGTCTGGGGCCGCCCCCTCCAGCAGCAGCCGCAGCAGGCGGGTCACCAACTGCCAGGTCTTGCCGGTTCCTGCCGAAGCCATGACGATGGCGTTGCGTGAGGGGCTGAGCGGTGAGGCGTGGCTGGTCATGGGGCGAAAAATGGCTCCGCGGGAGTTGGCCCAAAATGGGCTTGTAGGAAATTTCCTATGGTTGGTGTAGGTAAGGCGTGCAAGTTAATGCCGGGATAGTGTCATGGTGCACAAATAGGAACATTTATAACTGATTGATGGAAATGGATAACTCCCTTATGCATACACTATTTCCTTATGCAGATCGCGGAACTCGTCCACTTGTGGCGATTTCTCACTTTGATACTCTGCGCCTCACACGGACTGTGGCAAGGATGACCCAGGGAGGATTCCGGCACAAGGTGTGCGTGGGCAGGAAGCCCGATAACAAGATGCCAACACCGGATTGTTGCTGGGAGAGTCAGGGGGGGAGCGCCACAGGAGTGGCGAAGGCAGGATGCCGGAAAGGATTCAGTCATGATACTCGCGGGGCGGCCAATTGGCCGCCTTTTTTTTGCCTGAACCCTGTCAAAGTGGCCAGGTCTGGCGCCGACAGAGTCCCTCCATATTGCAGCGGCCGCAGGTTCGCTCATCACCCCAGGCCGGCAGCGCACTACCACCCTTGATCTGCTGCAGGAGAGTGGCAAGTCGCTGCCGGGTTGCCTCCTTGAGCTCTTCCAGCGCTTCGCCATGCAACACGACCGGCGAGGCGACCTTTCCTTCATCCAGGCGCAGCAACTCCACCTGTACCACCGGATGGTTTTCAGTGCCGGCGAGCAGTGCATAGAAAGGCAACTGCACCGATTCGCCTGCGAGGACCTCCGCCTCCTTCGCCACCAGGCCGGTCTTGTAATCGACCACTGCTATGCCTTCTTCCCCGTCATCGAGGCGATCGAGACGGCCATGCAATATCGCCCCATCGACGATGTCGCCGCGATTGCACTGTTCCTCGTGGCGCAACGGACGCCAGTTGTGCGCCCGCTCCAACTGCCAGTCGATGTAGGCCGGGATGAGCGCCTGCCAACGCTTGAGCCAGGCGCGATTTTCAAAGCGTGCGCCAGCAGCGTCATGAAACTCCGCTTGTGCGATCTCCATCATCAGTGCGATGGCACCATCGCGATTCGCCGGGGAGAGCGGCTGGCTAAAAGGCCCGGGGCGATCCTCTACACCGTCGTGGAAGGCCTGGAGGCATCGATGGACCTTGGCGCCGTAGTCAGCCTTCTCCAGCGCCTCACGAATGGTGTCGGGAGGCGCGAGCCGCAACCCCTGGGCGGCGAAGAAAAGATAGGGGCAGTCGATCAGTTGCTGATGGCTGCTGGCGGAGAGTGCAGGTGGCATTCGGTGCGGCGGCAGGACGGGGGCTGGCGCACCTTCAATGCCCGGCAGGGGGGCATTGCGCAACGTCACTTCGCTGGCACTGGACGCAATTAGAGTTCTCAACCGGTCGGCACTGGGCAGCTCATCCCAGGCGAGACGATGGAAGGCCGAGAGCAGCTCGACCCAGGGGGAGAGGGGAACCTCCTCGCCATTCTCCTCGCGACGATGGGTAATGAGCATGCGCTGTGCCGATTCGGGCAGGCGGCGGAACAGATGAAAACGGCGGGCCAATTGCACTTCATGGGTGGCAAGTCCCAGCTCACGGCGTACATGGTCGTTGAAGAAGGGCGAGGCACTCTCACCGCCCGGCAGGTGTTGCTGTTCGGCGCCTGCCAGGATCAACCCATCGAAACGCTGCATCGCACTCTGTGCCAGGTTCATCAAGCGTACCGTGTGGCCGGCCACCGGCGGGCAGAAGTTGTAGCGTTCCAGGGTGCGGCCGAGCCAAGTGCGAAATTCCATCCACGCCATCGGATAGCCCTCACCGGCAGCGGCGCTGCGCATCAATTCCAATTCGTCGAGGAGCCGCTGTCCGGCGGCATCGTTGGCAAGCGATAAGGCCAGCCCTACCTCGCGCAGGCTTGCCTGGAGCAGGTCGATGATGCGTGCGGCTTCAAGGTTCACTCCTGCAAGACAGGGCGCAAGCCAATACGCGGCCCGTTTCAGTCGCTCCAGCAGGGCAAGCATGGCTTGATAATCGCCACCCCCCTGAGTATCGAGTCGCCGCTGCCGGTCAACAATGCACGCCCGATACCGTGCCAGGCCGATACCGATATTGTCGGTGTGGACAATCTCACGCTCGAATCGGTAGACCGTTTCAAGATGGAGGGGGCGCTCCTCACCGTGGGAAAAGAAGGGGGATTTGAGCAGGTCGAGCAGCGGGCGCCAGGGAAAATCCTCCTCGACACATTCGAGCCAGCGCTCGACGACGGCGGCTGCGCTGGTGGTGGACAACGCCCAGCCGGCGGCGTCGTTTACGTGGATATTGGCGCGCTCCAGCAGGGCCCGCACCCGGCGCGCCAGGCGTCGATTTTCGGTGACGATACCGATGTTGTGACGGCCCTCAAGCAACCACATCCGCACCTGCGTCTCTACTGCGCGTGCCTCCGCTTCGGCGTTGTCGGTGGCGAAGATCTCCAGATGTCCCAGCAGCGGAGAGGTCGCATATTCATGCTGGAAACGGGCTGCACGCTCCCGCATGGGGAGCGGCTGGGGATCGTAGACCTGGTGCAACAATTCGCTAACGGGCGGACGGGGAGTGGAATCGCTTTTCATTTGGCAGAGATCATCGAGCAGCAGTCGTAACCAGCCATCGGGCAGATAGCCTTCCTCGCTACTCGGTACGGCGAGCTCCCCCTGCAGGAAGAGTACTACCTGCGGCTGCTTGACCATGGCGCACAGCCATTCGCGTTCGGCGCGGCTGCGACCACAGGGATCGAGCAGATAGAGCGCTGCCTGACCGGCCGTTTGCAGGCTGGCGCGCAGCCGCAGCAGCATGGCGGTGGCCGCGTCGATCTGCCCGCCAGCACGCAACTGTGCATGCCAGGCGTGCCACAGGGTGTGGACCAAACGGCTCTCCATCTCCATGGCCGAGTGGCTGCTACCCGCCTCCTCCAGCGTGCGGCCATAGGCTTGGGCGATACGCCGCTGAAAATGGGGCAGGCTGTCGGGTAACCCCACCTGATTGAGGGTCAGTTCATCAAAGAGTTCCAACAGGGCATCGGCAAGGGTCCATAGAGTGCCCGCGCCGAACAGCGCCTGATGCTCGCGTAGCGCCTCGATCAGCATCAGTTCGCGGCCATGCTGGCCGGCAACCGGTTCGTGCAACGGAAACTGTTCGAGCCATTCGCCGAGTGTGAGAATGTTAGGGCCGAGCAGCGCGGTGTAGCCGCGTTGGGCCGCCATGTCGAGCAGATGGCGGCGCAAGGCGGGGGCTACCTGCGTATCGGGGAGTAGAACCGTCGCAGCGGTGAGATCAGGAAGCTGCGATGCATGTTGCGCGAGCAGATGGTGTGCCAAACGCTGTAGTGGGTCGTCACTGAAGGGGAGCAAGACAACAGCTGAGTGAGTGGCCTCTACGGTCATTGGGCATCGCAAAGTGTGGAAGAGGAGGGGCCATTATCGCTCAAGATAACCAAGCTTGTCCGGCTTCCCGTTCCACGCCTCGGCATCGGGCAGTGGGGCCTTTTTCCGCGTGATGGGTGGCCACTGCTTGGCCAGCTCGGCATTGAGGGCGAGGAATTTCGCCTCGTGTTTCTCCAGATCGCCGTCGGCCTTGATGGCATTGGCGGGACATTCGGGTACGCAGACCGCGCAGTCGATGCACTCGTCGGGATCGATGGCGAGGAAGTTGGGGCCCTCGCGAAAGCAGTCGACTGGGCAGACATCGACACAATCGGTGTATTTGCAGCGAATACAGTTTTCGAGAACAACAAAGGTCATGGCGGCGCCTCCTGCGGTGAGCTCAGTCACCAAAGGGTAGGCAATGCAACGGCCCGCCGCGAACTATTTGCCGCCGAGCAGCGTTCGCAGCCGGTAGAGCGCCTCCAGTGCCTCGCGCGGAGAGAGGTCGTCGGGAGCGAGCTGTTGCAGCGCGATGAGCGCGGGGTGGGGAGGCAACTCGTCCAGCAAGGGGAGTTGTGGGCTGGCAGCGTGCTGCTCGCCTGTAGTCACAGCACCATTCTCCAGTTCGCGCAGCTTTCCCCGGGCTTCCTGGACCACGCTGCGCGGTACCCCGGCCAGTTGCGCCACTTGTAGCCCGTAACTCTGGCTGGCGGGTCCTTCACGCACGGTGTGCATGAAGACGATGGTGTCGCCATGTTCTACAGCATCAAGATGAACATTGGCCACGGTATCGAGCTGTTCGGGTAGCGTGGTGAGCTCAAAATAGTGGGTGGCGAAGAGGGTGAAGGCTTTGATGCTGGTGGCGAGGTGACGTGCGCAGGCCCACGCCAGCGACAGGCCGTCGAAGGTGGAGGTACCGCGGCCGATCTCATCCATCAGTACCAGGCTGTGGGCAGTGGCGTTGTGCAGGATGTTGGCGGTCTCGGTCATCTCCACCATGAAGGTGGAGCGCCCGGTGGCGAGATCATCCGAGGCGCCGATACGGGTGAAGATGCGGTCGAACGGGCCGATGACTGCCTGCTGCGCCGGCACATAGCTGCCGATGTGGGCCAGCAGCACGATGAGCGCCGTCTGGCGCATGAAGGTTGATTTGCCACCCATGTTGGGGCCGGTGATGATCAGCATGCGTCGTGAGCTATCGAGACGGATATCGTTGGGAGTGAAGCGTGCATCCAGCACCTGCTCCACCACGATGTGGCGGCCGGCACGGATATCGAGGCCGGGTTCATCGCTCAATTGCGGTGCGCACAGATCCAGCGTGTCGGCTCGTTCGGCAAGATTGGTGAGTACATCAAGTTCGGCGAGGGCTGCTGCGCTCTTCTGCAGGGTGTGCAGTTTATCGCTGAGGATGTCGAGCAGCGCGTCGTACAAGCCTTTTTCGCGCGCCAGCGCACGCTCGGCGGCGGAGAGTGCCTTCTCTTCAAACGTTTTCAATTCCGGCGTGATATAGCGCTCGGCCCCCTTGAGGGTCTGGCGGCGCTGATAGTCGCCGGGCACCTTTTCGCTGTGGGAGCGTGTCACCTCGATGTAGTAGCCGTGCACGCGGTTGTAGCTCACCTTGAGGTTGCTGATGCCGGTGCGGGCGCGCTCGCGCGCCTCCAGGTCGAGCAGGTAATTACCGGCGTTCTCCTTCAGGCCGCGCAGCTCGTCGAGTTCGGCATCGTAGCCTGCAGCAATGACACCGCCATCGCGGATCAGCACCGGGGGATGGTCGATGATGGCCCGTTCCAGCAACGCCAGCGTCTCTGGATGTTTGCCGAGTGACTGCAGTAGGGAAGTGATTAAGGGCGCGTCGAGCCGTGCGAGGATCTGATGAATGTTTGGCAGGCGGCGTAACGCCTCGCGCAGCTGGGTCAAATCGCGTGGCCTTGCCGACTTGAGGGCGATGCGCGCCAGGATGCGCTCCACATCGCCAACACCACGCAATTCATCATGCAGTGCAATAAAGCGCTCATCCTCCAGCAGCGCAGCGATGGCGTTCTGGCGCAGACGCAACACCGTGCGAGCACGCAGCGGCCGATTGAGCCAGCGGCGCAGCAGGCGGCTGCCCATCGGGGTGGCGGTGCGGTCCATCACACCGGCGAGGGTGTTGCTGTGGTTGCCGGCGAGGTTGAGCTCCAGCTCCAGGTTGCGGCGGCTGGCGCCATCCAGTTGGATCGCCTCGTCGCGGTTCTCCGCGGTGAGGCCGCGCAGGTGGGGCAGGGCGGTGCGCTGTGTCTCCTGCACGTAGTGGAGCAGCGCGCCGGCGGCGCCGATCGCCAGCTGCATCCCCTCGCAGCCGAAGCCGGCGAGATCGCGTGTGCCGAATTGGGCGGTGAGCAGGCGCTCGGCCGTATCGCTGTCGAAACGCCAGGGCGGCAGCTTCTTCACGCTGGAACCGTCGCGCTGCAAAGTTTGTTCTTCGTTGATGAGCAATTCGGCCGGGCGCAACCGCTCCAGTTCGGCACGCAACGTTTCATCGCCCTCCACTTCCGACACAGTGAAGCGTCCCGAAGTGAGATCGAGGGTGGCGATGCCGCTCTGCGTGCCCTTACGGTTCACCGCGCAGATGAGGTTGTCGCGCCGCTCTTCCAGCAGTGCCTCATCGGTGACGGTGCCGGGGGTGACGATGCGCACCACCTTGCGTTCCACCGGTCCCTTACTGGTGGCGGGATCGCCGATCTGTTCACAGATAGCCACCGATTCGCCCAAACGGATCAGCCGTGCCAGATATCCTTCGACCGCGTGGTAGGGAACCCCGGCCATGGCGATCGGCTCGCCGGCCGATGCGCCGCGGGTGGTGAGGGTGATGTCGAGCAGCTGCGCAGCACGGCGTGCGTCATCGTAGAAAAGCTCGTAGAAATCCCCCATGCGGTAGAAGAGCAGCATGTCGGGGTGCTGCGCCTTGATGCGCAGGTACTGCTGCATCATCGGGGTATGGGCGAGGGGTGGGGGTGGTGGCGTAGTCATCGCGCCAGTGTAGCGAAAAGGGGCGTTGACGAAAAAGCAGTGGTTGAGAGGTCGCCATTCACCCGCAATAATCAGTAGCCAGATAACACGGTAATGTGAGCGGCCATGACAGATACCCCCGAAGTGACGGCACCGGATGACCGCGCCCTGGCGGCCCTGGCCGAGGAAGTCGCCACGCTGTTGTGCGATCGCCAGCTGATGCTGGTCACCGCCGAGTCGTGCACCGGTGGCTGGATCGCCAAGTGCTGCACCGATCTGCCCGGCAGCTCCCACTGGTTCGAGCGCGGCTTCGTCACCTACACCAACGAGGCCAAGGCGGAGGAGCTCGGCGTGCTGGGGGAGACGCTGCAGGCCTACGGGGCGGTGAGCGAGGCGACGGTGGCGGAGATGGCCGCCGGTGCTTTACGCCAAAGCCGCGCCCAGGTGAGTGTTGCGGTGAGTGGTATCGCCGGGCCGGGCGGCGGGCGCCCGGACAAACCGGTGGGTACCGTCTGCTTCGGTTGGGCTGCACCGGGAAAGACTCCCCTGACAAAGCGGCTCCATTTCCTGGGTGACCGGGAACAGATACGCCGTCAGGCGGTGGCCGAGGCGTTACGCGGGGTGATCGATGTCGTCTCCGCTGGCTGAGCAAGGCGGGCTGCGCCTCTTCTTCGCCCTCTGGCCGGACGAGGCGGTACGCCTGGAGTTGGTGCGCATCAGCCGCCAACTGGCAGTGCCACCGGGGGCCAAACGTGTGGTCCCCGACAACCTCCATCTGACGATGGCCTTCATCGGCACCCAGGGGCCGGAAGTGCAGGCGTGTCTGGAAGAGCAGGCAGCGCAGATCCAGCTTCAGCCCTTTTCCCTGACCTTCGACCAGCTTGGTTTCTTCGCCAAGCCGCAGGTGGTCTGGCTGGGTGACAGGAATCCACCGCAATCCCTGCTGCAGCTGGCCCAGGCCCTCAAGCAGGCTCAGCTCCGGTGTGGCCTGGAGCCTGAGACACGCCCCTTTCAGACCCACCTGACCCTGCTGCGCAAGGTCCGCCATCCGCCCGCACCGTTCCAGCCAGAACCCATCTCCTGGCCGGTGCAGGAGTTTGTGCTGGTGGCCTCCGAAACCCTGCCGGAAGGGGCTCAATACCGCATCCTTCGCCGCTTTTCGCTGCACGGCGGCTGAATCGGACCAACTCCACTAGGAAGCCCGGCGCCATCTATGAAATAATGGCCGCTTCGATTTTTTTCAGGACCATGGACGGGTCCGCAGCAAATCCACCACCAGGAGACAGACGATGGATGACAACAAGCGCAAGGCACTCAGTGCGGCGTTAAGCCAGATTGAAAAGCAGTTCGGCAAGGGTTCGGTGATGCGGATGGGCGACTCCACCGCGGTGCGCGACATTCAGGCCATCTCCACCGGCTCCCTCGGACTCGACATCGCCCTCGGTATCGGCGGCCTGCCGCGCGGGCGCATCATCGAAATCTATGGCCCGGAATCGTCGGGCAAGACCACCCTCACCCTGCAGGTGATTGCCGAGGCCCAGAAGGGGGGCGGCACCTGCGCCTTCGTCGACGCCGAGCACGCCCTCGACCCGACCTACGCCGCCAAGCTGGGGGTCAATGTCGATGACCTGCTGGTCTCCCAGCCCGACACCGGCGAACAGGCCCTCGAAATCACCGACATGCTGGTGCGCTCCGGTGCGGTCGACGTGGTGGTGGTCGACTCGGTGGCGGCGCTGACCCCCAAGGCCGAGATCGAAGGCGAGATGGGCGACTCGCACATGGGCCTGCAGGCGCGCCTCATGTCCCAGGCGCTGCGCAAGCTCACCGCCAACATCAAGCGCTCCAACACCCTGGTCATCTTCATCAACCAGATCCGCATGAAGATCGGCGTGATGTTCGGCAACCCCGAGACCACCACCGGCGGTAACGCCCTCAAGTTCTACGCTTCGGTGCGCATGGACATCCGCCGCACCGGCTCTATTAAAAAGGGCGACGAGGTGATCGGCAATGAAACCCGCGTCAAGGTGGTGAAGAACAAGGTGGCCCCGCCGTTCAAGGAGGCCAACTTCGAAATTCTCTATGGCGAAGGGATCTCGCGCATGGGCGAGATCATCGACCTGGGCGTGCAGGCGGACATCATCGAGAAGTCCGGTGCCTGGTACGCCTACAAGGGCAGCAAGATCGGCCAGGGCAAGGACAATGCCCGCCAGTACCTCAAGGAGCACCCGGAGGTGGCGCAGGAGATCGAAGCCCAGGTGCGCGCCAACCTGCTGCCCAAGACGGTGGCCGTTGCCGAGGATGACGAACTGGCCGACGCCGAGGTCTAACTTCGGTGGCGGACGAGCTGACGCTGGTCCGCAAGGCGGCCTACACCCTCCTGGCGCGCCGCGAATATGGCCGCCAGGAGATGGTGAACAAACTGCTGGGCAAGGGCTTCGACTCCGCGCTAATCGATAGCGTGGTGGAACTGCTGATGGCCGAACGGCTGCTCAGCGATGAGCGCTTCGTTGACGCCTTCGTGCGCAGCCGCTCCAATCGCGGTTATGGTCCGCGGCGCATCGAGGCGGAGCTGCGCGAGCGCGGTATCAGCGACGAGCTCTCCGATGAGCGCATCGCCGCAGGTCCCTCTGAAGAAGAGACAGATTGGGTAGCACGCGCCGCAGAGGTGCGCTGCAAGAAATTTGGCGAGGAGCTGCCGAGCGATTTCCAGGAGCGCGCCAAGCAGATGCGCTATCTGGAGTATCGCGGCTTCACGCACGAGCAGATACGAAGAGTTTTCAAAGGTAATAACGATTAGTGGCGCCCAGAGGCGCCGTTTTTTTGGAACAGGTGGCAATGAAAAGCAGCGCAGAGTTACGCAAGGCATTCCTGGAGTATTTCCGCAGCAAGGGCCATGAGGTGGTGCCGACCAGCCCGCTGGTGCCGGGCAACGATCCCACTCTGCTCTTCACCAACGCGGGGATGGTGCAGTTCAAGGACTGCTTCCTCGGCCTCGATAAGCGCCCCTACACCCGTGCCACCTCGGTGCAGCGCTGCGTGCGCGCCGGCGGCAAGCACAACGACCTGGAGAATGTGGGCTACACCGCGCGCCACCACACCTTCTTCGAGATGCTGGGCAACTTCAGCTTCGGCGACTACTTCAAGCGCGATGCGATCCATTTCGCCTGGGAGTTCCTCACCGGCACCCTCAAGCTGCCCAAGGAGAAGCTGTGGGTCACTGTTTACAAGGATGACGACGAGGCGGCCGATATCTGGATCAAGGAGATCGGTGTGCCGGCCGACCGCCTGTCGCGCCTCGGCGAGAAATCGAACTTCTGGTCGATGGGCGACACCGGCCCGTGCGGTCCCTGCACCGAGATCTTCTACGACCACGGTCCCGAGATCTGGGGCGGCCCCCCGGGTTCGCCCGAGGAGGATGGCGATCGCTACATCGAGATCTGGAACCTGGTCTTCATGCAGTTCGATCGCAGCGCCGATGGCAAGATGACGCCGCTGCCCAAGCCCTCGGTCGACACCGGCATGGGACTGGAGCGCCTTGCCGCCGTGATGCAGGGGGTGCACAGCAATTATGAGATCGATCTGTTCCAGCGCTTGATCCGCGAAGTGGCCAAGCTGGCCGGTACCCGCGACATGGAGAATCCGTCGCTCAAGGTGATCGCCGATCACATCCGCTCCTGCGCATTTCTGGTTACCGACGGGGTCGTTCCCTCCAACGAAGGGCGTGGCTATGTGCTGCGCCGCATTATCCGCCGCGCCATCCGCCATGGTCACAAGCTCGGCCTGCGCGAACCGTTCTTCTTCAAACTGGTGGGACCGCTCGCCGAGGAGATGGGCGGCGCCTATCCCGAACTGCCCAAGGCGCGTGCCCAGGTGGAGCGCGTGCTGAAAACCGAGGAAGAGCGCTTCGCCGAAACTCTAGATCAGGGGATGCAGATCCTCGAACATGCCATCGCCGCTCTCAAGGGACATGTCATTCCCGGCGACACCGTCTTCAAGCTCTACGACACCTACGGCTTCCCGGTCGATCTGACCGCCGACATCGCCCGTGAGCGCAACCTCGAGCTGGACATGGACGGCTTCGATCGCGAGATGGATGCTCAGCGCGAGCGCGCCCGCGCCGCCAGCACCTTCGGCGTCGAATACGCCCACAAGCTCGATATCGCCGGCAAGACTGAATTCATTGGTTACGAACATTTGACCGGCAAGGCGACCATTCTCGGCCTCTACCGCGACGGCCAACCGGTGGAGAGCCTCGCCGAAGGCGAGCAGGGGATGGTGGTGCTCGATGCCACGCCGTTCTATGCCGAGTCGGGCGGCCAGGCGGGCGATAGCGGTCTGCTCCTCGGCAGCGGCACCTTCGAGGTGCGCGACACCCGCAAAATTGGTGAGGTGTTCGGCCACGCCGGCATCGTCGCCAAGGGTTCATTGAAGGTGGGCGACAAGGTAGAGGCGAAGGTGGACAGCCGCGTGCGCCGCGACACCGCCTATCACCACTCCGCCACCCACCTGCTGCACGCTGCGCTGCGCAGCGTGCTGGGTGACCACGTGCAGCAGAAGGGCTCGCTGGTCACCGCCGAACGGCTGCGCTTCGACTTCTCCCATTTCGAAGCGGTGACGCCCGAGCAGATGGCGCGCATCGAGCAGATGGTCAACGAACAGATCCGCCTCAACAACGAAGTGGTGACGCGCATCATGGCCATCGACGAGGCCAAGGCGAGCGGCGCGATGGCTCTGTTCGGTGAGAAGTATGGCGACAAGGTGCGCGTGCTCAGCATGGGCGACTTCTCCACCGAGCTGTGCGGTGGCACCCACGTGAAGCGCACCGGCGATATCGGCCTCTTCAAGATCGTCAGTGAAGGGGGCGTCGCCGCCGGTGTGCGCCGTATCGAAGGGGTGGCGGGCGAACAGGCATTGCGCTGGATCGCCGACAACGAACAGCGTCTCGGCCGTGTCGCCGAGCTGGTGAAGGGCGGCCGCGACGACGCGGCTGACAAGGTCCAGCAACTGGTGGAGCGCGTGCGCAAACTGGAAAAAGATCTGGAGCAGCTCAAGGGCAAGCTCGCCAGCAGCCAGGGCTCCGACCTCGCCGCCCAGGCGGTGGAGGTGGCCGGGATCAAGATTCTGGCAGCCAATCTGGAGGGGGCCGATCCCAAGAGCCTGCGCGACACGGTCGATCAGCTGAAGAACAAGCTGGGCAGTGCCGCGGTGATCCTCGCCACGGTGCAGGGCGACAAGATCAGCCTGGTGGCGGGCGTTACCAAGGACGCCACCGACCGCATCCCGGCCGGCGAGCTGCTCAAGCAGGTGGCCGAGCAGGTAGGGGGCAAGGGCGGTGGCCGTCCCGACATGGCGCAGGGGGGCGGCACCAATCCGGCGGCACTGGCAGCAGCCCTCGCCTCGGTAGTGGGCTGGGCCAAGGCACGTCTGGGCGGCTAAACAGCGTGAATCCTCTTTAATTCTGCCGCGATTTAGTGTTTAATCGCGGCCTTTATTTGTCGAGCAATCATGGCACTCATCGTACAAAAATATGGCGGCACCTCGGTCGGTAACGTAGAACGTATCGGCAAGGTGGCGGACAAGGTCAAGGGCTTCCGTGAGCAGGGGCACGACGTGGTCGTTGTCGTCTCGGCCATGAGCGGTGAGACCAACCGTCTCATCGAGCTGGCCAAGGCGATGGATCCCAAACCCGATCCACGCGAGCTGGATGTGATCATGGCCACCGGTGAACAGGTGACCATCGGCCTGCTGGCCATTGCGCTCAAGCAGCGCGGCGTCGATGCCCGCTCTTACACCGGCGCGCAGGTACGCATTCTGACTGACGACGCCTTCAACAAGGCGCGTATCCTCGACATCGACGAACACCGCATGCGCGACGACCTTAAGCAGGGGCGCGTCGTCGTGGTGGCCGGTTTCCAGGGTGTCGACGAGCAGGGCAACCTCACCACCCTGGGCCGCGGCGGTTCCGACACCACCGGCGTGGCACTGGCGGCGGCGCTCAAGGCCGACGAGTGCCAGATCTACACCGACGTCGATGGCGTCTACACCACCGACCCGCGCGTCGTTCCCGAAGCGCGCCGCCTCGATCGCATCACCTTCGAGGAGATGCTGGAGCTGGCGAGCCTCGGTTCCAAGGTTTTGCAGATTCGCTCGGTGGAGTTCGCCGGCAAGTACAATGTTCCGCTGCGGGTGCTTCACTCCTTCCAGGACGGCCCCGGCACACTGATCACCTACGAGGAAGATGGAATGGAAGAGCCGCTGATTTCCGGTATCGCCTTTAACCGTGACGAGGCGAAACTGACCATGCTCGGAGTGCCCGACCAACCCGGCGTGGCCTACCGCATCCTCGGCCCGATCGGCCAGGCCAACATCGAAGTGGACATGATCGTCCAGAACGTGGGCGCCGATGGCACTACCGATTTTACCTTCACCGTGCATCGCAACGATTTCGACAAGGCCATGGCGATCTTGCAGAAGAATGCCAAGGAGCTCGGAGCGCGCGAGGTGAATGGCGATGGCAAGATTGTGAAGATCTCACTCGTAGGCGTCGGCATGCGCTCCCATGCCGGAATCGCCAGCTCCATGTTCCAGGCACTCGCCAAGGAAGGGATTAATATCAAGATGATTTCCACCTCCGAAATCAAGATTTCGGTGGTGGTCGATGAGAAATACCTGGAGTTGGGGGTGCGCGCCCTTCATTCCGCCTTTGGCCTCGACCAGCAACCGGCCGTCTCGGCGTGATAGAACCGGCGGTTGAGTTTTCAACCGCCGAGCCCAACTATTAGACCAACTGCCAACGAGGGTTTGCCTCGGTTGGTCTATACTCATCGTGACCTAAACGGACATCCCCCCCTGGTTGTTCATGTGGGCACAAACATGAATTGGAAGAACAAGGAGATATTGAAATGTTGATTTTGACCCGTCGGGTTGGCGAGACTCTGGTGATCGGTGACGAAGTGACCGTGACGGTGCTCGGCATCAAGGGTAACCAGGTTCGCATCGGCGTCAACGCTCCCAAGGATGTCTCAGTGCATCGCGAAGAGATCTACGAACGCATTCAGCGCGAAAAACAGGGCGACATCGAGTCCTGATCTCTATTTATTTCCCTTTACGTCTGTGTGCAAGGCGGGTATCCTTGCGCACGTATTTTGGAGAGGTGGCCGAGAGGCCGAAGGCACACCCCTGCTAAGGGTGCATACGCCAAAAGCGTATCGAGGGTTCGAATCCCTCCCTCTCCGCCATAAACAGGTAGTACGCAACGCGGTGATTGAAGTCACGCGCAAGTGAACGGAAGGATTCGAACCCTCGATATTCAGTCAGCTGGGTTCGACAAAACGGCACAGCCGTTTTGAACGGCCGCAGGCCGGCCCGCAGGGCGAGCCCCCCTAGGGGCGACGTAATCCCTCCCTCTCCGCCACACAATGGGAAGCAGGATGCTTCTTGACAGAATGGAAGCGCATCTGGATAATGCGCGCTCTCTTTTAAGCGCCCGTAGCTCAGCTGGATAGAGTACCTGGCTACGAACCAGGTGGTCGGGAGTTCGAATCTCTCCGGGCGCGCCACATGAAGCAAGTCGAGAACGGGTTAGTGCAGAGATGCCTAACCCGTTTTTCGTTTCAGCAGGGCACGTCCCTCCTTCTGTTCCTCATCAAATGGTCTTCTTTCCGCTTCAGAGAGTGTTGTGTGATGCCGACATATCCTCTCCCTGCATGGGAACGATGTGAAGTCTCTTGCTTGTGCCGATGATGCTATCCGCTCATCAACGCTTGCTGTACCACCGAGGGTTACCCGATTTTGATTAGCACGTTTAACTGCTTTGCCCTGACGGGGCAGGCGGCTGGTAGGCACTGATACGGATCTCCGCTACCAGAGGAAGATGATCAGAGGCGATGCGCGCCAGTTCCGAATTGGGCACTTCGATGGCTGCCACTTCAAGCCCGGGGCTGACAAAGATGTGGTCAATACGAAAGGTGGGGAAGCGGGTAGGGAAAGTACTTAGGGGAATAGGGTTGGGTGACTGGGTTTGAGCGTCTTTGAGCTGTGCCCCGAGTCGACGACACACCGGCGATGAAGGTAGTGCGTTGAGGTCACCGCACAGAATCACCGGTGCCCGGCACTGTTCGTTAGCCAGCCACTCGCTGCCGAGCAGTGCTTCGACCTGGGCGGCGCGCTCGCGCTGGTCGAGACCCAGATGGGTATTGATGATCTGAACCTCCCTGCCGTACAGGTCGATGGCCAGCCAGAGCACCCCGCGAGGTTCAAGGCGTGGCTTGTCGGTGAGCCCTGGCAGGGGGCCGGCCTTGATCAGACGATGCGGCAGGTGGGTGAGGATGGCATCCCCGTAGCGTTCTTCCTCCAGGTGAATGGCCGGATGGAAATGAAAATCCATATTCAGGTATCGGGCGATCAAGTGCGCCTGGTCCATGCCGAAGCTGCGTGCCCGTCCCACATCCAGTTCCTGCAGTGCCACCACATCGGGTCGGGCACGGGCAATCACCCGGGCGATGCGTTTGGCATCGAGCTTGCCGTCCATGCCAACGCAGCTGTGCACGTTGTAGGTCATGATGCGCAGGGTATCCGTCTGCGTGGTAGTGCTGGCCGGCAGGGCGCTCAGGTGATGGGGATCTGTGGCTCGCAGATGCTGCTGCGCCGCTTTGCGCAGATCGCCGGGACGTAAATAGGCGTGTTGGCGCGCCGCCAGTGGCGCATCCTGGGGCAGCAGGGCGAAGCCACTGGTCTCTTCCGGCGAGGCGCCGGCGTGTGAGCCATTCTCCACGGCGAAGGTCAGCGGCGAGACCCCTTCACGCCAGCCGAGTACCATGATGTCGCCGGAGTCTGCGTGTTGGCAGAGACGGACCAGATCTTCGCCAATCGACGCGAGAAATGGATGCTGCGCACCGAACAGCGCGGCCCGCTCCTGGGGCAGACAAAACCGGCCAGCATCGGTGACGGCATACACTGCCCCTGTGGAGTCCGCAGTGAGCACGACAGGAACCCTGTGCGTCGATGCCAACTCACGGACAATGAACTGGCGATCTTCACCGCTCACCCCCGAGGGCAGATAGATATGGCCCACCGGCCCAAGGGCGGCAATCATCGGATGCTGTTCGTCCGCTTCCTCACCATTTACGCCGAGCACCGAGAACAGGCGCTGGATTTTTTTGCCGCCAAGGAGGCGGGCCCGCTGTGTCTGGATGCCCGTCACGCCGCGAACAGGGGCTTTGGGTATGGCGGCGCCAGATTTTTGAAACGCTGCACTTACGGCCTCCTCCAGGGTATAGCCCTGGAAGCGGGCGTAGGGGGTGGCAGCGGCTTGTCCATGATCGGAATAGATCCATACCTCATAGTGCCGCCAGGCTGCACGGTTGGCAGCGCGCCACAAACGTGCGATGGCGTCGTCGATACCTTTCAACGTCCAATGGGCAAACAGCGATTGCGGACCGCGGCGATGCGACTGTTCGTCATAGCCGAGGAGGTTGATGTGGATGATGGGCAGGCCGCGGCTGATATCGATCTTGCCACCGATCACGCACAGTTCGCGCAGCAGGATGGAGATGGCAACCCGCGTCGGAATAAACTTCAGCTCCTTGAAGAATTCAAAACCATCGAAAAGGCCGCGTACAAAATCGACCACTGCCAGACCCAACTCTATTAACAGCAGAATGGCGACGCGCAGAAAACTGTAGAAATTACTGATCAGAAACGCCAGCAACACCAGGGGGTTGGCTGCATAGAGCGTTGGTCCCCATCCCATCGATGAGGGACAAAAATGGGATTCTGCTGCCCCGCCGGAAAAATGGTCCAAGTAGGCACTGCCACCCACCAACAGCGCCTCATTG
Organism: Gammaproteobacteria bacterium; assembly: GCA_036401755.1. GTDB lineage: Bacteria > Pseudomonadota > Gammaproteobacteria > Thiohalomonadales > Thiohalomonadaceae > DASWUD01. The sequence goes on from DASWUD010000092.1 coordinate 18,197, forward strand.
CCGTTACCGGAGTGCTGCGCCTCGATGCGCGCAGCGGCGTCCGGTTCTATCATGCGAACAATCCGGCCCGATTCATGGTCCCGAAAGGAGAAGGCGGGGACTGCGCATTTAACGCCGTAGAAGAGTTCGGCCTGCACCGCGGGGGTAGTTGATGGCAAGCCCGAGTAGTGGGTGTGGAGCTGGTAGTGCTCGTGTTTGAGCAGGCGTCGCAGGAAGGGCATTTCACCGCGCTCCAGGGCGCGTTCGAGCTGCGGCCGCGAGAGTCCGTCGATCTGGAGCATGATCAGCCCGGGCCGGGTCGGTGCCCCTTCCGAGACGGGCAGATGCAGCAGGCGCGCCAGCCAGACACTACGACTGAGGTTGCGGCGTACGCGCCGGACAAAGCTTTCGATACGACTGAGCATGACCTAATCCACTCGATTCCACGCGAGAGGGCGCCATGCAGGCGAACCGTTCCCCCCAATGCTCTCAAGCCGTGCGCGCTTCATCCCCCCTCCCTGTCGGAAAAGAGGTGAGTGCCCAAGGCCGCATCACCTGCTCCGGCCACGCTTTTCAGGATCTTCCACTCCGTTTTGATCGCAGTCATGACCTCACTCCAGCCACTTTCATCCTTGGGCGACTCTGCGCGGCTCCCCGCTGTGAGTGATGCGTAGCAGGCCAGGGCCTTGTCTGCTGAATGGGGCAGCGAAAAGGCTTCGGCGGTGGCGAGCGCGGCGTGCTTCATCTCGCGCCTAGATTCGTCAGAGAGCCCCGCCATCCACTGCAAGGCGGCAGTGAATGCTGCGGGCGTTGCCTCCTGCAGCAGGCGGCCGTTGTGTCGATCCCGCACCACCTCGCGCGCGCCGGGTGCGTCCAGGGCGATGACCGGCAGCCCTGCCGCCATCGCCTCGGTCAACACCATCCCCTGGGTTTCGCTGGTGGAAGCGAAGGCAAACAGATCCATGGCGTGCAGGGCGTCGGAGAGCGCTTGCTGTTGCAGGATACCGGCGATGTGCAGGCGAGCGCCAAGGCCGGCCTGCGCAAAAATATCGCGAATGGTCGATTCCGAGGGGCCGGTGCCGATGACCAGAAAATGGGTGTGCGGCTGACCACGGATAAATGCGGCAACGGCCTCGGCCAGAAAGTCGAGATTTTTTTCCGGCGCCAGGCGCCCCAGGTGCCCGACCACGAACGCCTCGGCGGGAATGCCCATCGTGCGGCGAAAGGCGCGGCCGTCACCTTGGGCAAAGTGTTCCAGGCGGACACCGGTGGGCACCACGGCAATCGGTGTGGTGACGCCGCGCTGGCGGATCAGATCACGGATGCTTTCGCTGGGGGCGAAGACCTGGTCGGCGAGGTTGGCATAGCGAGTGGCCAGTTCAATGGTGAAACGTTTCAGCGCCGGGGAGTCGCCGGGCACATAGTGGGTGTATTGCTCATACAGGGTGTGATGGGTAAATACCAGCGGCAGCCGGCGGCGGCGCGCAATGCGCACCGCAGTCATGCCAAGCAGGTAGGGGTGTTGGGAGTGGACGATGTCAGGGCCAAAGGCGTCGAGAGTGGCAGTAAGCGGCGGGTGGATGGGCAGCACCACCGAGAAATCGCTGGCATTGAAATTCTGGATGGCGGGAATGCGCACCACATCGAGCTCATGTTCCGGCATGTCGTGATATTCGGGCGCCACGATCAATACCCGGTGGCCGCGCTTGCGGTACTCCGTGGTGAAGGCGGTTACCGAACGTGCCACGCCGCCCACGTGCGGGGTGAAGGTGTTGGTGAGGATCAGGATGTTCATGCGTTACCCGCCACTTTTGACGAGCTCCGCCGCGCCACTGCCGGCAACGGCATCGACCGGTACAAAGCCGGGCAGCCGGATCTCCAGCGGCGGGGCGTCACGATGCCATACACCGCGCCACTCGATGCGCGGCTGGCCTCGCGGGGTAATGACGATCGACACCGTACCGAAGGAGGTCGGCGCCGGACCGAAGCGGATCGGCGTCTCCTGCTCAAGCCAGCGCGCGGGAATGCCGCCGCAGAGGATGAGCCGCTCCCCCTCCTCGCGCACGAAACAGTTGCGCACCATCAGTAGCCACTCGGCAGCTGCCCAGACATGGTGACCGTCACCCATGCAGCCGCCACCGGTCAGGGGATGGATCGCCTCCGGCCACTGGCCCGTCGGCGAGGCGAGGGCAGCGACCGCATCCATCAGCGCGAGGTAGCGCGGATCGCCGGCACGCAGCAGCACCTGGGCAACCTCCAGGGTCAGGTAGGCGTTGAGGCCGGAGTGGATCATGTCCTGATAGAAGGCGCCCTTGACGAAGCAGTGCTCGAGCAGGAACTCGACGGTGTCGAGCAGGCGCGGGTCATGGGGGGCACACAGTTGCAGCGGATAGCCAAACGCCAATGAACCGATGGCACCGGCATCCAACCGGCGATAGGGTGAGGCCGGCATGGCCGGACGGCCGAGGCGCTGCGCGCACCCCGCCAAGCTACTTTCCACGGAGGTTGAAAAATCTTCAGCGGCCCTGGCGAAATGCTGGCTGTGAGCAGGGTCCGTCTCGGCGAGCAGGGCCGAGGCGGCGCGCAGGCCGGCGATACCCCAGAAATCGTCCCAGTAGTAGTAGTCGTTGGGCCCCAGGTGCTCGGCGCTGAACCCGGCCGGCAGCAGTCCGGCGTGCGGTGCGTCCAGGGTGGTACTGAGGCGCTTGCGCATGATCCAGCGGGCGCCACGCTGGAGCGGGGCGCGCCACTCGGGGGCGGGGGCGCGGCCGGTCAGGGCAAAGAAGCGCTGCAGGATCCACAGCGCCTCACCGTTGGAATCCCACTCCCCCTCCTGGGAGCGGAAATAGCCAAGCGTCGTCTGCCGCGGGGGGAAACGGTTGAGGGCCCGCTCGGCGCGTTCCGTCAGGCCGGCACACAGCAGGGCGTGGATGATGAAGGCGGCATCGCGAAACCAGAAACGCTTGTAGGTATAGGGCCCGGGGTAGACATCCTCCGGCGAGTGGAGGATCAGCGAGGTGAGCGCGGCGTCGTAGAGAAACTGATAGCGCGGCTCTGGACAGACCAACTGGCAGCGATCGCGGCGCGCGCTCTCCCAGCCATTGCCGGCAAGCCCCTGCGTTGACTTGGTCGCCAGCGGAATGGAGGCGATGAGTTCGGTCGCTTCACTGACCTTGAGTGGAAAGAGTGCCGCCGCGGTGACCATGCCCACCTCACAGCGACCTTCGCTCTGATCGTCGAGGTCCCGGAGGTGGATGAAGACATCCCCGTTGCGGTAATTAGAGAGATGATGCCGTATGGCCTCCTGACTGAAGGTGACCTGCTGGGTGTTGTCGATCACCCAGCCATCGCGTGGTGGCGACAGGCTGACCTGGTGGATAAAGCTGATCCCCTCCGGATTTTGCGGGCGCAGTGCCAACACCAGCCAGCCCGCCGTGCCGGCCCGTGCCTGCAAACGCAGTTTGCAGACCGGGACCCCCGAAGCAAGCTCTACCCAGGCGCTGCTGCTGAGGGCCATCCCATTCATCTCTGTTGCGGTGGTGATGCGGACGCCGTCCTCCATCTCCTGTTGTTGGCGGCACGTCGTGGCCCGTGACGGGAGCAGGAAGCGCCCATCCTCACCCATCAGCCAGCCATCCAGCGACCAGCCGTCGAGGAAGGGGGTGAGCAGCCCGCGCGGATCGACTATCGGCAGCTCCTCGCAATCGGGATAGCCGATGGCGCTCCAGTTGCGGTGGGAGAGATTGATATGGGTGATGGAGAAGGCGCGCGGAATAAACGACGCATCGTAGGGATCGAACTGACGCTCGATCCAGTAGGGCCAGACCCAGTCGAGGTTGTGCTGGATGACCCGGCTGTTGATCAGGCCGCGGGCGTGAAATACCACGCCGGCGCGCAGCAGCTCGATCGGCTCACCCACCTCGGAGGGTTGGGCAAAGCCATGCAGGCGCGCCAGCAGGGCGATGGGGTCAAGAAACCCCTGTTTACGCGCGACATAGCGCACCACAAAACGCCAGGGCAGCCATTTCATCCAGCTCATTGCCGATCTCCCGCGATAGTGCCTTTCTCCTCGTAGCGGGCCAGTGCCCGGTGCGCGAGCCGGTTGAGGGTGATGATCGCCACCACCGCCGCCACGAAGCCGGCCCCATAGAGGAGCCACTCCAGCGGTGTGCGTCCCACGTTGCGCACCCCGAGGGTGGAGAGGTTGGCAGCGATCGAACCGAGATAGACGTTGTGGACCGAAAAGGGGATGAAGCCCACTAGTGAGCCAATGACATAACCGCGCAACGAGAACGGGGTCAGCCCGAAAAAGTAGTTGGAGACTTTGCTGGGGAAAAACGGAATGAGGCGGGTCAGCAGTACGATCTTCCAGCCGTGTGGCTTCAGCTCCTCGCTCACCAACTGTAGCCTGGCGCGGGCCAGGATGAACGCTCTGGCGCGCTGTCCAAACAGATGGCGGGCGATGAGGAATGCCAGGGTTGCTCCCAGCGTTGTGCCGGCGACCACATAGAGCGAGCCCTTGACCACGCCGAAGACAAACCCGGCACCGGTGGTAAACATTACCCCCGGCAGCACCAGTACCACCACGGCGGCCATGATCAGAATAAACAACAGCGGCGCCCAAGCACCCTGGGTATCAAACCACTGCAGCAGCTGAATCACCTGCTTATCGACACCGAAATAGAGCAGCACGGCGAGAATCGCAGCGACAAACAAGATGCTGGCCGCAATGCCCCACAGAGGTGATTGAATGCGATGGGGTGGCAGTTTTGGGGTAGGTGTTGACATCTGCAGCTCCCCCGTCGGCCGCACCTGGCATTGCAGCAATCACGCAATTAAATTCCGGTGAGGACTTGCCCACCGCCCGGGATGGTCCTCAGAAGAAGCTAGCCATCCAGGAATCAGCGTAGACCACAACCTCTCTGAATGCGTCTAAACCATCGCCTCAATGCAGCCACGACAGGGGGGATTGTTCGGTGAGCGGGGAGCGCCGTTGGAATGGTCGGCCATCCCCTTAACCGTCACGAGTTGCAGGGATTTTTATCAAACACAAGATCTAGGGAAAGTGCTGGCCCTGTGGGCCCTTAAACAGACATGACACCACTGAAAGGGGGCTCTTTGACCACAGCCGCTCAATCGAGCCTGACCGAGAGCACCTCTTCTATCGAGGTCGTGCCCGCGCGTGCCAGTGCCAGAGCATTCTGTGTCAGGGGCATCATGCCTTGAGCAAGGGCTAGGCTCTTGATGGCCTGGCTGTTGGCCTGGTTGTTGATCAGTTCGGCGATTGCCGGGGTGACCTCCAGCAGCTCGCAGACGGCGATGCGGCCATGGTAGCCGCTATGGTTGCATGCCTCGCAACCTTGCGCCGTGTAAAAGGACTCCTGGGGATCGAGCAGCAGCATCTTGGCGGCCTCGGCGTCGAGCGGTGCCAGCTCCTTGCAGTGGGGACAGAGTACGCGCACCAGTCGCTGCGCCACCACGCCAAGCAGTGTCGAACTGAGCAGGTAGGACTCTACCCCCATGTCGATGAGGCGGGTGATGGTGCTGGCCGCATCGTTGGTATGCAGCGTGCTGAAGACCAGGTGGCCCGTGAGCGCGGCCTTGTTGGCGATTTGAGCGGTTTCCAGATCGCGGATCTCGCCGATCATCACCACATCGGGATCGTGGCGCAGGATATGGCGCAGTGCCTCGGCAAAGGTATAACCGGTGGCCGGCAGGATCTGGATCTGCTCGATGTTTTCCATGTCATATTCGACCGGGTCCTCCACGGTGATGATGTGGGGATTGCCCTTGCGCAGCTCCTGGAGCAGCGCATAGAGGGTGGTCGATTTTCCCGAACCGGTGGGACCGGTGATGAGCAACATGCCATAGCTGCGGGCAATGAGCTGTTTCAGCAATCGGTACTCCCTGTCGTGCAGACCGAGCTGATCGAGCGACTTCATGCCGGCGCGCTTGTCCAGGATGCGGATCACCACGCTTTCGCCATTGATGGTCGGGATCACCGAGATGCGCAGGTCGATGGTGCCGCCTTCGCGGATCACCCGCGCATGTCCATCCTGCGGCAGGCGCCGCTCGGCGATATCCATGTGCGCCATGATCTTGATGCGGCTGACCAGCGCCGGCAGCAATGCGCTGTGCATGGAGCGGGAGAACTGCAGTTTGCCGTCGATGCGGTAGTAGATGTTGATGCGATCGTGAGCGGGACGGATATTGATGTCCGAGGCGCGATGGGCGATGCCCTGTACCAGCAGGGCGTTGACCAGCCGGACGATCGGTTTTTTCGACGCCTCCTGGGCGATGTTCTGGATATCGCCATGCTCGGTCCGCTCCACCAGGGGGGGCACATCGAGCTCATCAGCGATGTTCAGGAGCTCCTCTTCGCCGTGGTCGAGATAATACTTACTGAGAATGCGGCCAATCTCCTCATGCGAGGTGATCACCGGTTCGATGGTCCGGTTGGTGTGAAAACGCAGGATGTCCAGCGCCTTCCAGTCGAGCGGGTCCTCCATGGCCACGATCAGGCGATTGTTGCGCTCGGCCAGTGGCAGCACGTTGTATTGCAGTGCGATGTCGGCGGGAACCAGGGCCAGCACCTTCGGCGTGATTTCCAATTTGCCGACGCGGATGTAGGGGATCCCCAATTTGTCCGCCAGCGCGGCGATGATCTGCTCCGGTGCGCAGAAGCCCATCTCAACCAGCAGCTCCCCCAGATGCTTGCCGGGATGCTCCCGCTGGCGTGCCAGCGCGCACTCCAGTTGCTCTCGGCCCAGTCGCCCCTCGGCAACGAGAAGGTCGCCCAGATGGACCTCGGAAATCGGTTTGCTGCCGTGAAGCAGTTTATCGAGGTCGGTCAGGCTATCAATAGTGTGTACTTTCATCGGAAAAAAAACGCCCAGTGGATATTCAGCGAGTATCCTGCATGCCGGCAGGGAGAACAATCTGCTCGGGCCGCTCTCCTCACCCAAGGGGATGAGTGGAGCAACCCGCCCGAGCGCGAGTTCGGCATACACCGCCTTGCGGGCCGGTTGGCTCCATCACGGGTGGGTGATAGAATCCGCAGCCAGCAGTAAGGGGCGGTAGCTCAGCTGGGAGAGCGTCGCGTTCGCAATGCGAAGGTCGGGAGTTCGATCCTCCTCCGCTCCACCAATCATCCCTTGCATCCCATGCCCCGGTAGCTCAGCTGGATAGAGCGTCCCCCTCCTAAGGGGAAGGTCGTACGTTCAAATCGTATCCGGGGCGCCATTCCTTACTTCAACCCCGGCTGTCGCGCATGCTGCAGCTTAGGTATTGCCAGCGCAGCGCCGCCCTTTTCGACCCTTTTCCGCGGCTTCGCTTTGCGGCATGATGGCACCATGAATCACATCCTTCCCCATTACCCCATCGACAGCTCACTGTGGTTGTTCGAGGAGAACTATCGGCTGTTGCTGGAGCTGCTGGCGCTCGATGGCGGGGAGTGCAGCGTGCTGCGCTCTGCACTCCAGGAGGATGAGCGGCTGGAGCTCAGCGTCACCGAGCGCAGCCGCTATACGTTGACTATTGCGCTACGCAAGTCGCTCAGTTTCGGCAGGGAGTGGGTGCCGGACATTCTCATGGAGGCGCGTCTCTATCTGGATGCGCGTGTCGCCGAGGTGTTGACCTACCAGAATTGCCGGCGCCTCCCCGCGCCCTATGCCGTGCAGGGGAGTGTGCCGTTTCACAAGGACGAAAAACGTCAGGCCAACCGCCTGCTCAATGACCTGCTGGAGCACTGCCTGCGCCGGGGCTTTCACCCGGCCGGTGCCGCCGCCTAGTTTCCGCCACCCAGGCGGCGTGAGTTCCTGATCTCATTTCGCGTCCATTCCAACCCGCAACGTTTCAGACAGAGGCTGTAGCCGAGACCGGCGAGCAGGCAGATCGTGCCGTAGAGGGTGACGGTATACGGCGCGCCGATCTTTTCACCAAGCAAACCGGCAGCAAGATTGCCGAGTGACGTGAGACCGATGAAGAGCACCGAGAAGAGCGCCATGACGCGGCCACGCAGGTGGTCGGGGACGTTGAGCTGGATCAGGGTGTTGATGGTGGCGACAGTGGTGGTGAGGGCAAAACCGAGCAACGCCAGGATGAAGAAGGCGGGTGTCACGTGGTGTTGCAGCGGGAAGATGAGCATCGCGATGCCCGCGATCACCACCGCATTGCGGATGCGCACCGGCAGATGGCTGCTCGCGCTCAGATAGGCAAGGCGCATCGCCGCAATGAAGGCACCCACGCCGGTGGAGCCAACCAGCGCACTGAAGGTCTTGGCGTCACCGTTGAATACCTCACGCGAGAATACCGGCATCAGTACCGACTGGGCGGTACTTACCAGACTGATCGTGCCGAGCAGCAGCAGTGCGTAGCGGATCTCGGTAACTTTCCAGGCATAACGAAACCCCTCCAGCAGCCGCTGCGCGGTGGTCTGCTGATCGGCGGGTTGGTTCTGGAGGGTGGTGCTGATCCTGAACAAAACAATGAGCATGATAAAAAAGCTCAGGCCATTGAGGCTGAAGATCAGGCTTTCATTGAAGTGGTCGAACAGCAGTGCGGCGAGCCCCGGTCCGACGAAACGCGCCAGATTGAAGACGCTGGAGCTGAGGGCCACCGCGTTGGGGAGTTGCTCGCGCGGCACCAGTTCGGCAACGAAGGCGTGACGTGTCGGCATCTCCAGTGCATGCAGCGTGCCGAGCATCAGGGAGAAGAGCACCAGCAGGGCGGGGGTGGCGGCCTTGACGTTGACCAGATAGGCCAGGGTAAAGGAGATCACCATCGCCAGGATGTGCAGCACGATGAGGATCTTGCGGCGCGGAAAGCGATCGGCGATCAAGCCGCCATGCATGCCGAGCAACAGCACCGGTACCAGTCCGGCAAAGGCGACCAGCCCGAGCATGAAGCTCGAACCACTCAAACGGTAGACCAGCCACGCCTGCGCCACGTTCTGCATCCAGGTGCCGGTGACGGAGATCACCTGGCCGGTGAAATAGAGGCGAAAATTGCGGTGGGCGAGAGAGCTGTAGAGGTTCGAGAGCATGGATGGCAACCATAAATATCAGAGCGCATTATTGCAGTATTTGATCCACAACGCGCAGTGGAAATTCACGGAATTGACACATCACTCACCACACTGATGGGTGGGTGGCGCTCTTGACACCAAGGGACTAGACACATAAAGTTGACCAAAATACTTTGGTATTGGCGCATGCTGCTCGAGGAGAACCACAATGGCCTACAGTGACAAGGTGATCGACCACTATGAACATCCACGCAATGTGGGGAATTTTAGCAAGGATGATGCCTCGGTAGGCACCGGCATGGTGGGGGCTCCCGCCTGCGGCGATGTGATGCGCCTGCAGATCAAGGTCAACGCGCAGGGGATCATCGAGGATGCCCGCTTCAAGACCTATGGCTGCGGTTCGGCCATCGCCTCCAGCTCGCTGGTGACCGAGTGGGTCAAGGGGAAGTCGCTGGAGGAGGCGGCCCGGATCAAGAACAGCGAAATCGCCGAGGAGTTGGCGTTGCCGCCGGTGAAGATCCACTGCTCGGTGCTGGCCGAAGATGCCATCAAGGCGGCTATCGCCGACTACCGCAGCAAGCACAACGAATCCTGATCGTTACACCCGCTGCACGCCGAGACGGCGCAGCAACCATTTCTCCGCTTCCACCGCGAAGAATTTCGCCAATCCCAGCCCGGCGATCAGCAGCCACGAGGTGCCATCCAGTGGCGTGCTGTGAAACATCTGCTGCAGTGGCGGGGCATAGGTGAAGAGCAGCTGTACCCCCATCAGCAACAGGCTCATCCAGAGCGCCACGCGATTGCCGTTGAGCGTTGAGATGGTGAGCGAATGGGCGGTGAAGTGGCGTACATTGAACAGATAGACCATCTCGCCCACCACCAGCATGTTCACCGCGGCGGTGCGTGCGCTCTCCAAGCGCCCACTATGCGCCAACTCCCAGTGAAACGCCGCAAAGGTCACCGCGATCATCAATAAGGTTACATAGATGATGCGTGCCAGCAGCAGGCGCGTCACCAGTGGTTCTCGCGGTTTGCGCGGCGGGCGCTGCATCACGTCGCTCTCGGCAGGCTCGAAGGCGAGGGCCAGCGCCAGGGTTACCGTCGTCACCATATTTACCCAGAGGATCTGCCCGGGGGTGACCGGCAGCGCCAACCCCATGAACAGCGCCAGCAGGATCACCCCCGCCTCACCGCCGTTGGTGGGCAGGATGAAGAGCAGCGACTTCTTGATGTTGTCGAATACCGTACGCCCTTCGCGTACCGCACTCGTGATGGTGGCGAAGTTGTCGTCAGTGAGTACCAGATCGGCCGCTTCCTTGGCCGCATCGGTGCCGCGCAGACCCATCGCCACACCGATATCGGCGGCCTTGAGCGCCGGTGTATCGTTGACCCCGTCACCGGTCATTGCCACCAGATTGCCCTGAGCCTGCAATGCCGTCACCAGCCGCAGTTTGTGTTCGGGGCTGGCGCGAGCGATAACATCGGTGTGTGCCAGACGCACCCCCAATGTTGCATCATCGAGGTGATCGATCTCTTCGCCGCTAAGCGGTCGATTACTATCCAGCCCCAGTTTGCTGCCGATGGCTGCAGCGGTGATGACGTGGTCACCGGTAATCATCACCACGCGTATCCCGGCGCGACGGCACTCGGCCACGGAGGCGATTGCTTCCGGACGTGGCGGATCGATCATCCCGACGAAACCAAGCAGAGTGAAACGGTGTGTGATGTCGCTCATCTCCAATGCGGTGCTTTCCGCCCGCATCTCACACTGTGCCAATGCCAGTACCCGTTGTCCGGCGTGCGCGGCTTCTGCCATGCGTTGTTCCCATAGGCGACGTTCAAGCGGACGCCCCATGCCTTGAGCCACGCAAAGATCGAGCACACGTTCAGGTGCCCCTTTCAATAATGCAAAGGTATGGCCCTGGTGGTCATGGTGCAGGGTGGCCATGAAGCGGTGTTCGGATTCAAAGGGGATCTCGTCGATGCGCGGCGCATTGGCTCGCTCATCGTCAGCATCGAGCCCTGCTTTGAGCGCCAGGGTGTGCAGAGCGCCTTCGGTAGGATCACCGACCACTGCCCAACCGTTGTTATCATCATGATGCAGTCGGGCATCGTTGCAGAGCAGGGCGCACTTCGCCAGTTGTTGCAGCGCATCGTGACTGCGCGGGTCGAATGTCTCTTTACCACGATGAAAGCCGCCCTCCGGGATGTAACCCGCCCCGCTCACTTCGAACTCGTCATCGGGCAACATGAGACGTACCACGGTCATCTCATTGCGCGTCAATGTACCGGTCTTGTCGGAGCAAATCACAGTGACCGAGCCGAGGCTCTCCACTGCCGGGAGGCGTCGCACTATAGCTTTGTGGCTCGCCATCACACGGGTGCCGACGGCGAGTGTAATGGTGACGATGGCCGGCAGGCCTTCGGGTATCGCTGCCACTGCCAGACCCACTACCGCGAGAAAAATATCGATGGCAGGCATCGCCTCGACATAGTGGCCAAAGAGAAAGGTGAGCACACCCAGGATCAGGATAAAGAGGGTGATCTGACGGGCGAACTGATCAAGCCGGCGAGTCAGGGGGGTGGCGAGTGTCTCCACGCCGGCCACCAAAGTACCGATGCGACCGATCTCTGTCGATTGGCCGGTGGCTACCACCACACCTCGTGCCTGACCGATGGTCACCGTAGTACCGGAGTAGGCCATGTTGGTGCGATCCGCGATGGCCGCCTGGGCATCGACCACACTTGTTGATTTTCCTACTGGCACCGATTCACCGGTGAGGGCGGCTTCATTGATGTGCAGACTCTTCACCCGCACCAGCCGCAGATCCGCCGGTACACGGCTACCCGATTCCAGTAGCACGATATCGCCCGGTACCAGTTCTCTGGCATCGATCTCGTGACGCTCGCTGTTACGGATCACGCTGGCGTGGCTAGCCAGCATGGCACGCACGGCTTCCAATGCTTGCTCCGCCTTTCCCTCCTGCAGGAAACCGATGATGGCGTTAATCATCACCACGCCGAAGATGACTGCTGCATCCACAAAATCTTCCAGCCACAGGGTAATGATGCCCGCACTGAGCAGGGCATAGATCAAGGGATTGTGGAACTGCAGGAGCAGGCGTATCAATGGGGTGCGTTGCCTGGCAGATGGCAACCGGTTCAGGCCGAAGCGACGGAGGCGAACGTGTGCTTCGTTGAGGGAAAGTCCAGCTTGTTCAGAGCTGCCAAGATTAGCAAGTACCTCCGCCGGGCTTAGTTCATGCCACATAGGGTGATCCTGCTGAGTTATCCCGGGTGGTTGTTTTGACACGTTCTTCTGCTCCTGGAGGACGAGCTTGCTGCAATAATAATATCGTGTGGAGATGAAACTGCCGGTTATATTACTGAAACATGTCTAATTAGCTGTTTCCTGAATATGTCTTTATAGTCCAGTGAGGCAAGAATCACATATCGCCCTTTCTTGGCCGGCGGAAATCAATGGAAAAGCAATCACTGTGAGTAAAATTGGACAAAAGGAGAGACAATGGATCTATTACACGATTTCGTTGCTGGAAACTCTGGAACAACCTCAGCGATTAATGGCAAAATCGGCCTGTATGAGGGATCGTTATTAAAGCGGATCGCAATCCGCTAAAAAACATAAGAATCAATGAATCAGACTACTCAAAACAATCGGTTTTCATTTTCACTCGTCATCGCAATCATTTTCTCTCCACGGGAAGCCTTTGGCAGACTTTCGGGACGCCCTGTTATCTTATTCTCTATTGGGTTAATGGTGCTGCGTTACAGCGTGGCGACGTTTTCCACAGTCGTTAATCTCTATTATCACTCGGTGCCGATGGTGCTCCCCCCACCTGTTGCCATCGAACCACAACGCTATCGTTATTATGAAATATTTTGGTATGGTCCTTATGGCATTGTGATGATGATTGTAATCACTCTGGTGTTGCTGAAACTATCTCGTCAGATGGCCCGCGGAAACAAACAGCTTAGTATCAGCGACATGCTGGGCATTACTTCATTGGCATTTTTTACTCCCTGGTTGGTAACCTCTCCTGTTGACTTCCTGATGATCGCGGGTGGCTACGGTGCCCCGCAGTTTTTGATACCTCTTCATCTTTCCATTTTGGCTTGGGAGTCTTGGCTGGTGACGGTCGGTGTACAGACGAGGTTTGGCCTATCGAAAATGCAGTCCTACAGCCTCGGACTTGCTGCGGCAGGATTATTCATCGCCATGGGGGGGCCGCTGATCCGATAATCAGCAATAGAAACACAAAAAAATATTCATAAGAAGCCATTCCCAGCGGTGTGAGTAACGGGCACTTCTCATGGGAACTATTCATGTGGATAGATAACGATAATACATCCGTGAGGCCAAGCCACAGGGGAGTGACATGTTGCATATATTGGACAGAAAGAAACAACTTGCAAGCAGATTGATGAAGGGCAGGGGAGATAAAGAGTCCTCAAAGCAGCTGACGAATGGCTCACGCATCGCTGTTATTGGTGGCGGGCCTGCAGGATCCTTCTTCAGCTATTTTCTGTTGCGAATGGCTGAGAAAGTCGATCTGAAAGTTGAGATCGATATTTACGAACCACGCCGGTTTGACGCGTTTGGACCAGGTGGCTGCAACCATTGCGGAGGCATAGTCTCCGAATCCTTGGTACAAATCCTGGCGATGGATGGCATACATCTCCCGCGAGACGTGGTGCAGCGAGGCATCGAGGCCTATGTGCTGCATACGGATGATGGCCAGGTGCGTATCGAAACCCCTGTGCATGAAAAACGGATTGCCGCCGTCTACCGTGGGGGCGGTCCGCGCGGGACGAGCGGTGCCGACTGGCGCAGCTTCGACCAATATCTGCTCGACCAGGCAGTGGAAAAAGGTGCGCAAGTTCGTCATCGGCTGGTGACCGACATGGTATGGAAAGATGGGCAACCATTTTTGCTCTGTAACGATGGTGACGGTGGCAGTTATGATTTAATGGTGGTGGCTACCGGGGTCAATAACCGGCTTCTGGATCGTTTCGAGGCCATGGGTTGCGGCTACGAGCGGCCCAAGACGACGACCGCTTTTGTCAGCGAGTTTCATTACGGCAAAGAGTTGCTCAACGAGACGCTTGGCGATGCAATGCATGTATTCCTGCTCGATATTCCCCGGCTGGAGTTCGCCGCCCTTATCCCCAAGTCGACATACGCCACGATGTGCTTGCTCGGCGAGGATATCGACAATGAACTGGTAAACACCTTTCTCAACTCACCCGAAGTGCGCAAATGTTTCCCTGAGGATGCCAGGATATCCACCAATGCCTGCCACGGTTTCCCTCGCATTAACATCGGTGGAGCATCCCAGCCCTTCGCCGACCGGGTGGTGTTTATAGGTGACAGCGGTGTGACTCGCCTCTACAAGGATGGTATTGGTGCCGCCTATCGCACGGGTAAAGCGGCAGCGATTGCTGCTGTACTAGGCGGCGTCTCAGCTGAAGATTTTCGCCGCCACTACCTGCCGGCCTGCAGCAAGATCAGTCGCGATAACGCCATAGGCAAGCTGGCACTAATCGCCAACGATTTTTCCCGTGACAAGGGCCTCATCCGCCGCACCATGCTGCGCATGACCGCCAATGAACAGCAGACACCCGGAGTGAATCGTCATATGAGTTCGATACTCTGGGATTTGTTCACAGGCAGCGCCCCTTATCGAGATATTATGTTTCGCATGCTCAGTCCATCATTCATTGCCAGCCTCATGTGGAATCTGCTTTGTGTGATGTTTTCTTTTGGCCGTGAACCCGTTGAGGTCAAGCAAGAATATGGCAACTAATAATCTGGGGAAGTGGTATGCACCGCAGGAGTGTGTGGTCATCGCCGGTGAAGCAGGTAACAGCATGTTCGTGGTGCTTTCAGGCACGCTGGAGGTGCTGGGTGGTGAGCCGGGCAATGAACAGCGCATCGGCACTTTGACAGAGGGTGACATCTTTGGCGAGATGGCGCTGTTCGAGAAAGAGAGGCGCTCGGCGACGGTGCGCGCGCTTGACGAAGCGTTTGTGTTGACCCTCGACAAACGCACCCTGCTGCGCCGTATCAAGGAGGATCCCCTGGTCGCGTTGAATTTGATCGAGACTTTGTGCCGGCGAACTCGCAAGCTTAACGGTGAACTGGCCCAACTCCGTGCTGCACAGCAGGCGTAGGTAATCTTCGGCCGGTGGCACATCACGAGCACACAACAATATTGTTTTCAGGAGGGGGAGCAATGGGAGCGCGGACTGAACCCATCAGGGATCTTGCAGGTGATCTATCTCATGTGCGAGCTCGTCAGATTGCTCTGATAAGCCCACAACAGCAGGAGAAACTCTCCCCATGCCAAATGAATTGCCCGAGCGGCACCGAT
The DNA here is from genome assembly GCA_036401755.1 of Gammaproteobacteria bacterium. Lineage (GTDB taxonomy): Bacteria > Pseudomonadota > Gammaproteobacteria > Thiohalomonadales > Thiohalomonadaceae > DASWUD01. Next base: position 33,593 of record DASWUD010000092.1, read on the forward strand.
ATTCGTGGCTGGATCGCCTTCATCGCACAGCGCAGCAAGCTCGGACTGAGCACTGAGCAGGCCTACACCCGTGCCTGGCAGCGCCTGGTAGAGTTCAATCCCCTGCCGGCAGTGCTGGGGCGGGTCTGCCCACACCCCTGCGAGAACCAGTGCAACAGAGGCGCGAAGGATGAAGTCGTGTCGATTCACATGCTCGAACGCCATATTGGTGATTGGGCGCTGGCACACAACCTGCCTTTGCCGCAGCTGGTTGGCAAGGTGAATGATGCCTCTATCGGCGTCGTAGGGGCGGGCCCGGCGGGACTCTCTTTTGCCTACCAGATGGCGCGTCGCGGCTACGCTGTGACCATCTACGAACGCCTATCCCAGCCGGGAGGCATGCTGCGCTATGGCATCCCTGAATATCGCCTGCCACGCGCCATTCTGGATGGAGAGATACAGCGCATCATCGAGCTGGGAGTCGAGCTGCGCCTTGATTGCGCGGTTGGCAAGGACATCAGTGTCGATGAGTTACGCCGGCGCCATGTAGCACTTTTTGTAGGGATAGGCGCGAGCCATCCGCTACTGCTTGATATACCGGGCGAGCAGGGGCCCGGGGTACTCAGCGGCACCGGTTTCATGGCTTGCATCAATCAGCATCAGCCGGTCGAAGTGGGGAAACGGGTAGTCGTGGTCGGTGGCGGTAATACCGCTATCGACGCTGCGCGTGCCGCGTTACGTCTCGGGGCAGAGGTGACCATGCTCTACCGGCGTACACGCCAGGAGATGCCGGCAATGGCAGAGGAGATTGATGATGCCATGGCCGAAGGGGTAGATATCCAATTCCTCGCCGCCCCGCTGGAGATCCTGCGTGAGTGTGGCTGTGTGGTTGGGATCCGTGTGCAGAAAATGGCCTTGGGGGAGCCGGATGCGAGCGGCCGCCGCACCCCCCGGCCGGTACCCGGCGACACCTGTGTATTACCTGCCACCACCATAATCGCCGCTATTTCGCAGCAGCCCGATTGGCGCGGTCTGGAGGCGCTGATCACTGCTGCAGGGACAATCCGCCCGGATGGCGGCGGGCAGATTGCCGATGGACTTTGGGCGGGCGGGGATGTGGCCGGTTTGGGCACAGTCACCAGCGCCATCGGCGACGGACGCAGAGCGGCGGAAGATCTGCATGCCCAGTTAACGGGTGAGCAGCTGCCCGCTCCCAAGCAACTCGAGGTGATTACTGCCGCATCGATGCACTTGAGCTTCTATGCACCGGGCGAGAGGGTGAGGGCCGAGACGATAACGATGGCAAGCCGCTACAGCGAGCCCTCCGCAGAAATTCAGTGCGGATTGGGTGAGGAGCAGTTTCTGGCGGAGATTGGCCGATGCCTCTCCTGTGGCTCGTGTTTGGGTTGTGGCAACTGCTGGATGTACTGCAATGCCCATAGCTACGAGCAAAGTAAAGCCCCCAAACCAGGTGACTACTTCATTTTCAATCAGGCGAGTTGCGAGGGATGCTCCAAGTGCATCGAGGTCTGCCCTTGCGGGTTTCTCAGCAAGAGTAAATAGCATCGCGGGGCGCAGGTGGGCGTGTACCCACTGTTGAAAGCCGAGCCAGTGGGGTCGAGCGTCACCACTGCATCCACATCGATAAAGCGGGGCGCGAGGAAACGGCTACACTCGGTGAGATGACAGGCGATCAAGCGGAACGGGGGAAAAGACCCGACGATGCATGGTGCTTTCAGCGAATTTGCGCTGCTTCTGCTGATCTCCGCTGCGGCCGGGGCGGTAGCTTTGCGCCTGCGTCAACCGCTGCTGATCGCCTACATCGTGGTGGGGATCGTGGTGGGGCCGGCGGTGCTGGGGATGATCACGACCCAGCACCAGATCGATCTGCTGGCGCAGGTCGGGGTGGCGGTGCTGCTGTTCGTGGTGGGACTGAAACTCGATCTGCAACACGTGCGCCATATCGGCCCGGTGGCCCTCGCCACCGGGCTCGGCCAGCTCGCCTTCACCACCGTCATCGGTTTTTTCATCATCCTGCTGCTAGGCAAGAGCATGATGGAAGCGCTCTACGTGGCCGTGGCGCTCACCTTCTCCAGCACCATCATCATCGTCAAGCTGCTCTCCGACAAGCGTGAGCTCGATGCCTTGCACGGCCGTATTGCGGTTGGTTTTCTCATCGTGCAGGACCTGGCAGTGGTATTGGCGATGATGGCCATGAGCGGCTTGCGGGTGGGAGGCGATACCACCCTGCTGGAAACGGGGCTGTCGCTCTTTCTGCGGGTCGTCGCCGCGGTGAGTCTGCTCTTTGTGCTGATGCGCTTCGTGCTGCCGCGCCTGGTGCTGCGGATGGCCAAGTCGCAGGAGCTGTTGCTGATCTTTGCCATTGCCTGGGGCACCGGTCTCGCGGCACTCGGCGAGTGGGCCGGTTTCAGCAAGGAGGCGGGGGCCTTTCTCGCCGGTTTCTCGCTCGCCTCGACCCGTTATCGCGATGCGGTCAACGCGCGCCTGGTGGGTATTCGCGACCTCCTGCTGCTATTCTTCTTCATCGACCTCGGCACCAAGCTCGATTTTTCTGCGCTCGGTGACGAGCTGCTCCCGGCCGTGCTCTTGTCGCTCTTTGTCTTGATCGGCAACCCGCTCATCGTCATGACCATCATGGGCTACATGGGATATCGCAAACGTACCGGCTTTATGGCCGGACTCACCGTGGCGCAAATCAGCGAGTTCTCCATCGTCTTCGTCGCCATGGGCATTTCGCTTGGCCATGTGGGCAGTGAGGCGCTCGGTCTGACAACACTGGTTGGTCTGGTGACCATTGCCATCTCCACCTACATGATCCTCTATTCCCAACCTCTCTACGAGTGGCTGGCGCCATGGCTGACACCGTTCGAGCGGCGTCACCCCTTTCGTGAATTGGCGGTGGAGAGTCATCAACAGCTCGTTCATCCCCAGCTGATGATCGTCGGCCTCGGCCGCTATGGGGGAGTGCTGCTCGCCCAGCTGCGTGAGCAGGGGATCCACGTGCTGGGTGTCGATTTCGACCCGGAAGTGATCAGTCATCTGCGACGCAAAGGCTTGCCTGTGTTCTTTGGTGACGGGGCCGATCCGGCCTTTCTCGAATCACTGCCCATCGCCAGTTTGTGCTGGGTGGTGACCACTCTCCCGCAATGGGAGGACAACCGGGCGCTGCTCCATGCCCTGGCCGAGGTCGGTTTCCATGGACGTGTCGCCGGGGTGGTGCGTGATGAACTCCATGAGGGGGCGATGCACAATGCCGGGATAGAAATGGTGATCAACCCATTTCATGATGCCGCCGAACAGGCGGCGCGCGAACTGATCGACGAACTGGCCAAGGAGCCAGTGCGAGCATGACGCTCCAACGACTCCTTGCGGCTACCGATCTCTCGATCATGGCGCGCCATGCCGCGGCACGAGCCGCGCTGCTGACCAGGCAACAGCAGGCACGTCTCGACCTTCTCCACGTGATTGACCACGAGCCACTTGACCGGTTGCGCCAGCTTCTTGGTGAATCATTCACTGCGGTGGAGCAGACGCTGTGCGACAATGCCCTTGTCGAAATGCAGGAGCTTGCCGAATGGCTTTACCACCAGTACGGGGTCAATGCCGGTGTACAGGTGTCGGTTGGCGCCATCCTCGATACCCTCTATGAACGAGCCGATGCCTGCGCTGCCGATCTATTGGTGGCTGGGGTACGCGGTGCCAGTTTTCTGCGTCACACCCTGCTTGGCTCCACTGCCGAACGGATGGTGCGCAAGACCCGTCAGCCGATCCTGGTGGTCAAGCAACCACCGCACGACCACTACCGTCATGTCCTGGTGCCTATCGATTTTTCCGATGTTTCCAGACGGGCGCTCAACCTGGCCCGTGCCCTCGCCCCCGACGCCGTGCTCATCCTGCTGCACGTCTTCGACGTTCCCTTCGAAAGCAAGCTCTATATGGCCGGTGTCGAAGATGAGCTGATTGAGCGTTACCGTGTTATGGAACGTCAAGAATCGCTCGGGAAAATGCATCAGCTGGCCGATGTGGCCGGCCTCGCTCCCGAGAGCTTCACGCTGCTCGCCCAGCGCGGTGAACCGTGGCTCAATATTCTCGAACAGGAGCAGGAGTTCGACATCGACCTCATCGTGCTGGGTAAACACGGCACCGGCCGCATCGAAGAGTTGCTGCTCGGCAGTGTCACCAAACATGTGCTGGCGCAGTCGCGATGCGATGTGCTGATTGTGGTGTAAAGGATTAACGAGCGCGATAACGGGATGGTGACATAATGACGTACCATCTAAAAGCACAACCCGGACGGGTCTAAAAAGAGTGAACCTTATGACAAAGCATCCTATGCGCCCATGGGTATTGATTTGCTCGTTACTGTTACTTGCCGCGTGTGCAGAAAAAACACCGCAGGAGGTGACGGAGCTCTTTTGGCATGCTGTGATCAGCAACGACGTCGATGGTGCCGTCAAATACTCAACGCTTGGGGAGGCGCGAGACTATGACGGGTTCGGCCGCAACTGGAGCGGTTACCGCCCCTCGTTCGGCAAGATCGTTATCGATGGCGATGAGGCCACCGTGACCACCACCCTGGCCAAAAGCACGAGCGGTGATGAGAGTGTCACCTTTGAGACGATTCTGATTCGCCAGGAGGGTGAGTGGCGGGTCGACTACGCCCGCACAGACAAAGAGGTGAATAGCGGTCCGTTGGGTAAACTGTTCGGCCAGATCGAACGGTTGGGCAAGAGCCTCACGGCACAGTTCGGCACCACCTCAGACGAACTGGCCAAGGAGATGGATCGGATGGGGGCGCAGCTCGCCGCACTCTCCGAGTCAATCGGCACGCAGGCAACTGTCATCATCGAGCAGCATGGCGCAGAGTTGCGCAGCACGATCGAAGCGCTGGCGGAATCGGTGCGGCGCGCCATCGATGAACAGCAACAACGCCTCTCCGACAAGGACCGGCAACTATTGCAGGAGGTCGCCGACGATCTGGAGGAGGATAGCGAGCAGCTCGCCGAGCCAACCCCCCAGACCTTGGCTGAGAGCGGTAAAAATATCGCCGTCGCCAGCCAAAAACTTGATGCCATTGATAACGAGGCCATCGCTCCTTACCAGAAACAGTGGCGGCAGTGGAGTGAACAGTTCGAGGCAGAGATGCAGAAAATCGTCGACGAACTCTCTGCCCAGACCAA
>DASWUD010000093.1:0-2605 GCA_036401755.1 Gammaproteobacteria bacterium
TTGACATCCTCCAACAGCGTTTCCGACTTGAAATTACGGCCTTCGTAAGGTTTGGCGAATACCACATCGACCCGGTTGCCCGGCATCAGGAAACCGGCCACACCGATCACATCGTTGACGCGCACGGTCACGGCGCGCTTCGTTGGTGTGATGACGGCCGACAGCGCACTGCCACCACCAAACGCCGCCACCTTCTCTTCCATGACAATTTCACCGGGATAGATGGTGCTCATGGCGACGGTCCCTTCGAGCTTTTCAATGCTGGTGTAGGCATTGGCGGGCACCAGATTGTCCGGCATGCTGGCAAGCCGCAGATCGGTAGCTTCCAGCTTTTTGCCAAACGGAATCTGCATGGCGGCAACCACCACCTGCGTCCCGGCTTGCTGTGCCGGGGTGGCCAGGCGATTGTTGGCCCAGCTGCGGGCGACGAGTGCGGCGCCGAGCCCCATCAATACGGCGAATAGAAACATGACAATGGTTCTGGTCTTGAACATGACGTTCACCCCTCGTTATCGAACTGTACGAAATAGTTGTTCCAGGCCCAGCGAATCGCATCGATACTGAGTTCCGGATGGGCCCCACGATATCGGCAGTAATCACTTACCAGACCGAGCAAGTCGCGGGGGTGGCAAGGCAACAGCGTGTTACCCTGGGTTGGATAGAGCTCATACATCATGTAGCGGGTCACTTCGGGCCGCTCCTCGACCCCCTTGGCCGCACACACCTGCCGCCACAGGCGCAGATACTGCTCGCTCTGCAGCGTGTCGAAACGGATCTTGTGGCCGATGCGCCGCAGGAATGCCTCATCGGCCAACTCCAGAGGATTGAGATTGGTCGAGAAGATGAGCAGTACGTCGAAGGGAACTTCGAAGTGATGCCCCGCCCGCAGATTGAGAAAATCGCGCTTCTCCTCCATCGGCACGATCCAGCGATTCAGCAGATCTACCGGTGCCACGCGTTGCCGCCCAAGGTCATCGATGAGCATCATGCCGTTGTTGGCCTTGAGCTGTAGCGGTGCCTGGTACTGCTTGCGCTCCGCGTCGAACTTGAGGTCCAGCATGTCCAGGGTCAGCTCACCGCCGGTGGTGACATCCGGACGTTGGCAGAGCACATAGCGGGGGTCGTGCCCTTCCGAGAGACGCACCTGATCCTGTTCCGTGGTACTCACGGGATGATGGAATTCCGGATCGAACATGGCGATGACCGTATCGCCGACGAGAATCGCGTAGGGCACGTAGATCGGACCATCGAGAAGCTTAACCAGCTGGCGTGAGATATAACTTTTGCCACTGCCGGGAGGGCCATAAATAAACATGGCCCGCCCCGAATGCACCGCCGGCCCAAGCTGTTCGAGCAAGGTTTCGTGGATCACCGTATTGCGAAACAGTTCGTGGATGTCTGTTGCGGTGACCACGCAGTTGCTCACCGATTGTTTACGCACCAGCGCCTCGTAGGCCGCGAGCGGTACCGGTGCCGGGCCGCTATAGCCATCTCGCGACAGGGCATCGAGTGCGGCAGCGCGACCACGGTCGGTCAGGGCGTAGCGCACCCCTTGTCCATCGAGTTCGGCACTGCGACTCTCCACGCGTGCCTCCTTGCGCAGGAAGGCGATGATCGGCTCCAGCACCGAGCCTGGCAGTGCCATGTGGTGCGCCAGCTGTGCCAGGGTCTGGTTGCTGACCTGCTGCAGCTGTTTGAGCAGCAGATCGGCGACAAAGAAATGGCCCAGGCCGGTCTCGTCCAGAGTGCGTGGACGCTGCAACCACGCCTTCTCTGTCGCGGTTGTCTCTTCTGCAGTTACCCGGAGTGCTGCATCCATTATTCTGTCCTTACACCGTCAAGACGCATTGACCCGACAGGCACCACAACGACAGCGCGGTACCACAGGCAATGGCCATTGCATAGGGAAAACGTTGCGCCGCCGCCTCGTTGGCAGCTGGTGCGAGATATTGCGGATGTCCCTGCACCAGCAGCGTGAGCATGCAGCCGTAACGTCGAATCATCGCGCCCATGCCACCTCTCAGGCCGATATAGAGCAGGGCGATGGCGCCGCCAGCGATAACCGTCATCACTGCCGTCACAAATACCCCCCAAGGACCCAACGCCGTACCGATCGCCGCCACCAGCTTCACATCTCCTGCGCCCATCGCGCCGAAGAGATAGGACGGCATGAAACAGAGCAGCCCTACCACCAAGCCGCCGCCCGCCAACAACAGGCCATCCCACTGGCCAAACCATCCCTGCAGCGCCAGACAGGTCATCGCGATACTCAGCGTCAACCAGTTGGGGATACGGTGTGTGGCGATATCGATCAGCACCGCATTGCATAGGCCGATGCACAACACCATCAGTATCCAGACGTTCGTTTCCATGACGGCATCCAGTTATTTAAAAAGGACGGGGCCGCTGCCGGCCCCGTCAGTTACTTACGGGGCAGGCGTGCCATTCAATGCGGTAATGATTCCATTGATGGCGGCTTTGATGGCCGCTCCCAAATTGGTAAACGCGATAACCACACCAAGAACGATCAAAGAGCCGGCGACGGCATACTCGGAAAGTTCCAGACCCTCTTCGTCCCGAACAAAACGGGAAATTTTCGACAGCA
>DASWUD010000094.1:0-10836 GCA_036401755.1 Gammaproteobacteria bacterium
CGCACCGACCTGGGCGGCCCCGAGGCAGAGCGCAGCGCGGAGGAGGGCGCCGCCAGCATCGTCTGGGCAGCCGTGCTGCCGAAGAGCGGTCCGAACGGCGGCTTCTTCCGCGATGGCGAACCGCTCAGCTGGTAACCCATATCCTGCTTTCCCGCCAGCATCCATCTTCTCGCAGGGAAAATCGCAGAAAAGAGTGTTCCGGCTTTACCTCCTCGAAAACGCGTCTACCTTTGTGAAAATGGACGATGAGACGTGGCAGGTGCTGCCCGTGAGGAAAATGGCTAACAAAAACGAAACACTGGCTGTCGCTGCTACCCCTGCCAAGCACCCTCCCGCGGTGGATCGACTGCTCGGCTCTGCGCAAAGCCTTGCACTCATCGCACAACATGGACGCCCCTTTGTCACAACCACGCTGCGCGCCGTACTCGATGAAGTGCGTACCGAGCATGCGAAATCCGGCATTGATGAGCTCTTCAGCGAATCGCTGCTCATGGGGCGCCTCACCCAACAATTGGAGAAGAAATCACGTCCCGCCCTGCGCCCGCTCTTCAATCTCACCGGTACTGTACTCCACACCAATCTCGGTCGTGCCCTGTTGCCGGAGGAGGCGATCAATGCGGTAGCCGTGGCGGCGCGCACTCCCAGCAATCTGGAGTTCGACCTGCGCAAAGGGGCACGTGGTGATCGCGACGAGTTGATCGTCGAGCTCATCCGCGAACTCACCGGCGCCGAGGCAGCCACGGTGGTCAACAACAATGCCGCCGCGGTGCTGTTGATCCTCAACACTCTGGCGCTGCGCAAGGAGGTAATCGTCTCGCGTGGCGAACTGGTGGAGATCGGCGGCGCCTTCCGCATCCCCGACGTGATGAGCCGTGCCGGTGCCAAACTGCGCGAGGTGGGTACCACCAACCGTACCCACCGCCGCGATTTCGAAGAGGCACTCTCGCCACGCACCGCGCTGCTGCTCAAGGTGCACACCAGCAACTATGCCATTCAGGGTTTCACCGCCAGCGTCTCCGAAACAGAGCTGGCCACCCTCGCCCACAACGCCGGACTCCCCTTCGCCATCGACCTCGGCAGCGGCACCTTCATCGACCTGGAACGCTTCGGCCTGCCCCACGAACCGACCGTGCAGGAGGCTCTGGCGGCCGGCGCCGATCTGGTCACCTTCAGTGGCGACAAATTGTTGGGCGGGCCACAGGCAGGCATCATCGTGGGCCGTCGCGATTTAATCACTCGCATCAAGAAGAATCCGCTCAAGCGCGCCCTGCGTTGCGACAAGATGACACTGGCAGCACTGGAGGCAGTGCTGCGTCTCTATCGCGACCCGGAGCGATTGTCTGAACACTTTCCTACATTGCGTCTGCTTACTCGCCCGGAATGGGAGATACTCGCCTGTGCCCAGCGACTGCTGCCTGGCGTGAGCTCAGCATTAGCTGAAAAAGCCAAGGTATCTCTGGAGCCATGCCAAAGCCAGATCGGCTCGGGGGCTTTACCGGTGGAGCGGCTACCGAGTGTTGCCCTCACCCTCAAGCCACAGGTTCGCGGCAAGGGTGAGGGGCGTACATTGCAGCGGCTGGAGGCGGCCTTCCGCTCTCTGCCAGTGCCCGTCATTGGTCGCATCGAAGCGGGCGCACTGCGTTTCGACCTGCGCTGTCTGGAGGACGAGGCAGGTTTCCTTGCACAACTTCAACATCTGGAGTTGCCGCTGTGATCGTCGGCACCGCCGGGCACATCGACCACGGCAAGAGCGCGCTGGTGCGCGCGCTCACCGGCGTCGATCCGGATCGATTGAAAGAAGAGAAGGAGCGCGGCATCACCCTCGACCTCGGCTACGCCTATCACGAGATCGATGAGCAGGTGATCGGTTTCGTCGATGTGCCGGGCCATGAACGGTTGATCCACAACATGCTCGCCGGTGCCAGCGGCATCGACTACGTGCTGCTGGTGATCGCCGCAGACGACGGGCCGATGCCGCAGACTCGCGAGCATCTGCAGATCCTGGAGCTGCTCGGCCTCACCCGTGGCGCCGTGGTGCTTAGCAAGATCGATCGCGTGGAGCTGGCGCGCCTTGCCACAGCCACCACTGAGATACGCCACCTGCTCGCCTCCAGTGCCTTTGCCGATGCACCGCTGTTCCCGCTCTCCTCGGTAACCGGTGAGGGGATCGCAGCACTGCGCCATCACCTGGGTGCAGTGGCGCGAATGCTCCCCTCCCGCACGACGGCCGGACCTTTCCGCCTCGCCGTAGATCGCAGCTTCACCCTCACCGGCGCCGGCACCGTGGTCACCGGCACGGTCTATTCGGGCTCCGTCCAATTGGAAGATCGCCTACTCCTCACCCCTTCGGGTAAGGAGGTGCGGGTACGCGCCCTCCACGCCCAGAACCAACCCACGCAAAAGGGGCATGCCGGGCAGCGCTGCGCCCTCAACCTGGCCGGACTCGACAAGAGCGAAGTGGCGCGCGGTGACTGGGTGGTGAGCCCTGCGTTGCATGCGCCCACCCGGCGTCTCGATGTGCGACTGCGCCTGCTGCCCGACGAGGAGCGCACACTCAAACACTGGACACCGGTCCACCTCCATCTAGCAACCAGCCACCTCAGCGCACGCATCGCCTTGCTGGAGGGAGAGCACCTGGAGCCCGGCCATGAGTGTTTTGCACAACTGGTGCTGGAGAGCGCCATCGGTGCCCAGCTTGGTGATCGCTTCGTCATTCGCGACCAATCTGCCCAACGTACCCTGGGGGGTGGCGTAATCATCGACCCTGCTCCACCTGCAAAGGGACGGCGCGCGCCAGAGCGGCTCACGTTGCTCAGTGCCATCCACCGGGGCGATGCGGCGCAGGTGCTTGCCTGTACCCTGAAGAGCAACAGCAGCGGTGTGGATCTGCGCCGCTTCGCCACCGAGTGGTCGCTCGATGATTATGAGACGGCGACACTGTTGCCCATGGCGGTGGTTTCTATCGCCTCAGCGCCATGGGGGTTCGCCCAGGAGCAGTGGGACGCGCTGGGTACAGCCTCTCTTGCCGCCTTGGCCGACGAGCATCAGTCAGCCCCCCACCGCCAGGGGCTGGATCGTGAACGGCTGCGCCGCCGGGTAGCACCGGGAATGTCGCGCCCTGCGTTCGGTGCCCGTATCGATGCGCTGCTCGCCGCAAGGCGCATTTGCAAAACTGGCCCAGCCCTCCACCTCCCCGATCACCAGGTACGCCTGCCTCCTGCCGAAGAGTCCCTGTGGAACAAGCAGGTGGCGCCGCTGTTGCGTGCCGAGCCCTACAACCCGCCGCGGGTGCGCGATGTGGCGCGCACCCTGGGCCAGGAAGAAGAGGCTATCCGCGCCCTGCTGAACCGGCTTGCCGAGATGGGTGAGCTGTTTCGTGTCGCCCACGACCACTACTTTACCCGCGAGGCGGTAGCCAACCTCTCGACGATCGCCCGCGAGCTGGCCGAAGTCGAGGGCAAGGCGCGCGCCGCCGCCTTTCGCGACCGCATCGGCGGTGGCCGCAAGGTGGCCATCCAGATTCTGGAGTTTTTCGACCGGGTCGGCTATTCGCGCCGCCTGGGCGATGGCCACCACGTCCATCGCGACTCCCTGCTGGAGTTCAACTGAGATGGCCCGAACAACGCAACCATCGCTTGCCCAAACGGCCACAACACCATTCATGCAGAGTTCCACCCTTGGAAGAGATTCGCTCCCCGGTGGGACGGCCGGACTTCAAATCCGGAGAGGGCCGCCAGGCGTCCCTTCGTGGGTTCGACTCCCACTCTCTTCCGCCACCTATCCACCCTGCCTTAATCCGCGGGCACTGTTTGATTGCCCATAAGGAGTTCCCATGACCAGCGCCGTTCCCGCTCACTTCTCTGAAGTGCGTCTCACTCAGCTCTCCCACGGTGGCGGCTGCGGCTGCAAGATCGCCCCCGGCGTGTTGCGCAAAGCACTCGAAGGGATGGGTGGTGGCTTTGCCCATCCGGCGCTGATGGTGGGCAACGAAACCAGCGACGATGCCGCGGTGTGGCGCCTCAATGATGAGCAGGCGCTCATCGCCACCACCGACTTCTTCATGCCTATCGTTGATGATCCCTACGACTTCGGCCGTATCGCCGCGACCAACGCTCTCTCCGACGTCTACGCCATGGGCGGCACCCCGACCCTGGCGCTGGCCATCGTCGGCATGCCCATCAACACCCTGCCGATGGCCACCATCCGCCGCATCCTCGAAGGTGGCGCGGAGGTGTGCCGCACCGCTGGGGTGGCCCTGGCCGGCGGCCATTCCATCGATAGCGCCGAGCCCATCTATGGCCTGGCGGCAATGGGGGTGGTCCACCCACACAAAGTGAAGCGCAACGACCGGGCGCAGGCGGGGGATCTGCTGGTGCTGGGCAAGCCGCTCGGCGTTGGCATCCTGGCCACCGCTCTGAAAAAAGGGCTGCTCGATGCGGACGGCTATGCGGAGATGATCGCCTGCACCACCCAGCTCAACCGTGTCGGTGTGCAACTGGCCGAGGTGGCCGGCGTGCATGCCCTCACCGATGTTACTGGCTTTGGCCTGCTCGGCCATCTGCTGGAGATCTGCCGTGGCTCAAACCTCGCTGCCGAGCTCGATTTCGCCCAGGTACCCATCCTGCCCAGCGCTGCCGCCCTCGCCCCACGCGGCATCGGCCCCGGCGCCATTGAACGCAACTGGGAGAGCTACGGCACAGAAGTGCGGCTTGCCTCGGTTCTCCCCACCTGGACCCAGCGCATCCTTAGCGATCCCCAGACCAGCGGCGGACTACTCGCCGCCTGCGCACCACACAGCGTCAATGAGGTGCTGAGGCTGTTCCACGAGGCGGGCTTCGCCTCTGCCGCCATCATCGGCCGGATAACACAGGGAAACTCTGTAGTACACGTCCTTTCCTAGGGCCTGCACCCCACTTGGTCTCATTCAGCAGGTGACTTCTCACTCAAGCTTTGACTAATGGCCAAAGCTGAACTTTTATTACCTTCTGCTTCAGCGGCTCACCATTGCCGAAATGACACTGGGAGGATGCTTCCAGCAAAACCAAAAACGAACAGGAGGAGAGGTCAATGCAAGTTACACGGCGGCAGTTCTTCAAGATCTGCTCGACCGGGATGGGAACGGCGAGTATCGCCCTGATGGGATTCTCGCCAAACCAGGCTCTGGCCGAAACGCGGACCTTCAAGCTGGCGCGCGCCACCGAGACACGGAATACGTGTCCCTACTGCTCGGTGTCGTGCGGTCTTCTCATGTACTCCCTCGGCGACAAGGCCAAGAACGCCAAGGCGGAGATCTACCATATCGAGGGCGACCCCGATCACCCGGTGAACCGCGGCACGCTCTGTCCGAAGGGGGCGGGCCTGCTCGACTTCGTGCACAGCCCCAACCGTCTCAAGTACCCCGAATACCGCGCCCCCGGCTCCGACAAATGGGAACGTATCAGCTGGGATGAGGCGTTCACCAAAGTAGCCACGCTGATGAAGGCAGATCGCGACAAGAACTTCATCGCCAAAAATGCCGCGGGCGCCACGGTGAACCGCTGGACCACCACCAGCTTCCTCGCCGCCTCCGCCTCAAGCAACGAAACCGGTTGGATCACCCACAAGGTGATCCGCAGCACCGGCATGCTGGGATTCGACAACCAGGCACGTGTCTGACACGGACCGACGGTAGCCAGTCTGGCTCCGACGTTCGGTCGAGGCGCGATGACCAACCACTGGGTTGACATCAAGAATGCCAATGTCGTTGTGGTGATGGGCGGTAACGCCGCCGAGGCCCACCCCTGCGGTTTCAAATGGGTGGCCGAGGCGAAGAAGCACAATAATGCGACTTTCATCGTCATCGATCCGCGCTTTACCCGCTCGGCATCGCTGGCGGACCACTATTTCCCCATTCGCACCGGCACGGATATCGCGTTCCTGGGCGGTGTGATCAACTACCTGCTCAGCAACGACAAGATCCAGCACGAGTACGTCAGGAACTACACCAACGCGCCCTTAATCGTGAGCGAAGGTTTCAAGTTCGAAGATGGCCTCTTCTCCGGTTACGACGAACCGGGACGCAAATACGACCGCAGCTCGTGGGGCTACGAGATGGGAGCGGATGGCTATGCCACGGTCGACATGACCCTGCAACATCCGCGCTGCGTGCTCAACATGATGAAGCAGCACTACTCCCGCTACACGCCGGAGATGGTGAGCAATATCACCGGCACCCCCAAGGAGGAGTTCCTCAAGGTCTGCGAAATCCTCGCTACCACCTCGGTGCCCAATCGCACCACCACCTTCATGTACGCCCTCGGCTGGACCCAGCACTCGGTGGGTTCGCAGATGATCCGTACGTGCGCCTTGGTGCAGCTGCTGCTGGGCAACATCGGCATGCCGGGCGGTGGCGTCAATGCACTACGTGGCCATTCCAACATCCAGGGGCTCACCGATCTGGGGCTGCTCTCCAACCTGTTGCCGGGCTACCTGACGCTGCCCAACGAGAAGGAGAGCGACTACCAGGCCTACATCGACAAGCGCACCCTGAAGCCGTTGCGTCCCAACCAGTTCAACTACTGGTCGAACTACCCCAAGTTCCACGTCAGCCTGATGAAGTCGTGGTGGGGTGACATGGCGACAAAGGAGAACAACTGGTGCTACGACTGGCTGCCCAAGCTGGATGTTGAGTACGACATCATGCGCCAGTTCGAGTTGATGTATCAGGGCAAGATGAATGGCTACTTCTGCCAGGGCTTCAACCCATTGGGCTCGGTGCCCAATAAGGCAAAACTCATCGCCGGCCTCTCCCAGCTCAAGTATCTGGTGGTGATCGATCCGCTGGCGACGGATACCTCCTGCTTCTGGGAGAACCACGGTGAGTACAACGACGTGGACCCCGCCAAGATCATGACGGAGGTGATCCGTTTGCCGTCGGGTTGTTTTGCCGAGGAGGATGGCTCGCTCACCAACAGCGGACGCTGGCTGCAATGGCATTTCAAAGGGGCCGAGCCGCCAGGCGAGGCAAAGGGCGATGCGGAGATCATGGCCGGCATCTTCCTGAAGTTGCGCGAACTGTACAGGAAAGAGGGCGGCGCATTCCCCGATGCGATCCTGAACATGAGCTGGAACTACGCCATTCCCCACGTCCCCTCTGCCGAGGAGTTGGCGAAGGAGTACAACGGCAAGGCGCTCTCCGACCTCATCGATGCCAAAGACCCGACCAAGGTGCTGGTGAAAAAAGGGCAGCTGCTCGACGGCTTCGCCCAGCTCAAGGATGACGGCTCCACCGCCTGCGGTTGCTGGCTCTTCTCCGGCTCCTGGACCGAGAAGGGCAACATGATGGCACGGCGTGACAACTCCGATCCGAGCGGACTGGGCAACACCCTCAACTGGGCCTACTCCTGGCCAGCCAACCGGCGAATTCTCTACAACCGCGCCTCGTGCGATCCCAGCGGCAAGCCGTGGGATCCGAACCGCAAGCTGGTGTGGTGGGATGGCGCCAAGTGGACGGGAGCCGATGTACCCGACATCAAGCCGGACTCTGCACCGAGTGAAGGGATGAACCCCTTCATCATGCAGCCGGAGGGTGTGGGGCGCCTCTATGCCATCGACAAGATGGCGGAAGGCCCTTTCCCCGAGCACTACGAGCCGTTCGAAACGCCGATCGGGACCAATCCTCTCCATCCCAAGGTAGTGAGCAATCCGGCGGCGCGCGTGTTCAAGGGCGACATGGAACAGTTCGGCAAGGCCGACAAGTTCCCCTACGCCGGCACCACCTACCGCCTCACCGAGCACTTCCACTTCTGGACCAAGCACACCGAGCTGGCCGCCATCATGCAGCCCCAGCAGTTCGTGGAGATCGGCGAGGAGTTGGCGAAGGAGAAGGGCATCAAGGCGGGCGACATGGTGAAGGTCTCCTCGAACCGCGGCGCGATCAAGGCGAAGGCGGTGGTGACCAAGCGCATCAAACCGCTGCAGGTCGATGGCAAGACGGTCCACCACGTGGGAGTTCCCATTCACTGGGGCTTCAAGGGGGTCACCAAGCCGGGCTACCTCGCCAACACCTTGACGCCGGTAGTCGGTGACGCCAACAGCCAGACGCCTGAGTTCAAGTCGTTCCTGGTCAACATCGAGAAGGCATGAGGAGGCGGCTATGGCACTGCAATCGTTAGATATCGAGCGCCGTTCGGCAACCACCACTCCCTCGCCTTCGCAACGGCAGACCATGGAGGTGGCGAAGCTCATCGACGTCACCACCTGCATCGGCTGCAAGGCGTGCCAGGTCGCGTGCATGGAGTGGAACGACGTGCGCGATGAGATCGGCACCAATGTAGGCGTCTACGACAACCCTCCGGATCTCTCCGGCGCCTCGTGGACGGTGATGCGCTATACCGAGCATGAGGAGAACGGCAAGCTGGAGTGGCTGATCCGCAAGGACGGCTGCATGCACTGCGCCGATCCGGGCTGCCTCAAGGCGTGCCCGGCACCCGGCGCCATCATTCAGTACGCCAACGGCATCGTCGACTTCCACGAAGAGAACTGCATCGGCTGCGGCTACTGCATCACCGGCTGCCCGTTCAATGTTCCACGCATCTCCAAAAAGGACGGCAAGGCCTACAAGTGCACCCTCTGTTCCGACCGCGTCGCGGTCGGCATGGAACCGGCCTGCATCAAGGCGTGCCCCACCGGTGCGCTGCAGTTCGGCAGCAAGGAGCGGATGAAGATGTACGCCGAGGAGCGCATTGTCGATTTGAAGTCACGTGGATTTGAGCAGGCCGGACTCTACGATCCGCCCGGTGTTGGCGGCACCCACGTGATGTACGTGCTGCACCATGCCGATCGCCCGGAGCTCTACGCCAAGCTTCCCAACAATCCACGCATCAGCCCCATGGTGAAGGTGTGGAAGGGGATCTCCAAGCCAGCCGCGATCGCAGGCCTCGGCCTGATCGCTGCTGGCGCCCTCCTCCATCTGGTCAGCCGTGGCCGCACGGTGGTCTTGCAAGAGCACGAGCAGGCAGCGAAAAAGGAGAGTGAATCATGAGTCGCGATCCCGATACATTACTGCGCTACACCACAGCTGAACGGATCAACCACTGGGTGGTGGCGATCAGTTTTATACTACTCGCCCTCTCCGGGCTGGCCCTCTTCCATCCCCTGTTCTGGCCCTTGAGTGATCTGTTGGGTGGCGGCACCTGGTCGCGCATCCTTCACCCCTTCATCGGGCTGCTGATGGTCCTCGCGTTCATCGGGCTTTTCTTCCGTTTCCGCAAATACAACCGCATGACAGACGACGACAGGGAGTGGCTGAAGAATGCTCGGGAGGTCATTAAAGGTCACCAGAACCATCTGCCTGAACAGGGCAAATTTAACGCAGGCCAGAAGCTGGTATTCAAGAGTTCAGCGTTATTGATAGTGCTGCTGCTTCTGTCAGGGCTCGTCCTGTGGCGCGCTTACTTCAATCTGCCGGTGGAGATGGTACGCATCGCCGCAGTGGTCCATGCCGCATCGGCAACATTTTTGATCGCCATCATCTTGATTCACGTCTATGCCGCCATTTGGGTCAAAGGCAGCTTTGGCGCCATGGGCAGCGGCAAGGTGAGCCGTGCCTGGGCGCGGCAGCACCATCGCCGCTGGTATCGCGAGATGACCGGCAAATAATTTTAGGGAGCTTGAATATGTGAGTGAGCGGGCTGTCACAGCAAATTACCCGCACGCAACATATTCACCGGTTCCCTTTAACCGCTTGGGCTGCAGATGATCGCAGCCGCGCACTTCAAGGGAGAGTGAGCATGAGTACACAACCCGTTTCCGGGATCGCCGCCTACGGCATATCCGAGCCACCACGCGTCATCACACCCGATCCGGCGCAGATTTTTTTGCGTCGCGCCAAACGTTTTGAAAATCTGGCCTTCAACCATCCGCTGAGTGACTGGCTCTTTTTTCTGGCGAAACTGACGCAGGCTCAGCACGAGGCACTCATGCAATATCCCTCGGTGAGACTCCCTGATTATCTCTCACTCATGAAAAGCCATGGCATGCCTCCCCTGCCTGCGACCAGCTGGCAGCGCGACCCGGTGTGGCGGGGGGGAACTCTCAATACCCTGCTGGAGGTGGCTGAAAAGAACCTGCCAAAATCGGGGCTGGCACAATTGCATCTGCTGAATGAAGCCTCACCGGCACAGCTGGAAGCCATGGCCGAGCGGGTCTTGCGTTGTGATTGTGACAGCGAACTGGCGGGGGTGTTGCCCATCGTGGCGGCAGCACTGCAGGTCTACTGGACACATATGGCTTCTGCCCTCAACATCGACGACATCCCCGCCCACAGCGATACGCCCGGCGTCTGCCCTTGTTGTGGGTCGCTGCCAGTGGCGAGCATTGTGCGTACCGAAGGACCGGTGACCGGGCTGCGCTATCTCCATTGCTCGCTGTGTAATACCGAATGGAATCTGGTGCGCGTGAAATGCGCCGCCTGTGACAGCACACGCGGCATCGCCTACCACCGCATCGAGGGCAAGCGCGACCCCATCAGCGCCGAAACTTGTGACAGTTGCAACAGCTATCTGAAGATCGCCTATGCGGCACAGCATGCCGAGGTCGACCCGGTGGCCGATGACCTCGCCACCCTGTCACTCGATTTTCTGGTGGATGAGGCTGGCTACCAGCGTTGCGGCCCCAACTTGCTGTTGATGCCAGGCAGCGCACAGTCGTAACTCAGAAACGCGCAACTAGCGTATTGAATCATCGCATCAGCCATATATTTTTATTCCTTGGCGCGCTTGGCGTCTTGACGAGAAAAAACCACTTCTCTGCGCCCGCCAATTCTACTGACATCCAATAAACAACAAGGGGGCTTAC
>DASWUD010000095.1:0-3037 GCA_036401755.1 Gammaproteobacteria bacterium
CGGCTTGCTCGAAAAGCTAGCCAGCGTAGACTGGCTGTTTTTACTCCTCGACGAGCTGTTACCGCTGCTGTTGACGATCTTTTTCTGGGTGCGCTATGAGGCGACACCCGGCAAGCTGCTGCTCGACTGCTACGTGGTCGATGCCCGCACGCTGCAGGCGCTCTCCATCCGTCAGGCGCTGCTGCGTTATCTCGGTTACCTGATCTCGTTGCTCCCCTTTGGTCTTGGCTTTCTCTGGATCGCCTTCGATCAGCGCAAGCGCGGTTTTCACGACATGCTCGCCGGCAGCGTGGTGCTGATGCGCCGCAGTGAGCCAGTGGAGGATGACGAATCGCAGAAATCCCTCGAACAGTTGCTGGAGGAGTCGTCATGAAGAGTACGGCATCGATGCTCCCGGTGGCCGCACTGCTGGCGCTGGAGCAGACCATCAACGCCACGCTGGCACTCGATCCGCTGACGTTGCGACGCCTTGCTGCGTTGCAGGGAAAAGTGATCGCCCTCGCCATTTCGGGTACGGGACTCACGCTGCACATTGCACCACAAACAAAGGGTTTGCGCCTGATGGGCGCCTACGACGGCGAGGTCGACACCACCCTGCGTGGTGCACCGCTGGCGCTGCTGCGCATGCCCATGGGTCGCTCCGGCGAAGGGCTCTTCACCGGTGATATCACCCTCGACGGTGATGTGGAGACAGGCCAGCAGCTACAGCGCATTCTGCAAGGGCTCGACATCGACTGGGAGGAACATCTGTCGCGCCTCACCGGTGATGTGCTCGGCCATCAGCTCGGCAATGTGCTGCGTGGTGTGGCCTCCTTCGGCAGGAGTGCCGTCTCGACCTTCGGCCTCAATCTGGGCGAATATCTGCAAGAGGAGCGGCGCACACTGCCCGCCCGCGCGCAGGTCGAGGCCTTCGTGGCCGAGGTCGATGAGCTGCGCATGGCGGCCGATCGACTGGAGGCCCGCCTCAAACGACTCCACAAGAAGCTGCACGATCCAGAGAGCGGCTCACAATAATCACCCATGAATCAACACAGGGGACGTTCGCGTGATTAAACCGGCGCAGGGGTTTCGCCTGATCTACATCGGCTGGATACTGAGCAAGCACGGGCTCGACGAGCTGGTGCTGGCAATGCCGATCTTCCGTCCGTTCTACTTCCTGCGCTGGTTCAAGTTCTGGCGCTGGTTCCATAAGCCCGCCGGCACGCGCGGTGAGCGCATTCGCCTCGCCCTGGAACAGCTCGGGCCGATCTTCGTCAAGTTTGGGCAGATCCTCTCCACGCGCCGCGATCTGTTGCCGGACGATATCGCCATCGAACTGGCGCGCCTGCAGGATCGCGTACCCCCCTTCTCCGGTGAGCTGGCGCGCGTCATTATCGAGAAGGCCTATCGCCAGCCCCTCGATGCCGTCTTCAGTGAATTCGATCTGACACCGCTCGCCTCCGCCTCCATCGCCCAGGTGCATGCAGCGAAACTGCTCGATGGCCATGAGGTGGTAGTGAAGGTGGTGCGCCCCGATATCGAACCGGTGATCCGCCGCGACCTCGGCCTGCTCTACATCATCGCCGGCAGCCTGCAACGCTTCTGGGCGGAGGGGCGCCGGCTGCGTCCGGTGGAGGTGGTGCGGGAGTTCGAGAAGACCATCATCGACGAGCTCGACCTGATGCGCGAGGCGGCCTCCGCCTCGCAGATCCGCCGCAATTTCACCGGGTCGCGCCTGCTCTATGTCCCGGAGGTCTATTGGCCCTACGCGCGGCGCAATGCGATGGTGATGGAGCGCATCAGCGGTATCCCCATCGGCAACATCGAGACCATCCGCGCCGCCGGCATCGATCTGCAGGCGCTGTCAGAGCGCGGCGTGGAGATCTTCTTCACCCAGGTATTCCGCCACAACTTCTTCCACGCCGACATGCACCCGGGCAACATCTTCGTCTCGCCCGAGGGGCAATATATCGCCGTCGACTTCGGCATCGTCGGCACCTTGAGCGCCGACGATCAACGCTACCTTGCCGAGAACTTCCTCGCCTTCTTCCATCGCGACTATGCCCGCGTGGCGGAGTTGCACGTGGAGTCGGGCTGGGTACCTGCCGGCACCCGTATCGAGGAGTTCGAGGCGGCGATCCGCACCGTCTGCGAACCGATCTTCGAACGGCCGTTGCGTGACATCTCCTTCGGCCAGCTGCTATTGCGGCTGTTCCAGACCGCGCGCCGCTTCAACATGGAGGTGCAGCCACAGCTGGTGCTGTTGCAGAAGACGCTGCTCAATATCGAAGGGCTGGGCCGCCAGCTCTATCCCGAGCTCGACCTGTGGAAGACGGCCAAACCGTTTCTGGAACGGTGGATGAGCGAACAGATCGGCTCGCGCGCCTTCCTCAACCGCCTCAAGAACAACATTCCGAAGTGGGGCGAGATCGTGCCAGAGATCCCGACCCTGGTGCATGAAGTGCTGTACCAGGCGCGTCACGGCAAGCTGCGTGTAGAATCGGACAGCGAAGCGCTGCAACGCATACACGAGACGATCCGGGTCGCCCACCGCCGTACCTATGGTGCCATCGTCGGCGGCTCGCTCATCATCAGCGCAGCACTGCTGCTCGGCCTTGATGGCTATGCCCAGCCCATGGCCCTGGGTGCACCGCTCCTCACCTGGCTGCTGGGTATCACCGGGGGCCTGATCCTGCTCGGCCAGTGGCCAGGCCGTAATGATTGATCCGTGGCAGAGCGCGACTATAATCGCGCCGCAACAACAAAGACGAAAATACTATGCGCCTACTCGAAGACCTGCTCGATAACAACGTCCGCTGGGCCAACGCCATCAAGGCCCAGGATCCGGAATTCTTTAGCAAGCTCGCCCATCAGCAATCCCCTCAGTACCTGTGGATCGGCTGCTCCGACAGCCGTGTCCCGGCCAACGAACTGCTCGGTCTGCTGCCCGGTGACATCTTCGTCCACCGCAACGTCGCCAACGTGGTGATCCACACCGACCTCAACTGCCTCTCGGTGTTGCAATACGCCATCGACGTGCTCCATGTGAAGCACATCA
>DASWUD010000096.1:0-14465 GCA_036401755.1 Gammaproteobacteria bacterium
GGCAAAAGAAGAAGGCATTGAGATGGAAGGAACGGTCATCGAGACCCTTCCCAACACCACTTTTCGCGTACAACTGGAAAACGGCCACATCGTCACCGCCCACATCTCCGGCAAGATGCGCAAGAATTACATCCGCATCCTTACCGGCGACAAGGTCACCGTCTCCCTGACCCCCTACGACCTCACCAAAGGCCGCATCACCTTCCGCGCCCGCTAAGGCGCTGTCTCTCTCCTGATCGGCAAGCGCCCGGCACGTTTCCAATAGAGCCGGGCGACCACAGTTATTTCAGGTCGACTGGGCAAGATTTTGCTCGGCCATCGTCAGCCATGGCCGCTCCTGGACGCGGTAGTACTTGGGGGCACGCCGCGCACGCATCAGGGTGTCATTGAAAAGCCGGCGCGCCTTTTCCGTCTCGCCGATACGCGCCAGCATCAAGGCATAACGCACTCGCGCCTCTTCACCGGGAAATGAGTGCTGCAGCACCTCATATTCCACAGCTGCAGCATCGACCAGATTAAGTGATTCCAGCGTACGCGCATAAAGCAGGTGGCCGTCGTGGGATTTAAACTCAGGGTTCTTTTCGATCAACTGTTCCAGCGTAGCGCGCGCATCTTCAAAATAGCCGGCATCGAAACGTGCTCTGGCCAGCAACATGAGAATATGTGGATCGCCCTGATGGCTGCCGCGCAGGCACTCCAGCAATAGGCCAATGGCATCTGCATGAAAACCGGCATCAATACACTCTTCGGCAAGACGCATCCGGTTATCGATGGTATCGGCCATCGCCAACTCCTCCTTGCGGCGACGTAGCTCGCGTTCCGGATCGACCGCCTTGAGAAGCGAGCGGGTGGCGTGGCGCACCGTACGGCTCTGCCCCATCTCGGGCAGCACCTGGGTAATAAAATAGACCGCACAGCCAATGGCCGGTACGAAGAGAATCAGGTATATCCAATAACGATCACGTCCCGACTTCACCACATGTACCACAAAGGCAATTTGAATCAGGACCAGGATTATGGCCAGTGGCATGCTCACACCCGTATTAAAGTTGAAAAGTATTTATTACCATGAAAGCGGGCCTAACTAAATCCCCGAAAGGTGAAAAGTGTTTAGTTTCTTCGAGACTCGCTCGTTGTGAATCATAACGACCATCGCCGCTATGCCCCTCATGGGTTTATGTAAACTAACCGCCCGTCATCCTACTCTGCAGCATCGATTTCCTTGAGAACATCTGCCAATAGTGGCAGCGCATCCAGTGCAGCGGGATATCCCGCATAGATTGCGACCTGCAAGAGAGATTCAATAATCTCGTCAACGGTTGCGCCACTTTTGAGCGCTATTCCAAAGACGATCTTCAATGCTCCGTGACGACCCAGCGCAGCGAGGATCCCCACACTGCAAAGAGAGCGGGTTTTTGCGTCGATGGCCGTTCTCGACCAAGTACGGCCAAACACGACAGATATTGCTTCGTTTTCGAATGCCGGACTGAGTTGTCTAAAACGCGCCATAACCGCCTCGGCACGAGCGTCCCCAACAAGCTTGATGAGCGTTTGCGCTCCCTTCGCATAATCGTCCTGCTCAACGGTCATTGCGCACCTCTCGTGATAACTGATTTTGTTATTACTTGTTTTTTGATCACACTTTAATTAAACCATTTTGGTAACAACATGCTCTTTAGAACAGGTTATCGCGACACGTTCGAATCGTGGATAACAACTATGATTGCGACAGCTACAGATTTGGAACAAAGTACGGATGTCCGTTGGCGTCGACAACACAACCATAAAACTCTTTTGTGAACCTTTTTAGTTCATCCGGATCGTCCTGACTCTCGACATATTTTCGCCAATCACTCTTCTCCATACACCCCTTCACTTGTGATTCAACGGCATGAATGCATGCTTCATCATCATCTCCGCAAAGATTAATTAGATCATGTTCGAGGACTTTTCTGAACGTGAACTCTTCGACTGTCGCATCACTACAGGCAATCTGCAACAATGAAATAATTGCCACACCTATAAATCGCATAAAAATATCCTTGCCAATATTGCTTTAGCCATAACAAGCATCGTGCCATATGCTAATCGAAGCTGTCCGTCGTGGCCAACAAAATGGGACAACTCTGCTCCATATTCTCATCGCCTTTTGGTTGGACATTCATATGGGGGGGGCAGATTGAGGGACACACCCTGGGAGTGATGTATCTGAGAAGTATTGAGCTTGATGGTCTATTGATGCCGTCTGTTTGAAGTTGCGCACAACACCGTGACAGATAGAGGCACAGCTGCTCAAAATCGGCATAAACCGCTGTGGCCAGTTAGTCCATATAGATACCTGACCCGACAATGAAGGTATCCTCACCATTCTGAACCTTTTTCACGTAGGTCAGTTTACGTGCCGGGGTGTTGCTTCCCGGCTTATACCAGGTCAATTCGAGCCAGGCACTGCCCTCCCTCATCGCTATCTCGTGCTGGTTCCGGATCACAGCGTTGCCCTGTAAATCCTTAAGGTCCATAAGATTCCTTCCCTCCAGTGATGGGAAGCGCGGGTTGACCAGTTCTGTGCCGTCGACGCTCTCAACGAACACGTAGGTATCCATGAAGAGGAATGGCCCCGTCTTGTCCCTCAGTTGACAGAATGCTTCCTTTCCGTACTCGGTGATAAGCGTAGCCGCCCGGTTCACCATATCCTCGATGAAGGACTTGTCCATCTGCATGTTGTAGATCCCGCAGCCGATGATATGCGGCTTGCCCGACGGAAAATTCACCCGCTTCACGAACGTGCTCTTCCAGGTGGGGAATATGCCGCCGGGCAATGGGTACATGTAGTGGATCCATCCTTCCCCCGCAGGGCTGGCAGCTATTTCGAGAATCATGCAGCCGATGGGTCTACCCACAATATCTTTCAAACCGCTGACATTGCGCCCTTCGCCTGCCGGATCTGCCGCATGGAAGACTCTAAAACCCTCCATTGTCCAGACAAAGAAATAGGTATCATCACAGAACCACTTGGAGCCCCTTTGTCGGAACTCGGGATAGGCCTTTTCGCCCAGCTTTTCGAAAACCGCCGCGCCTTCATGGACGAGTCTTGTCATCTCTGAAGCAGTCATTTTTTTGACGGTTGCGGCTTCCCGTGGGGCATCGGCCAGGTAGACACCACAACCGACCACCACCCACTTATCCCCCAGCTTTGCCTTGCTGACGAAGGTAGATTTCTGTGTGGAGACGCTCTCCCCCGGTTTTGGCCACATGTAATCGACCCAGCCTGACTCATTGCTCTGTAACAGTTCGAGCATTTCCCGGATCAGGTATTTGCCCTGGCTGTCCTTCACCTCGCGAAGATTGCTGCCCTCCAGGTTTGGAAAGGCTGGGTGGACAAGGACTACTCCTTCCATATCGATCACAAAAACGTAGGCCTCTTTTGCTATAAATGGCCCAGTCGGATCACGCAACAACGGAAAGGCCGCCTCCCATGACTTTTCTATCAGGCCGACGGCATCGGTGACTGCGTCCACGACAAAGGCCCGCTCCATACGGTCGTTATACATGCCGCTACCGACGACGTAACGTTTGCCTGACGGAGCGGTCACAAATCGAACGTAGCTACTCTTCCAGCGTGGCAGGAGCGCTCCCGGCTCTGGCCACTCGTAGTGAAACCACCCGTGAGGTTTGTCGGTGAATCGGGTTGCTGCCCCGATAAGCCCACGGATGATCGATTTGCCGTTGACATCCTTAAGGTCCAACACGTCTCTGCCCTTCAGTGCCGGATCGGGATGGACCAGCATGTCGCCATCGAGGTCCAGCACGAAGATGTAGGTTTCTCCCACCCGCCAGCGGCTACCATCGAGCGACAACTCACTGAACATCGCCTCACCGCCGGTTGCGACGAGATCGGCCGCCTCATCCACCAGAGCAACAAGGCGGCGTGTTTCCTCATAGTCATATTGAGTCGGATAAAAAGCCAGTCGGTTCATGAGCGTTCTCCAGGACTCCGCGAAAAGCGTCTAAATAGAACGGCGAAGTGACTCCAGGCGAGATACATTGCCTGCCGTGCATGAGAGAGATTAGGCAGTGGAACCGCTGCTTTCCATGTTGAAGAGGAGATCAAACCTGGCAATAGATGGATTCATACCAGGGAAAAGTCGAGTGGCCGTCATATAACCATTACTAACACCTGTTCTACCCACATGCCAAGCATGTGTGGTGGCTTGCGCAGGTACGTACTATTACCCGGGCAGGTCCAGATTTGGCCGGCGGATGTAATCCGTTTGCCATTGCTTGACACCATCCACCACCGTTATCACACTCACCCGCTCCGGAGTAATATCCTCGCGAACAAACGCCAGGTCACAGGCTTGCACGGCATTCTCACAACGGAGCTGTGCTCTCAAGTGCGTGCCCTCCAGAATACAGGCAATGCTCACGGCAAAGGGAAGCGGATTGCGAATCCGGAGATCCTTGACGCCCCAGGTCACTGTTGCGTCTGCCCCCAGCGGCGTAAAGCGCTCTTCCTCACGATAGATATCCATGCTATGGGCATGTCGTTCGATAATATCCAGCCCACTTTTTAGCGCAAGGTAATAGATGAGACCGCTAAGCTGACATAGTCCACCCCCTATTTGGCGGGTTAGTTTGTCGCCGACCAGGTTGCGCCCCTCGACAAAACCGTTGCATGCAGTGGGGCGACCGATTCTGTTCCAGAAGGACCAACTCTCACCTGAATCGATCAGACTCTGGTTGATCAGTGATATGCCGCGGTGGATATTTAATAGTTTGTTCTCAAGAAGCGGTGAAGGCATCACGGCTTGCAGGAGTTCAATGCGCACCGGCCATGATTCTCCTCCGCGTCTCTTTTCAAAAGTTATCCCCGCCTTGCGATCCCGCCATACGCGGCGTGTTTGGGCTATCCCCTGACGTAGTTCCAGCGGTATCACCTTTCGTACCATTGCTCGCCAGTTATTCTCCATCAGGCTGATCCAGTCGCTCCAACTCACAGACGTAATAAGACGACCAGCGCGCCAACGGGGTGGCGCCAATAAGCATGTCGAGTAGTGCGAACCTTTTGCGCCAGTTCGATGGCACATAATGGATTGGCACAAACAGAACCCCGCGCCAACGCTTGAGCCTCCACGAAGCTCCCGCCCATGCGCGGATCTCGGCCAATGATGCCGACGTATTGCCATGCCATCCGGAAGCGCGTCTTCCGGAAAGTTTGCGGCGCGGTCCTGACGGAATGTCGAAGATGAAACTGCCACCCGGTTTTACTATTCGTGCCGCCTCATCGAAGATGGTCTGACATACCGCCAAATCCAGATGCATAAGCACGTGAAAACAGAGCGCCACATCAAATCCCTGTGCCGCAAGTCCGGTATTGCCAGCATCGGCATGGCTTAACGCTCTGTCGGGCCACTTTTTGCTCGCTTCTGTGAGCATGGCTGCCGAGCTATCCACACCCGTCTTGGCAAAGTTCAAAAATCTCCCCGTCCCGCACCCCAACTCTACAATATCTTCAGGGGCGCGATATTGAAGCCACCGCGCAAGAAGCCGCCTCTCCATCCTGTCCACATATTGGCCGTAGCTATTCGCAAATCGTTCCTGATCGTAACTTTGTGCCAGGTTTTCATAGTAATCCTGTACTTGTCTCAAGTTACTGTTCCCCATTCCATCGGCACGGTAGATGTGCGCTATGCGCAGAGTTCAGGCGTAGCACGCCAAACCAGATAGCTTCTACGAATAGCCGTGCGACTACTTCAGCATCGCCTCAAACTGCTCTGCGCTGAAGCCGTCCATGCGTGCCGCACCGACGAGCACGATAGGCACACCTTTCCCATGAAGGCGTTGATAGTCTGCTCTCCCTTTGGCTGATTTCTCCACGTCATATTCGGTATAGGCAACGTTATGTTCAGAAA
Source organism: Gammaproteobacteria bacterium (assembly GCA_036401755.1). GTDB lineage: Bacteria > Pseudomonadota > Gammaproteobacteria > Thiohalomonadales > Thiohalomonadaceae > DASWUD01. The sequence continues at coordinate 5,913 of DASWUD010000096.1, forward strand.
AATACTTTTTTGCGGCATGGCAAACACCACACCATTCGGCGGTATAGATGACCACGGTTTTCTGTGTTTGACTGCCAGATGTGCCTGCCGGTGGCAGATCGATATTGAGCACAGCCGCCTTTCCGGATGGTGGGGGTTTTTGCGAGTATTGCGTTACGCCGTTTTCGTCCACCCATTTGTAGAACTGTTCGGCATTGGCAGAGGCGCTAAATGCTATTAGTGCGATAGCCGCGAGGACCCTGTACTTCATCTATGCTCCCCTTCGTATTTCTGGTTTGATAATCCTTCATTCTCAACCGCGCAAAACCACTGCCACCCCAGCGTTCTCTGGCAAAAAAGTGTCCTCTCCTGCAGAAAAATTCTACTTGGACAGTGCTGGATCGAAGGGATTACCTTATCACCACACCGGGATGGTGAGACGTTATAGTTGTTGCTACTGAGTGTAAGCCGCAACTTCATCCCTCTGCAAGCAATCGGCAGCTCCCTGCGGCGCCCCAAAAAACAAAAAGCCCCTCACTTCACAGTGAGGGGCTTTATGATTTGGTGAAGCGCTGTGTTGGCTAATCGACCAGTGCAGGTTCCCTGGTTTTGCTCTCGAACTCGAAACTGAGCTGGCCATCCTGCACGGTAACGTGGACGCGACCGCCGCCCTCGAGCTTGCCGAACAGCAATTCTTCGGCCAGCGGCTTCTTGATGTACTCCTTGATAATGCGTGCCATCGGTCGTGCCCCCATCGCCACATCATAGCCGTGCTCGGCGAGCCACTCGCGGGCATCGCTGTCGATCTCGATGGTGACCCCCTTCTGTTCCAGCTGCGTCTCCAGTTCCATCACGAACTTGTCGACCACGTGGCTGATGGTCTGCGCACTCAGTGCCTTGAACTGAATGATAGCGTCGAGGCGGTTGCGGAATTCGGGCGAGAAGAGCTTCTTGATCGCCTCCATGCCGTCGGTGGTGTGGTCCTGCTCGGCGAAACCGATGGAGCGGCGTGCGGTCTGTTCGACACCCGCGTTGGTGGTCATCACGATGATCACGTTACGGAAGTCGGCCTTGCGGCCGTTGTTGTCGGTGAGCGTGCCGTGGTCCATCACCTGCAGCAGCAGGTTGAACACCTCGGGATGGGCCTTCTCCACTTCGTCGAGCAGCAGCTCCGCATGGGGATGCTTGGTGATCGCCTCGGTGAGCAGCCCGCCCTGGTCGAACCCTACATAGCCGGGAGGCGCGCCGATGAGGCGCGACACGGTGTGGCGCTCCATGTACTCCGACATATCGAAGCGCACCAGCTCGATGCCGAGGATCTGCGCCAGCTGGCGGGTCACCTCGGTCTTGCCAACGCCGGTGGGGCCGGCAAACAGGAACGAGGCGATCGGCTTCGACTCTTGGCCGAGCCCGGAACGCGACATCTTGATGGCGGTGGAGAGCGCCTCGATGGCCTCGTCCTGACCGTAGATCATCAGCTTCAGATCGCGTTCCAGATTGCGCAGGCTCTCCTTGTCGGAAGTGGAGACGGTCTTGGGCGGGATGCGTGCGATCTTCGCCACCACATCCTCGATCTCCTTCACGCCGATGGTCTTCTTGCGCTTGGAGAGCGGTTTAAGACGCTGGCTCGCGCCTGCCTCGTCGATGACGTCGATCGCCTTGTCAGGCAGGTGGCGATCGTTGATGTAGCGCGCCGACAACTCCGCGGCGGTACGCAGCGCCGGGTGGGTGTATTTGACATCGTGGTGCTCTTCGAAGCGGCTCTTCAGCCCTTCGAGGATCTGCACGGTCTCTTCAACGCTCGGCTCGCGTACGTCGATCTTCTGAAAGCGCCGCGCCAAGGCGTGGTCCTTTTCGAAGATGCCGCGATACTCTTGATAGGTGGTAGAGCCGATGCACTTGAGGTCGCCCGAGGAGAGCGCCGGCTTGACCAGATTGGAGGCGTCCATGGCCCCGCCCGAGGCGGCGCCGGCACCGATGATGGTGTGGATCTCGTCGATGAACAGCACCGCTCCCGCCTCGTTCTTGAGCTGGGTCAGCACCGCCTTGAGGCGCTTCTCAAAATCGCCGCGGTATTTGGTGCCGGCCAGCAGGGCGCCCATGTCGAGGGCATAGATGGTGCTGTCGGCGAGCACCTCGGGCACCTCGCCATCGACGATCTTCTTGGCCAGCCCTTCGGCGATGGCGGTCTTGCCCACACCGGCCTCACCCACGAAGAGCGGATTGTTCTTTCTGCGGCGGCACAGCACCTGGATGGTGCGTTCGATCTCTTCGCGACGGCCGATGAGCGGATCGATCTTGCCCTGTCGCGCCAGGTCGTTGAGGTTGGTGGCGTAGGCCTCCAGCGGGCTCTGGCTGCTTTCGGCCGCCCCCTCCTCACTCTGGGGCTGCTGCGGAGACTGCGTGCCTTCCTGCCCCTCTTCGCTGGTCTTGGAGATGCCGTGGGAGATGTAGTTGACCACGTCGAGACGGTTGACGTTGTGCAGGCTGAGATAATAGACCGCCTGTGACTCCTTCTCGTTAAACAGCGCCACCAGCACGTTGGCGCCGGTCACCTCTTTGCGCTCGGAGGATTGCACGTGGAACACGGCGCGCTGCAACACGCGCTGGAAGCCGAGGGTCGGCTGGGTTTCCGCCTCGCTGTTTTCGGGAAGTTTGGGTACCGATTGCTCGATAAACTCGCCGAGCTCGATGCGCAGCCGGTCGATATTGACGCCACAGGCACGGAGCACTGCCGCCGCTGAGGGGTTGTCGAGGAGTGCCAGCAACAGGTGCTCTACCGTCATGAATTCATGGCGTTTGGCACGGGCCTCTTTGAAGGCCTGATTGAGTGTGAATTCGAGCTCTTTGCTTAGCATGACAACCTCGTATCGATTCAGTCCGCCTCCATGGTGCAGAGGAGCGGATGCTGATGGCGCCGCGAATAGGCGTTGACCTGGTTCACTTTGGTCTCGGCCACATCACGAGTATAGATGCCGCAGAGTCCCTTGCCTTGGCTATGTACCGTAAGCATCACCTGGGTGGCCCTCACCCGATCCATGGAGAAGAAGCTCTCCAGAATGTGCACGACAAACTCCATTGGAGTGTAGTCGTCGTTGATGAGCAGGACCTTGTACATTGGCGGCCGCTTCAGCTCAGGTTTGCTCTCCTGAACAGCGACGCCGCGATCCTTGTCGTGCTGTGAATCTCTCATTCCCATGGGACAGTCTGTTTACGGTTCACTCATAGTTAACTATAGGCGGCAATGGCAAAATCCAAGGGGATCATTGCTTGACCGCTCCATTGGGTTGCTCCAGAATTTTCACTAGTGGGAAGTGTGGTGAATTCTTCCTCCCCTGTCTGTGATTCAATTGCTCCCTTGCCAACAGGAATTCCGTTCAATCGTATGGCCACCGGCACTGTGAAATGGTTCAACAACGATAAGGGATTTGGCTTTGTCATCCTCGACGGCAGCGGTGAGGAGGTCTTTGTCCACCACACCGCCATCGATATGAACGGCTTCAAGACTCTGCGCCACGGCCAGCAGGTAGAGTTCTCACTCTACTACGGACCGAAGGGGCTGACCGCCTCCTACCTGCGCCTCACCGGTTACCACGCCCCGCCCCAGCAACAGAATGGGGCAATGGCCTGAACCATCGCCCCCTCCAAGCGGTTAGCCGCTCCACTACATCTGTTTGATCATCGCCTCACCGAAGGCGGAACAGGAGAGCTCCTGGGCGCCGTCCATCAGGCGGGCGAAGTCGTAGGTGACGGTCTTGGCCTGGATGGCACCGGACATTCCCTTGACCACCAGGTCGGCCGCCTCGCTCCACCCCATGTGACGCAGCATCATCTCGGCGGAGAGGATGATGGAGCCGGGGTTGACCTTGTCCTGGCCGGCGTATTTGGGCGCGGTGCCGTGGGTCGCCTCGAACATCGCCACGGCGTCGGAGAGGTTGGCACCCGGGGCGATGCCGATGCCCCCCACCTGCGCCGCCAGGGCGTCGGAGATGTAGTCGCCGTTCAAATTCAAGGTGGCGACCACACTGTACTCCTCGGGACGCAGCAGGATCTGCTGCAGGAAGGCGTCGGCGATGACGTCCTTTACCACGATGTCGCGGCCAGTCTTGGGGTTCTTGAAGGTGCACCAGGGCCCCTTGTCGATGAGCTGGGCGCCGAACTCCTTCTGTGCCAGCGCATAACCCCAGTCGCGGAACGCCCCCTCGGTGAACTTCATGATGTTGCCCTTGTGCACCAGGGTCACCGACGACTTGTCATTGTCGATGGCATACTGAATGGCCTTGCGCACCAGGCGTTCGGTTCCCTCACGCGACACCGGCTTGATGCCGATGCCGGAGCTGGCCGGGAAGCGGATCTTCTTGCCGGCGCCCATCTCCTTGGTGAGAAAGTCGATGATCTTCTTTGCCCCTTCGCTCTCCGCCGCCCACTCGATGCCGGCGTAGATGTCTTCGGTGTTTTCGCGGAAGATGACCATATCGGTCTTCTCCGGCTCCTTCACCGGGCTCGGGGTGCCGGTGTAGTAGCGCACCGGGCGCAGGCAGACGTAGAGGTCGAGCTCCTGGCGCAGGGTGACATTGAGGGAGCGGATACCGCCGCCCACCGGGGTGGTCAGCGGCCCCTTGATGGAGACGACGAATTCGCGGATCGCCTGCATCGTCTCTTCCGGCAGCCAGACGTCACGCTCATAGACCTTGTTGGCCTTTTCACCCGCATAGATCTCCATCCAGGCAATGGCGCGCTGTCCGCCATAGGCCTTTTGCACCGCCGCATCGATCACCTTGATCATCACTGGCGTGATATCGACACCGGTACCGTCGCCTTCGATATAGGGAATGATGGGACGGTTGGGGACATTCAGGGAATAGTCGGCGTTGACGCGAATCTTCTCGCCGTTGGCCGGAACCTTGATCTTGTCGTATGCCATGGGTGCTCCGCAAAAGGCCTGAAAAATGGAGCGTCATTGTAACATCTGTAACCTTAATGGGTGGAGCATGACCAAATTCATTGCGTTATGATCATCCCATGTCCCGCCTCCTCCTCTTTAACAAACCCTATGGGGTACTGCCCCAATTCACCGACAGCGAGGGGCGCCCCACCCTGGCCGATTACATCCCTGTTCCCAAGGTGGTGGCCGCGGGGCGGCTCGATCGCGACAGCGAAGGGTTGCTGGTACTGACCGACGATGGCGCACTGCAGCACCGCATCACCGATCCGCGCCACAAGCTGGCCAAGACCTACTGGGTGCAGGTGGAAGGCATTCCCGATCAAGCCGCCCTGCAACGACTTGCCGCGGGGTTGGTACTCAACGATGGTCCCACCCTGCCCGCCCAGGTGCGACTCATCGACGAGCCCCAACTCTGGCCGCGCCATCCCCCCATCCGCTATCGTGCCGCCATTCCCACTGCCTGGCTGGAGCTGACCCTCCGCGAGGGGCGCAATCGCCAGGTACGGCGCATGACCGCCGCTGTCGGATACCCCACCTTGCGCCTGGTGCGCTGCGCCATCGGCCCGTGGCAGCTGGAGGGGTTGCAGCCGGGCGAATGGCGCGAACTCGATCCCGCGGCCTATCCGCAAAGGGTGCCCCGTACTCAGCACAAAAGCTCAACACGCCCCGCACGTGCCCAAGCCGCCATTAACAACAAACAACGCCACAACTATAAAACCGGGGGAGAAAAACATGAGTGAATGGAGGCCACACATCACCGTGGCGGCGGTCATTGAGCGGGAAGGGCGCTTTCTGGTCGTCGAAGAGAAAGTCGATGGGCGCGTGGTCATCAATCAGCCGGCAGGCCATGTGGAACGGGGTGAAAGTCTGCTCGAAGCCGTTGAACGTGAAACACTCGAGGAGAGTGGGCGCCACTTTGTGCCAGAGGCCCTGGTGGGGGTCTACAGCTGGACCAACCCTGACACCGACATCACCTATGTACGCTTTGCCTTCACCGGCAGCTGCTCGGAGCGCGACCCGGCACGCTCGCTCGATACGGGGATCATCGATGCGCGGTGGATGAGCCGCGAGGAGTTACTCGCACAGCCCGAGCGGCTGCGCAGCCCACTGGTGCTCCGCGTCATCAACGACTACCTGGCCGGACGCCGCTTCCACCTGGATCTCCTGCATATCCTTCACAATGAGGCCGACATCGAGTGAGCCCCCCACCGTACCATGTCATCGTCGGCCTCTCCGGCGGAGTCGACTCCTCCGTGGCGGCCCTGTTGCTTCAGCAACAGGGCTGCCATGTAGAGGGGCTGTTCATGAAAAACTGGGAGGAGGATGACAGCAGCGGCTACTGCTCGGCAGAGGAGGATCTGAAAGATGCGCGCAGCGTGGCCGCCGCCCTCGCCATACCGCTGCACGCCATGAATTTCTCCGCCGAATACTGGGACCGGGTCTTCAGCCACTTCCTCCACGAATATGGCGCCGGACGCACCCCCAACCCCGACGTGCTCTGCAACCGCGAGATCAAGTTCAAGGCGTTCCTCGACCATGCCCTGGAGCGTGGTGCCGACAAGATCGCCACCGGCCACTATGCGCGCATCCGCGAGGAAGACGGCCGCTTCTTCCTGCTCAAGGGGCGCGACTCCGGCAAGGACCAGAGCTACTTCCTCTACATGCTCGGCCAGCAGCAGCTGTCACGCAGCCTGTTTCCCGTCGGCGAGCTGGAGAAGAGCGAGGTGCGGCGCATCGCCGAACAGCACCAGCTGGTCACCGCCCAGAAGAAGGACAGCACCGGCATCTGCTTCATCGGCGAGCGCGACTTCAAGGAGTTTCTCAGCCGCTACCTGCCCGCCCAACCTGGCGAGATGCGCACCCCCGAGGGTGAGCTGGTCGGGCATCACGATGGGCTGATGTACTACACCCTCGGCCAGCGTCAGGGACTCGGCATCGGCGGGCGCGCCGGCAGTTCGGAAGAGCCATGGTTCGTGGTGGGCAAGGATCTGCCGCATAACGTGCTGCTGGTGGCGCAGGGGCACGACCATCCCCTGCTCTACAGCGAGGCGCTGCTCGCCGGCGAACTGCACTGGGTCAGCGGCGAAGCCCCGGCGCTGCCGTTGCACTGCACGGCCAAGACCCGTTACCGCCAGCCCGATCAGCCTTGCACCATCACCACCCTCCGTGAGGGGCGTGCCACTGTTCAATTCGATGAACCGCAACGTGCTGTCACACCGGGCCAGGCGGTGGTCTTCTATGATGGTGAGACCTGTCTGGGTGGCGGCACCATCGAACAGACCTTTAAAGCCGCCAGCGATGCCCCCATATTTTGATCGACAATATTCAAAAGCGCACCCCATCAACCATGAGCAAAACCCTGACCGATCGCACCCTGGCCCTGGCCGGTATCTTCCAGTGTGCCACCCAAGTTGCCCGAGTGGCACGACGTGGCTTTGCCGACAGCGCCGCCTTTGAAACCACCATCCACAGCTTGTTTGTCACCAATCCGCAAGAGACGGCCGATGTCTACGGCAGCCGCGCGGCACTGCGCCCCGGCCTACATGAGTTGATCCGCCAGATCGAGGCGCGACAGGAACGCGATGTGGACATTACCCGTTACTCGCTGGCGTTGCTGGTGCTGGAGCGCAAGCTGGCCAAGCGGCGCGAACTGCTCGATGTGATCAGCAAGGGGATCCAAAATGCCCAGCGCCAAGCCGATCATTTCCAGAGCTACATCCACGACAGTGTCATCGGCAATCTGGCCGACACCTATCTCAAGAGCATCAGCCTGCTGACACCGCGCATCATGGTAAAGGGTGAGAACAACTTCCTGATGGAACAGGGCAACGCTGACAAGGTGCGCGCCCTGCTGCTGGCCGGCATCCGTTCGGCGGTATTGTGGAGCCAGTGCGGAGGTTCACGCTGGCAATTGCTGTTTCGGCGCCGGTCCTACCTCGAAGAGGCAGAACGGCTGTTACGCTCGGTCCCTGCCAACAATTGAAAATAGCTGCCCACACGGTATGCTAGCCGCTGCATAGGCAATCCCCCTTACAAACAATAGTGGAAAAAAGAGATGCTTAAGAACAGCACTGAAAATTACGGTTCGCTCTCCAAGGTTATTCACTGGCTGATGGCCATTCTGATCGTCATGCTCCTCGCCGTCGGTTTTTACATGACCGGGCTCGACAAGGAAGATCCGGCACGCGGCCAGATCTACGGCATGCACAAGGCGTTCGGCACGCTGGCGCTGATCATGGTAGTGATTCGCGTGGTATGGCTGCGCATTAGCGCAGCCCCGGCACTCCCGGCGGTCTTTACCCCCAAGGAGAAGCGCCTGGTCAGCAGCATCAAGGGCGTGCTCTATCTGCTGATGTTCCTTGCCCCCATTTCGGGTTACGTCATGTCCAGCGCGGCTGGCCGTGCCACCTCCTTCTTCGGCCTGTTCGACCTGCCGATGCTGATCGGTGAAAACAAGGCACTTGCCGGCATTGCCCATGAGGCCCATGAGCTGCTCGCCTTCCTCATGATCGCCTTCATCGTTGTGCATGTTGCTGGAGCCATCAAGCATCGGCTGAAGGATCGCAACGGTCCCTCCGACATCATGAACCGCATGCTTTAATCCTGTTGGAAGCCGGGGGGGGGGGGGG
>DASWUD010000097.1:0-6823 GCA_036401755.1 Gammaproteobacteria bacterium
GGGCTCCTCCTTGACCGGTTCGGGCGGCGGCGGCGGCAGATAGCGATCCACGTCGAGCTCATCGAGGTTGAGGTCATAGCGCAGGATCGGTTTGTCGAAACGCTTCACCGCGGCGGAGCCGGAGAGGGTCGACTGGTCGAAGCGCACCGTCAGCTTATTGATGGCGGCATGGTCGGTGCCGACATCGAACCCGGTGGCGAACGAGGCTTTGATGAGGGTGTTGGGATCGGCCATCTCCGGCAGGGTGATCTTGAGTTTGCCGAGCAGATCACGTGGCACGAAGGTATTGCTCTTCAGTTCGCCGGTAAAGGAGGGGTTCTCGTTGAGCTGGCTCCCCTGCACCGCGCCACTCAGCTCGATATCGAGCAGTGCCAGTTTGAGATCGTCCAGGCTCAGGTTCTGCGCCTCGCCGAGATCAACCGCGTAGTTTGTCGCAAAGCGGCTGCCGGCCAGGGCCGTGGCGCTGAAGCCTTCGGGCATCATCTTGCCAATGGCGCTGCCGAGCTTGTTGCCGTCCTCGATCTTCAGCTGCACGTCACCTTTCAATTGCGGGCCGTCGAGCAGCTTGGCGCCGCTCACGCCCACATCGAGGGCGGTGCCGAGGGTATGCAGCGTGAGTTTGGTCGGCTGCAGGGTCTGCTGCTGCAGATCGAGATCGACGCCGAGGGCGAGGGTGGTGCCACTCAGCGCGGCGGCGTTGAAGCCGGCGGGCAGCGAGGCGGCGAAGGGGGTGGTCAGCGCCTGGCCATCCTTGACCTGTACCTTGAGCGTTGCCTTGACGGCGGGTTCACCGAGGATGCGCTCGGCATTCGCCTCGAGGGCGATTTCGCTGCCCAGGGCTTCGATGGTGAGGCCGCTCACCTTGGCGAGCTGCTGCGCCAGATCGGCTTCGGCATCGGTGCGCAGTTTGGCGTTCATCTGGCCGCCGGGGAACATCGCTCCCTGGGCGTCGAGATCCAGTTCGGTTTTCTGCAGCGCGTAGCGCTGCTCTTTCAGGCCCAGGCCGACGATCGAGGCGAAGCGCAGGTGGCCTTTCACCTCCGGGGCATTGGCAGCAAAGTCCAACTCCAGGGTGAGGGGGATGGGGTCCTTGAGATTCAGCTCGCCGGTGGTGAGATTGAGGCTGCTGATCTCGGCACGCTGCTTCTGCTGCTGGTCATCCCAGAGCAGAGCGGCGTTGCTCACCTTTACCCCGCCGATGTTGAGGCCGGCCAGTGCCTGCAGCGGATCGCCTTCTGCGGCCGGCTGTTCCGGTTTCTCCTCCGCCGGGGCAGGTTTGACCAGGTCGTCCCAGTTGCTGGTACCCGCCTCGTTGCGTGCCAGTTGCAGGCGCAGGCCGTCGAGGGCGATGGTATCCATCTCCACCCGCTTGCTCAGCAGCGGCAGCAGCCGGATCTTCACCTGGGCACTGTTAATGGCGGCGAATGGCTGCTCACCAAAACCCGGCGCGTTGCTGAACTCCACCTTGCCGAGCTTGATGCCGATCCAGGGAAACACCGAGAGCTTCATCGGCTCGATGATGCGCAGTTCGCGGCCAGTCTGCTCCTTGACCATGGCAGTGATCTCGTCGCGGTAGTCGTTGGGGTCGATGACCAAAGGCACGATAATCATCGCGGCCACCACCAGGGCCACCACCACGCCGAAGCCAATACCCACTATTTTCAGAATTTTCATGGTATTCCCCTGCTGCTCCATGCTTGAGTTCGCTTTTCGAGGCGGTCAAGACAGCCTCGCACATCGTGCAAGTGTACCAAGGCTCTCTGCCGGATGCCTGTAATGGCGCGCAACTTGATAAGGGACGCACGTTGTGTGGCCGTAGGTGGATGCCAGGGATAGCATCCATCACCGCTGCGCCCGGAGCGCAAAACAGGCTTGAGGTGTTGCGGAAATTGGAGCGGGTGATGGGAATCGACCGTTTCGCTGGGGGCGAAACGGGACGCGCGGAGTGCGCCCGCAGGGTGGATGCCATGGAAGGCATCCATCAACCCACGTTGTGTCACGCGGAAGCGGTAGCTGCGGGGGACGCGGACATTGGAGCGGGTGATGGGAATCGAACCCACGTTAGAAGCTTGGGAAGCTCCTGTTCTACCATTGAACTACACCCGCAAGAGGAGCGGCGATGATAGACGAAGCCGGGTTCGGCCTCAATATGGAGAGGGGCGGATAAATTTGCCAAAAGGCCCTATGGCGATCGGGAATTGGACATTTTCTGCCTACACCGCGCGGTTTGACCTGGCAAGAAACAGCCGTTAGTCTTCGCGCCATGCAGATCTATCTCAATGGCGAACCCCGGGATATCCCCGAAAACACCACCGCGGCGGCACTGGTGGCGAGCCTCGGCCTCGCCGGCAAGCGCATCGCCATGGAGGTGAACATGGAGATCGTGCCGCGCAGCCAGCACGAAACCCACCACTTCCAGCCCGGCGACCGGGTGGAAGTGGTACAGGCCATCGGCGGCGGCTGAGCTGCCGTTTCGGTATAATGGCCCGCTTGGCCCCCGGCCTCCCCGTAAAGACTCCTTCAGGTAGCTCACATGGCAGACACAGTGCATGACCCATTGATTATCGCGGGCGTCGAGTACCGCTCGCGCCTCCTTACCGGCACAGGCAAGTACAAGGATCTGGACGAGACCCGCCGCGCCACCGAGGCCGCCGAGGCGGAGATCATCACCGTGGCGATCCGTCGCACCAACATCGGCCAGAATCCGGGCGAGCCCAACCTGCTCGACGTGCTGCCGCCCAGCAAGTACACCCTGCTGCCCAACACCGCCGGCTGCTACAACGTGGAGGATGCGGTGCGCACCTGTCGCCTGGCGCGCGAACTGCTCGATGGCCACGACCTGGTCAAACTGGAGGTGCTGGGCGACGAGAAGACCCTCTATCCCGACATCACCGCCACCCTCCAGGCCGCCGAAATCCTCATCAAGGACGGCTTCAAGGTGATGGTCTATACCTCGGACGATCCGATCATCGCCAAGCGCCTCGAAGAGATGGGCTGTGTGGCGGTGATGCCGCTGGCCGGCCCCATCGGTTCCGGGCTCGGCATCCAGAACCGCTATAACATCCTGGAGATCGTGCAGAACGCCAAGGTGCCGATCCTGGTCGATGCCGGCGTCGGCACCGCCAGTGATGCGACCATTGCGATGGAGCTCGGTTGTGACGGCGTGCTGATGAACACCGCTATCGCTGCAGCGAAGAATCCGGTACTGATGGCCTCGGCGATGAAGAAGGCGATCCAGGCGGGGCGCGAGGCGTTCCTCGCCGGGCGCATGCCGCGCAAGCGCTACGCCAGTGCCTCGTCGCCCATCGACGGGACCTTTTTCTAAATCTTTCTTAACCGCGAAGGTCGCGAACAACGCAAAGACCATTGCGCAACAGCGATCTGCGGAAAAGAGCATCTCAGTGAACGAGACACCTATCCACCCGCGCCGCATCCGCTCCTTCGTACGCCGCGAAGGACGGCTCACGGCCGGTCAGCAGCGCGCACTCGACGTGCTGTTGCCGCGCTTTGGTATCGAGACCTCTGACGCACCGATCGATTTCAACACAGTCTATGGCCGCGAAGCACCGACCATCCTCGAGATCGGTTTCGGCAACGGCGACAGCCTGGCACAGATCGCGCGCAGCCACCCGCAAAACAACTATCTCGGCATCGAAGTGCATCGTCCCGGCGTCGGCCATCTGTTGATGCGTATTGAAGAGTATGGCCTCAGCAACGTGCGCGTCATGTGTGCCGATGCAGTGGAGATACTGCAACGACAGATTGCCGATAACAGTCTGGAGGCAGTCTATCTTTTCTTTCCCGATCCCTGGCACAAGAAGCGTCACCACAAACGGCGTCAAGTGCAGCCGGCGTGGGCGCAACTGATCCGCCGCAAGCTGAAGCTTGGTGGCTGTCTGCACATGGCCACCGATTGGCAGGAGTACGCCGAGCATATGCTCAATGTGTTGAATAATGCCGAGGGTTTTGCAAACCAATCATTGCACTCGGATTTTATCGAGCGACCGGAGTATCGTCCCATCACCAAATTCGAACAGCGCGGCGCACGCCTTGGCCATGGAGTGTGGGATCTGATGTTCGCGCGCGCTTTCTGAAGAAGCAGCGTTGCTAAAAGGTAGGAGGGTAATTATCATGGCCCTTCTTCGATACTCCCCCACGCCCAGACACAGGCCACGGATTGCAAACTGTTCTCGATCTGCTCGGAAAGCCCATTCTGCTCCTGGATGAGCAAGGTAATGTCCGGTTCGCCAACCAGGCAGCCGTCGACCATTTCCAGCATCGCGAGGGGCTGAAGCAGCGACCCGTGCATGAGGTTCTGCCCCACGCTTGGGCGGTTGATCTCCACGATCACATTCCACGGCTCATGCAACATGGCGGCTCCCACTGCTGGCGCTACGCTCACAAGGAGCGCCACTACGAGGTCTGTATCGCGCCACTCGAGCATATCGAGGATCCCGCCGTGGCCTTGGCACTCATCACCCATGACATTACCGAGCATGAGTTGCTCGAATTTGAGCTGGCACGCACCCGGCGCGCCCTGGAGACGCTCAACCGGTGCAATTGGCTGATGATCCATGCCGATACGGAACAGCAATTGCTGACGGAGATCTGCCGCACCATTGTCGAGAGCGGTGGCTACAGTTTCGCCTGGATCGGGCTGGCTGAGCACGATGCTGCACAGCGGGTGCGACCCGTGGCCCACTATGGGTTCAACGAGGGCTATCTCGAGCAGATCGCCGTGAGCTGGGGCGACAACGAGCTGGGGCATGGACCGGTCGGTAGCGCCATCCGCGAGAATCGCGCGGCGATCTTCCAGAATATCGGCAGCGACCCCTCTTTTGCACCGTGGCGTGAACAGGCCGCCCTGCGTGGCTATCAGGCGGCGGCGGCACTGCCGCTGCACGAGAAGGGAACAGTGGTCGGCGCCCTCGCCATCTACGCGCCAGAGACCGATGCCTTCGACAGTCAGGAGGTAGCGCTGCTCACGGAGCTGGCGGGCAATCTCTCCCACGGCATTCACGCGCTGCATCAGGCCAGTGAACTGCGCAAGCTGTCCCAGGCGGTGGAACAGAGCCCCGTCGCGGTGATGATCACCGACAGCAAGGGCAATATCGAGTACGTCAATCCACGATTTTGCAAGGTGAGTGGCTACAGCGCCGAGGAGGTGCTGGGCAAGAATCCGCGCCTGCTCAAGAGCAACCACATTCCCGCCGCCGTCTATGACGACCTGTGGCGCACCATCAGCAGCGGGCAGACCTGGCAGGGAGAGATGCAAAACCGCAGCAAGCAGGGGCGGCTCTTCATCGAATACGCCACCATTTCACCGGTGTTCAATGCCCAGGGCGAGATCACCCACTTCATGGCGGTCAAAGAGGATATCACCGAGCGCAAGGCGTTCGAGGAGCGGCTCTGGCAGCAGAGCAATTTTGATCCGCTCACCAAATTGCCCAATCGCGCCCTGCTGCTGGATCGCCTCGACCAGGCGATGGGGCGCGCCCATCTTGAAAACAGCAAGATCGCGCTGCTGCTCATCGATCTCGACAACTTCAAGACCGTCAACGACAGCCTCGGTCACGAGGTGGGCGATGAGTTTCTATTACAGGTGGCCAAGCGGTTGCAGGGGTTGGTGCGCGAGGGCGACACTTTGGCTCGCATCGGTGGCGACGAATTCGCGCTGATCCTCTCCCGTGCCCAGACCCTTTACGAACTGGAGGAGAGCGCCGAGGCGATCCTCCAGGCGCTGGTCCCCGTGCTCAAGCTCGGGGCGACCGATCTGTTTGTCAGTGCCAGCATCGGCATCGCCCTCCACCCGCAGGATGGCGCCAGCAGTGGTGAGCTGCTTAAAAACGCCGATGCCGCCATGTACCGCGCCAAGGCGAGCGGCCGCGGCACCTACCGCTTCTTCACCCCCGAACTCAACCATCAGCTGGAGCAGCGCCTGCAGCTGGAAACAGCGCTGCGTGGTGCCCTGGCGCGCAACGAGCTTTCGGTCTACTACCAGCCGCAAGTCGATTGCAGTGAAGGGAGCGTGGTGGGGTGCGAGGCGTTGCTGCGCTGGCATAGCCCGGAACTTGGCCACATCCAGCCGGATCACTTCATTCCGCTTGCCGAGGAGACCGGCCTCATCATCGAGATCGGTCGCTGGGTGCTCGGGGAGGCGTGCCGCGAGGCACGCCGCTGGCATGACGCCGGCTATCCCTGGCTCCATGTCAGCGTCAATCTCTCGCTGCGTCAGTTTCACCATCGCGGCCTGGTGGGGAGTGTGCAGAAGGCACTGCGTGATTCAAGGCTGCCACCCAGCGCCCTGGAGCTGGAGGTGACCGAGAGCATCCTGATGGAGGATGTGGACCACGTGGCGGCCGTCCTGGCCGAACTGAAGCAGCTTGGTGTGCGCATTGCCCTCGACGACTTCGGCACCGGTTATTCATCACTCAGCTATCTGAAGCGCTTCCCCTTCAATGTGCTCAAGATCGACCGTACCTTTGTACGTGATGTCATCACCAACAGCGACGACGCCGCGCTGTGCGAGGCGATCATCGTCATGGCGCAGCGCCTCAAGCTGAAGGTGATTGCCGAGGGGGTGGAGACGGAGGAGCAGTACATCTACCTCTGCTCGCGCGGTGCCGACCTGCTGCAGGGCTACTACTTCGGCAAGGCGCTTGCCGGCAGCGAGTTCCGCGCGCAGCTCGCTCACTCATTCCATAACCAGGCCGCGCCGCGCACCCCACTGGAGTCTCCATAGGCCGGCGGCACCAACCGGGTGGCCACCACATCTGAAAAGATATAGCGACCCCACAGCCGTGGCACATTCTGGTAGAGGCGG